>JBCCCX010000474.1:0-1501 GCA_039033275.1 Pseudomonadota bacterium | reverse complement strand
GCGTCTTAGCGGAGGAGGCCATCAAGGGCCGTGAGTGACGAAGATTTAACGCTGACGTTCAGACATCATTCAAAAGCAATCGCTAAGAGTACAGGGGAATGACTGGAGACTTGTCTCCGATCGGGGTGGACGATGAAACGAATTGCGACGATTTCGGCCGTGGCCGCGCTCCTATGTTCGGGATGCGCGACCGTCGACCTTCAATCCATGGCGGGATCCGATGGCGGATCCGTCATGTCGCAAGCCGATGACACTAATGTTGTCGAACGCGCGGTCGAGCGACTGAAGACCGCTTTCGCGTCACGCGGCTTCGGTGCCAACGCGTCGCAGCGCAAGATGGAAGCGGCGGCGGACATGCTGCTCAACGGCCTTTCCGCCCGAACCGTTTCCGACGAAGCGAGTGTGTATCCGGGAGAGGGGAAACCCGTTTCCCTGATCCTCGAGGATATCGAAGTCGCGAAGGGTCATGTGGAGCAGACTCGTCGTGCCGCCGAAATCTACTTTGAGGTCGCGCCTCCAGACCGCGACCTGGGGGATGAGTTGGACAGTCTCCAAGCCGCGCTTCTTGCGTCCGAACGAGCCTCGCGCCTATTCGCCCAAGCCTTGCCTGAAGGACATGAGGCCGAGCTCGAGCCTTTGCGTCAGTCCGTCGACGGTTTGCGGCGAATCACCGACAGCTTCGGCGACCGTGTGCGCCGCGCCCACGCTGCCCCCGTTTCGGCCGAAGCCACGTCCGTAGGATAGACTCCGCCGGAAAGGCCCGCTTGCGAGCTTGCTGCCTTCCTTGCCGACTTGACGCTTAGTCCGGTGTAGCGCACTCCCGCGCCATGCTGAGCGCGCCTGCCAGATACGATCTTTCCAAGCAGGACAAGGTGCTGCACGTGAAGGCCGCCGGACGCTGGACCGTGGAAACCGTGTCTTCCGTCTACGATGCGCTCGAGCGCGACTATGCCGCGATGCGCTACGAAACCGTCCGGTTCGACCTGACGGAAGTCGAGGTGCTCGATACAGCTGGGGCTTTCCTGCTGACCAAGGCCGTGCGTGTGAACGACGTCTGCAAAGGCTGGAGCCTCGATGATGGAACGCCGGGGCAACAGACCCTGCTTCATGTCGCCGCCGACGCCCAGATGGGCGAACCGGGCCAAGTGCCGCAACAATGGCGGGACACGCTGGACCGCTTGGGCCGGGCCACTATCCGTTTCTGGGACGAACTTTATGCCACGATGGCGTTCCTGGGCGAGTTCTTCGTCATGTTCGTCCGCGTGCTCGTCCAACCGAGACGGTTGCGTATCAAGTCCATCGTGTCCCTCATGGAGGAGGTCGGCCTCGATGCCGCGCCGATCGTCGCCGTCCTGTCCTTCGCCATCGGTGCAGTCATCGCCTATATGGGCGCGAACCTGCTCGGCCAGCTCGGCTTTTCTGGCATGCGGAGGAGCGTTTTGTACTAGGGACTCGCAACTCTAGTTCCGACTTCGCATTCGAGCTCCCGACTCGGATTCCG
>JBCCCX010000473.1:0-1504 GCA_039033275.1 Pseudomonadota bacterium | reverse complement strand
GCTTTTCCTCGCGCAGCATGGTGATGGCGGCTTCCACCAGGTCGCGGATGATCTGTTCCACGTCGCGGCCGACATAGCCGACTTCGGTGAATTTGGTCGCTTCGACCTTCAGGAAGGGCGCGCGGGCCAGCTTGGCCAGGCGGCGGCTGATCTCCGTCTTGCCGACGCCGGTCGGGCCGATCATCAATATATTCTTGGGCGTGACTTCGGCGCGAAGGCCATCGTCCAGCTGCTTGCGCCGCCAGCGGTTGCGCAGGGCGATGGCGACGGCGCGCTTGGCGTCGGCTTGCGCCACGATGTGCCGGTCCAGTTCGGAGACGATTTCGCGCGGCGTGAAAGCGGACGCGGCCGCCTGGGAAGTACTGTCTGTCATGGCCTGCGATGTGGGGGCTGGGACGCGAGGGTCAAGCCGGTCTATGCTCCGGGTCGGGCCGGTAGGGCGGCGGGAAGACGCGCCAATCCGGCAGGACCCGCAGCAGCAGGCCCCGCGCCGGGTGCCAAGCCACGCCCAGCAGCACGATGGCCGCGCCGAGAAGAACGAGCGTCAGGCTCAGCGCGGAGCCGAGATCAATGCCGGTCCGCCGCACGAGAAAGGCGATGGCCGCCCCGGCGTAGAACAGGCTCGACACGATCAGGGCGCGCCGATTGATGGCGAGACCCACCAGGGTCAGCGCGCCCAAGGCGGCGAGCACCACGCCTGCGTCCCTTTCGGTGAAGACGAAAGTCGGGATGATGTCGAACAGTAAGTCCGTGCGGCTCGCCACGGCCGAACCGACCAGCCCGTGAATAATCAACGGCGCGGCGAGCAGGTGCAACCAGAAGGCGTTGTCGGCGAAGCGCGTGCGCCTGTGCAGGTCACGCACATCGTAGAGCAGGGCGGCCGCGAACACGGCCAGGCCCGACATGACCATCACGGCGGTGAACTCCCGCCGCAGCAGGCCCGGTGCAACTTCGTTTAGTACGGCGAACAGAAGGTAGATCAGGCTGACCGCGATCAGCGCGATGCAGAAGGGCAGGCGGATGCGCCAATAAAACAGCCCCATCGCCGCCACGGTGATGAGCGCCGCCCCGATCCCGCCCAAAGAGGCGATTCCGGACAGACCGGTCTGAACGAAGACCAGAAAGGCCAGCGCCGTGATCAATGTGGGGAAATGCGCGCGTTTCCGACGGCCGAACCATTCCGCCATCGCCCAGGCCGCGACTGCCGCGCCGAGGAACAGCGGACCACCGCCGACCAGCCCCGTGATCGCCGCCGTGCCCAGCGCCAACAGGATCAGACCGACCCCGATGAACACGTCGCCGAAGGAGCGCAGGAAGCGCAGATCGTCCTCGTTTCCGATCCGGGCGTCGGGCGTCTTCGCGGGCTCAGGCGACTTGGCCGCCAGTGCCGCTCGCATGGCGCGGGCTTGCCGAGGTGGGACGATCCCGGCGGCTTCCGCGGCGTCGATCTGCTCGCGCGTCATCTGTGTCATGCCCGATGTGTGGCGCGGGGCGGTCCGGCGTG
>JBCCCX010000472.1:0-1505 GCA_039033275.1 Pseudomonadota bacterium | reverse complement strand
GCCTCGATCAGCTTTTCGCACTCGTCCTGCGCGTTGCGGAATTCCGAAAACAGCTTGTCGGTGGTCGCGCGCTCGAAATTATAGGCCGACTGCTGCTGTTCGTTGGCGAGGAAGACCTCGCCATAGGTGACGCCCCCCTCTCCTTGGACGCCGTTGAACTTCAGATCGTAGACGCTGTCTACGCCCTGAATATACATGGCCAGGCGTTCCAGGCCGTAGGTCAGCTCGCCCGCGACGGGTTTGCAGTCGAAGCCGCCGACCTGCTGGAAATAGGTGAACTGGGTCACCTCCATGCCGTCGCACCAGACCTCCCAGCCCAGGCCCCAGGCGCCGAGCGTGGGCGATTCCCAGTCGTCCTCGACGAAGCGGATGTCGTGCGCGGCGGTGTCGATGCCGATGGCTTCCAGACTGCCGAGATAGAGCTGCTGCAGGTCGGGCGGCGACGGCTTCAGGATGGTCTGGAACTGGTAATAATGCTGCAGGCGGTTGGGGTTCTCGCCATAACGACCGTCGGTCGGGCGGCGGCAGGGCTGGACATAGGCAGCGTTCCACGCCTCTGGCCCCAGCGCGCGCAGCACGGTCGCCGGGTGAAACGTCCCGGCGCCCATTTCCTTGTCATAGGGCTGCAGGATGACGCAGCCGCGCGCCGCCCAGTAGCGCTGCAGCGTGAGAATGATGTCTTGGAAGGAAAGCGCGTCGGGCATGGGTGGCGGCGGCCTTAGCGCCGGGGGTGCTGCGTCGCAACATGAGCGCGGGTGTGTAGGGTTCTTCGACAGGCTCAGGATGAGCGGTTTCCTGGTCCGTTCTCAATTCCGCTCACCCTGAGCCTGTCGAAACATCATTCGGCCGCAGCGAGCATCTCCGCGGGCGCGACGGTGACGGGCGTGCCGTTGAAGGCGGCATTGCCGGTGAGCGGGTCCATGCGGGCGGGGTCGGTCAGGTCGTTGATGCTGGCGCCGGCATGATCGGCGGCGACGGACAGCTTTACGCCCGTACGGCCGTGGCCCCAGCCGTGCGGGATGGAGACTGTACCGGGCATCATGTCGGCGGTGATCTCGACCGGAAGCGTGACGGTGCCGACGCGGCTTGCGACCTCGACCGCCGCGCCCTCGCCGATGTTGCGCGCGCGGGCGTCGTCCGGGTGCATCATGACGGTGCAGCGATCGGGGCCTTTCACCAAGCGCTTCGAATTGTGCAGCCAGCTATTGTTCGAGCGGACGTGACGGCGGCCGATGAGGAGCAGCGTCGCCGGGTCGCCCGCCGTCGCCAGTTCGGCGCGAAAACGGGCGAGATCCTCCAGGCAGAGCGGCGGCGCGGTGTGGATGCGCTTGTCGGGCGTCGCGAGGCGGCCCGGCAGACGCGGTTCGTGCGGGCCGAGGTCGATGCCATGCGGGGCCGCCTCCACCGCCTCCAGCGTCAGGCCATGCGGACCGTGGCGCAGGCCGGCATCGAGCGTTTCGCGCGGCGTCTTGCGGTTCGCGGTGCCGCCGAGCGCCTCGGCAAGG
>JBCCCX010000471.1:0-1545 GCA_039033275.1 Pseudomonadota bacterium | reverse complement strand
TCGCGGCACGGTGGCCGAGCAGATGCTCTACGAGATCGGCGACCCGGTCGAATACGTTCTGCCGGACGTGGTGTGCGACTTCACACAGGTTCATATCGAGGAGGATGGCCCCGACAGGATCAGGGTCAGCGGCGCGCGCGGCCGCGGCCGCACCGGGAGCTACAAAGCCAGCCTCACCCTGTCCGACGGGCACCGTATTGCCGTTCTTTTCTTCATGATCGGCGCGGCGGCCACACAGAAGGCGCAAGCCTTCTTCGAGGCCACGCTGTCGCGCACGCGGGCAAAGCTGCGCGCGCTGGACATGGAGGACTTTACGGCGGTCGCGCTGGAGCGCGTCGGGGACGACACCCATTTCGGCGGCGGACGGGACGCGCGCGAGATCGCCTTCCGCATTTCCGTCCGTCATTCGCAAGAGCGCGCCTGCACCCTGTTGCTCAAGGAAGCCTCGGGCCTCGGTCTCGCCACGCCGCCGGGCCTCGTCATCTATGGGGGTGCGCGGCCCAAACCGCAGCCCGTCGTGCGGCTTTTCTCGACATTGGTGGACAAGAGCGTGTTGGATATCGCGGTCGACGGCGCGCCCTTCATCCCGCCGGGCGCCGTTCAGGTTCGCGGCGCGGACGTCCCGCTCGAACGCCTCGCCTGGCTGCGCTCCGGCGACAAGGGCGATATCGCCAATATCGGCGTCGCGGCGAGGCGCGCCGCCTACCTGCCCTATATCTGGGCTGCACTCACTGAAGAGACCGTCGCCGAGCGGTTCGCCCATGTCCTGGACGGTCCCGTGGAGCGCTTCCACCTGCCCGGCTCCCATGCGGTGAACTTCGTCCTGCACCGGGCGCTGGGCGGGGGCGGCACGGCGTCCTTGCGCCTCGACCCGCAAGGCAAGAGCTTCGGACAGGTGCTGGCGGGGATGCCGATTCCGGTTCCCGGATCGCTCTTGTAGAAGAGCCGTACCCGGCAATCATTGCCGGGGACGAAGCCTCTTTCAATCACGTCCCTGATAAAGGCGGCGCGCGCCGCGTCCCGCCCTTCCCATTCCGGAGCCGCCTCCCCTAACCCTGTGCGCAAATGCCACTTTAGGGGACATGCATGCGCCAGTTCACGGAGGAACAGACCCTGTTCCGCAGCTCCTACCGCCAGTTCCTGGAGGAGGAGATCAAGCCGAACATGGAAGAGTGGCGCGAGGCTGGCATCGTGGATCGGTCCGCCTTCCGCAAGGCGGGCGAGCGCGGCATGCTGATGATCTGGCCGGACGAGAAATATGGCGGGCTGGGCGACGATGACTTCCGCTGGGACCAGATCATCATCGAGGAGAGTGCGCGCGCGGAAACGGGCGAGTTCTTCGCCACGCTGCATTCACGCCTGGTCGGCCCATATTTCAAGACCATCGGAAACGAGGAACAACGCGAGCGCTTCCTGCCGAAGTGCATATCGGGCGAGACCATCCTCGGGGTCGCCATGACGGAGCCGGGCGCGGGGTCGGACCTGTCGGGCATGAAATCCACCGTGCGGGATAGGGGCGACATTCTGATCCTGAACGGCTCCAAG
>JBCCCX010000470.1:0-1551 GCA_039033275.1 Pseudomonadota bacterium | reverse complement strand
GGACATCACGCAACTGTTCCCCCGGGCCGGGGCTGAAGTACCGTGCCGCGCTCAGCATCTCCTACGGCGCCGGGCTCCGTGCCGCGGAGGTCTGCGCACTCAAGATCGGCGATATCGACAGCGACCGGATGCTGATCCATGTCGAGCAGGGCAAGGGACGGAAAGACCGCAAGGTCATGCTCTCGCCGGGGCTGCTCCAGCTGCTCCGCGACTGGTGGCTTGAAGCCCGGCCGGAGGGCTGGCTGTTCCCCGGCAAGCCGAAGATCAACCCGATCTCGCCGCGCCAGCTGAACCGGGCCTTTACGTCGGCGAAGAGCATGGCGGGCATCGCCAAGCCTGCGACGCTGCACACGCTGCGCCACAGCTTCGCAACGCATCTGCTCGAGGCGAACACCGATGTCCGGGTGATCCAAGTGCTGCTCGGCCACGCGAAGCTCACGACCACGGCCCAGTACGCTCACGTAGCGACGAAGACGATCCGGGACACGGTCAGCCCCTTCGAGATGCTGACGTCGCTTCAGGATCGCACGGTGAGGCGAAGCCTGGAGTGACCCCGGGCCGGGGTGCCCCGGAGAGCGCTGGAGATTGCCGACATCTTCCGTGATCACGGCCCCGCGTGGCGGCGGGACAACGTGGGACATGTCGGCCTCGCCCAGCTGAAGGTGATGTCGGCTATAGAGGCCTGCCGAACCGAGGCGCTCGGCGGGCATGTGGCGGCCTGCGCCGACTGCGGCCACCAGCACGTCTCCTACAACTCCTGCAAGAACCGCCACTGTCCGAAGTGTCAGGGACCGGCGGCGCGAGACTGGATGGCGGCACGGGCGGAAGACCTCTTGCCGGTCGAGTACTTCCACGTCGTCTTCACTCTGCCGGCCGAGATCGCCCGGCTCGCCTATTCCAACAAGCGCGCGCTCTACGGCCTGCTGTTCACGGCCTCCGCCGAGACAGTCAGGACGATCGCCGCCGACCCCAAGCGCCTCGGCGCCCGGATCGGCTTCACCTCCGTGCTGCACAGCTGGGGCTCCGCGCTCACCCACCATCCCCACATCCACATGATTGTACCGGGCGGCGGTCTCTCGCCCGATGGCAAGCGCTGGATCTCGTGTCGTCCCGGGTTCTTTCTGCCTGTGCGCGTTCTCGCCCGACTTTTCCGGCGCCTGTTCATCGAGGGGATGCTGGCGCTCCACGGCGCGGGCAAACTCGCCTTCTTCGGGGATCTCGCGGGCCTCGCCGAAGCGCACACCTTCACCGCCTGGCTCGCGCCCATGCGCAAGACCGACTGGGTGGTCTATGCCAAGCCCCCGTTCGGCGGGCCCGAGGCCGTCCTCGCCTATCTCAGCCGCTACACCCATCGGGTGGCGATCTCGAACAGCCGCCTCGTCAGCGCAGACGCTGAGACGGTGGCGTTCCGTTGGAAGGACTACCGCATCAAGCGCGGCGATCGCATGCGGATCATGCGCCTGACCACCGACGAGTTCATCCGCCGGTTCCTGATCCATGTCCTGCCTGACGGCTTCCACCGCATCCGCCACTACGGCCTGCTCGCCAGCG
>JBCCCX010000469.1:0-1557 GCA_039033275.1 Pseudomonadota bacterium | reverse complement strand
GGGATACGAGATTGATGTCATGCCTCATTCTAGTCGCACACCCCACGGTCCGGGCTGGCCAGCGCCATGAATTGCCCGCCATTGGCGCCCGCCAGCGTTTCCATGAATTCCACCGTGCCGTCATAGTCGAAATAGTTGCCGACCACGACCGTGTGGATTTCCTTGCGCCCGGCATTGAGCCGCGTGAGTTCGCTTGCCAGCCGGCTCGGGGCTAGGCCTTCATTCGCGCTCGGATTGGGCAGGCCATCGCTGACCAGGAAGACGGCTTCGCCCGGCCCGGACAGAATCGTGCGGAACGCATCCAGCATGGAAGCCGAGCCGCCGAACTGCGTCGTCAGGCGCTGCGCGAAACGCTTGGCCTCGCGCCGCGCGCCGCCTGCGTTTATGTTTCGCAGCTCTCCGCCGGAGGGCCAACCCTGCGTGCGCGGACCGGCATCGGTCTGCTGGAACCCGACTATGCGCAGCGCGTGATTGTCCTGCAAGCTGTCGACAATGCGGTCCACCGCCCGGCCGATGCTGGCCTCGTGGCCCGCCATGCAGCGGTTCATGTCCAACGCGATCACGATGTCGTCCGCCGTTGTCTTGAGGCCGAGGAACCGGAACGGCACGACGACCGGCTCCGGCGCGTCGGCCGGGGCAGGGTCGTCCTCGACCGGTTCCGGCTCAGGCGTCGCGCGTAGCGTCTCGGCTTGCTTTTCCTTCAAGGCCGCCTCGGCAGCGCGCAGCTTGGCCAGCAGCTTGTCGGCCTCGGACTCGATGTCCGACACGGCCTGGATGGATGCCGACCGCTTGGCTTCGAGGGCCTTGCGTTGCTCGACCGTCTCCACGGAGCTGTCCTGCGCGGCGCGCAGCAGGTCGCTGATCGCGTTTTCCGGTGTCAGCTCGCGTATTTCCTTCTGGTAGTAGGGCAGCAGGATGATGGCGAGCAGGGCGAACGCGCCCATGGCGGCGGCGAACAGGTCGACCGCACTCAGGCTGAAAACGTTGACCTCCCTGTCGGGGCGCTTCTTCATCGCGCCACTCCGGAGTCATGCAGGGCGCTCATCGCGCCCGCCCGACGAAGTCACCGCGATTATTGTTCGACATCTCCTGCAGGAACAGTGTCAGGGCGGGATCGGATGTGTAGTCGCCGATGGCGACCGTATGGATTTCCGTGCGCCCGCGATTGCGGCGGGTGATGTTGCGCACGATCTCGCCCGGCTGTCCGTCGTCGGGCTGCCCGTCGCTGATCAGGATGATCGCGCCGGGCTGTGCGTTGAGTGCGCGCAACAACGCGTTTTGCGTGGGCGTGCCGCCGCCGAATTGGCGCGGCAGGCGCTGGACGAAGTCAAGCGCGCCCGCGATCTCCCCGCGACTGGCGCGGGCCAGCGCGCCGCCGGGCGGGTAGGCGGAATAGCTCGGCCCGCCCCGGTAGCCCAGCACGGCGAATCGGTTGTCGGGCTGCATTTGCGACAGGATCTCTTCCAGTGCGGAGACGACGTTGGAGGTATGCGCGCGCATCGAGCCCGACATGTCGACCACGATCATCACGTCCTTTTCCTGCGTGCCGATGCCGAG
>JBCCCX010000468.1:0-1570 GCA_039033275.1 Pseudomonadota bacterium | reverse complement strand
TTCTTTTTCCCGGCCTTCTGCTTGTCCAGCAGCTTCCGCTTCCGCGTCGCATCGCCGCCATAGCACTTCGCCGTCACGTCCTTGCGCAGCGCCGACAGCGTTTCGCGCGCGATGACCTTGCCGCCGATGGCCGCCTGGATCGGGATTTTGAACATGTGGCGGGGGATCAGGTCTTTGAGCTTTTCGCACATCGCCCGCCCGCGCGCCTCGGCCCGGTCGCGGTGGACCATCATCGAGAGTGCGTCGACGGGTTCGTCGTTTACGAGGATCTGCATCTTCACCAGATTGTCCTGGCGATAGCCGGTCATCTGGTAGTCGAAGCTGGCATAGCCTTTGGTCACCGATTTCAGGCGATCGTAGAAGTCAAAGACCACCTCGTTGAGCGGCAGGTCGTAGACCACCATCGCGCGGGAGCCGGCGTAGGTCAGATCCTCCTGCACCCCGCGGCGGTCCTGGCAGAGTTTCAGGACATCGCCCAGATACTCGTCGGGCACCAGTATGGTCGCCTTGATCCGCGGTTCCTCGATATGGTCGACATGGGTGAGGTCGGGCATGTCGGCGGGGTTGTGGAGCGGGATCATCGTGCCGTCGCGCATGTAGACGTGGTAGATCACGCTAGGCGCGGTGGTGATGAGCTCGATGTTATACTCGCGTTCGATCCGGTCGCGGATGACCTCGAGGTGGAGCAGGCCCAGGAAGCCGCAGCGGAAGCCAAAGCCGAGGGCGGCGGAGGTTTCCATCTCGGACGAGAAGCTGGCGTCGTTCAGGGCCAGTTTTTCGATGGCGTCGCGCAGGTCCTCGAACTCGGCATTGTCGACAGGGAAGAGGCCGCAGAAGACGACGGGCTGCGAGGGTTTGAAGCCGGGGAGCGCGGCGGGCGTGGGCTTTTTCTCATGCGTGATCGTGTCGCCCACGCGGGTGTCGCGGACCTGTTTGATGCTGGCCGTCAGCACGCCGATCTCGCCCGGGCCCAGTTCGGCGATGTCGGTCATCTGGGGGCGCAGGACGGCGAGCCGGTCGATCCCGTATTTCGCGCCGGTCTGCATCATCTTGATCTGGTCGCCCTTGCGGATCACCCCGTCGATCACCCGGATCATAACGACGACGCCCAGATAGGGGTCATACCAGCTGTCCACCAGCATCGCTTTCAGCGGCGCATCGCGGTCGCCCTGCGGTGCGGGCAGGCGCCGGACGATCGCCTCCAGCACGTCGGGGATGCCGATCCCGGTCTTGGCGCTGATCTGCACGGCGTCGGTGGCGTCGATGCCGATTACATCCTCGATCTGCTCGCTGACCCGGTCGATATCCGCCGCAGGCAGGTCGATCTTGTTCAGGACCGGGACGATTTCGTGGTCGGCCTCGATCGCCTGATAGACATTGGCCAGCGTCTGCGCTTCCACGCCTTGGCTGGCGTCCACGACGAGGATGGACCCCTCGCAGGCGGAAAGAGAGCGCGAGACCTCATAAGCGAAGTCCACATGGCCCGGCGTGTCCATAAGGTTGAGGACGTAATCCGTGCCGTCCTTCCCAGTGTAGTCGAGGCGCACCGTCTGCGCCTTGATCGTAATGC
>JBCCCX010000467.1:0-1581 GCA_039033275.1 Pseudomonadota bacterium | reverse complement strand
CGCCTGCCAGTCCGGGGCCGCGCGGGCGAAGCCGAAAGCGTCCCGGTAGCCCTCGGCGGAGGCGAGCGAGGACGCCGCGACCATCTCCAGCCGTGGGCGCAGGGGCGTGTCGAAGACTGCGCCGACAGCGGCATGGGCCACCGCATGGGCCTTGCCCATGTACCCGCCGCCCACGATGCCGATCCCGATATCGGTCACGATCCCCCCTTCCCGGCCGCGCGCACAGAAACGGATTGCACCCGGTTGCAACACGCGTATCCTCAGGCCGAGGAATGGGTCAAGCGGCATCGCGAAGTGCGCTGCGGAATATCCGGGGGAGGACACGCATATGGCCGACGAGACGGTCCGCCTGACGACGGCGCAGGCCATCATCCGGTTCCTCAACGCGCAGTTCATCGAGATCGGCGGGCGGCGCGTCCGCCTTTGCGGCGGCGGGTTCGGCATCTTCGGGCATGGCAACGTCACCTGCCTGGGCGAAGCGCTTTGGGAGGCGCGGGAGACGCTGCCGCTCTATCGCGGGCAGAACGAGCAGGGGATGGGCTTCGCCGCCGCGGCATATGCCAAGTACCACCTGCGTCGGCGGTTCATGTTCTGCACCGCGAGCGCCGGGCCGGGCACGGCGAACCTGCTGACGGCCGCGGCGCTGGCCCATGCGAACCGCCTGCCGATGCTGATGCTCTGCGGCGACACGTTCCTGACGCGGCTGCCCGACCCGGTCCTGCAGCAGCTCGAACATTTCGGCGACCCGACGCTGGGCCTCAACGACGCCTTCCGGTCCGTGACCCGCTACTGGGATCGGATCACCCATCCGGCCCAGGTGATCCAGTCGCTGCCCGCGGCCCTCGCGACAATGCTGGACCCCGGCGATTGCGGACCGGCCTTCCTGGCGCTGCCCCAGGACGTCCAGGGCTGGGCCTACGACTACCCCTTGGCGTTCTTCGCCGAGCGGACCCACCGCATCCGCCGGGTGACGCCGGACGCGGACGAGGTGGCCGATGCCGCGGCCGCGTTGCGCGCAGCCGAGCGGCCCGTGATCATCGCGGGCGGCGGAGTGCAGTATTCGGGCGCGGTCGAGGAGCTGAAGGCCTTCGCGCAGATCCACGGCATCCCCGTGATCGAGACCATCGCCGGCCGCGCGAACCTCAAGGCCGACCATCCGCTCAATATCGGGCCCGTGGGTGTCACCGGGTCGGATAGCGGCAATGCCGTGGCCGAAGCGGCCGACGTGATCCTGTCGGTGGGCTCCCGGCTCCAGGACTTCACCACCGGCTCCTGGACGGCCTTCGCCAAGGACGCGCGGATCGTGTCGCTGAACGCGGCGCGGCACGATGCGGGAAAGCACATGTCCCTGCCGGTGGTGGGCGACGCGAAGCTGGGGCTGCGGTCGCTGGGGCAGGCCATGGCGGGCTACACGGCGCCGGAGACATGGCGCGCGTTTGCCCGGGACGAGCGCAAGAAATGGGACGCCTACGTGGCCGAGAACGTCCGCCCCGGCAACCGCCCCAATTCCTACGCCCAGGCCATCGGCGTGGTGAACCGCCTCTGCGATCCCCGCGACCGCGTGGTCACCGCCGCCGGCGG
>JBCCCX010000466.1:0-1583 GCA_039033275.1 Pseudomonadota bacterium | reverse complement strand
GGGCCTGCCGCTCGACGCCCCCGCCTCCGTCACCCATCTCGGCGTGCGGCCCGAGCACATCGCCCTCACCGCGCCCGATCGGGGCCATGTGAGCGGCACAGTGCGCATCGCCGAATATCTCGGCGCCGACATCTTCGCCCATATCGACTGCGGCACCGCCGGAACATTGGTCGTGCGCGCCCCCGGCACCACCCCTGTGCGCGAAGACGAAACCGTAGGCCTCACCTTCGACCCGGCCGCCCTCCACCTCTTCGACAAGGACGGCCTCGCCCTGACAGTCTGATCTTCGGGCCAAGCCGTCTGAGCGAGTGGAAAAGCCTCACCGTGGCGAGGCGGTGTCTCGGCAAGGGAAAATGGCGGACACGGAGTCCCCTGATCCTTTGTCCGCTGTCATCCGATGTCATCCGAGAAGCATAGCGCTGGCAAGCGTTTACCCTATCCGCACGTTCCGGCGCCGTCCGCTGGCATCCCCCACCATCCGCTATCAGATGTGGTTCCGAATGTGGGGCCACCCGTTCGGCGGAGGATCGAATGCCAAAGGCGCTTGGACGCCACCCGGAGAAGAAGCTGACCGCCGTCGCGGTCAACGCCGCTAAGCTGCCGGGGCGCTATGCGGACGGCAACGGGCTTTACCTCGTCGTCTCGCCGTCCGGGGCCAAGACATGGCTGCTGCGGTGCGTCGTACAAGGCCGGCGGCGGGACATCGGGCTGGGCAGCGTTCGCTTGGTTACTCTGGCCGAAGCCCGCGACGAGGCGACGATGCTGCGCAAGGCCGCCCGCGCGGGCGACGATCCGCTGGCGGCACGGCAGCGTGCTAGGCGTGGCGTACCGACGTTCGCCGAGGCTGCCGAGCGCGTCCACGGCGAGCATAAGGCAAGCTGGCGCAACCCGAAGCACGCGCAGCAGTGGATCAACACGCTCACGACCTACGCCTTTCCCATCATCGGCCATCGGCGCGTCGACCATATCCAGACGCAGGACGTGCTGAAGGTCCTCACGCCGATCTGGCTGGCGAAGCCCGAGACCGCCCGGCGGGTGCGCCAGCGGATCGGCACCGTGCTCGACTGGGCACGGGCGGCGGGCTTTCGCGAGGGCGAGAACCCGGTGGCGAGCGTCACGTCCGGCCTGCCGAAGCAGACGCAGCCGAAGGGGCATCATAGCGCGCTGCCCTACGCTGAAGTGCCGTCCTTCATGTCGGACCTTCGCGCCTGCGGCGCGGGCGAGGAGGTGCGACTGGCTTTCGAGTTCCTGATCCTGACGGCCGCGCGGACCGGCGAGGTACTGGGCGCGACGTGGGGCGAGGTCGATCTCGACGCAAAGGTCTGGACCGTTCCGGCGAGCCGGATGAAGGCCAAGCGTGAGCACAGGGTGCCACTCAGTCCGCGCGCGATGGCGATCCTGGCCCGCGCGAAGGAACTGGCCGGCTACAGTAACGACGAGATGCCGGACGCTGGCGCCTTTGTCTTCCCCGGCACGAAGCGCGAGCGGCCCTTGAGCAACATGGCGCTGACGATGGTGCTACGGCGCATGAGGTCGGCGGATCGCGGCACGGGCCGCGCGGGCGTCACGGCGCATGGTTTCCG
>JBCCCX010000465.1:0-1583 GCA_039033275.1 Pseudomonadota bacterium | reverse complement strand
GGTTTTTGTGAGGATTGAGAGACGGCGGGAACTGACGCGCCATCGATCTCCATCATCCCGAGCGCAGTCGAGGGACGCACGATTTCTCCGACGACGACCTCGCCCGGTCGCAATTTCGGGTCCAGCGCCCCGCAAAGTCCGCTCGACAGCACCGCCGCCACGCCACCTCGGGCAACCTCAGCCTCCAGCATCGCTTCCAGCCGCACCGCATCGCCGCCACCGGCGATCGCGGTCGCGCCCGATTTCTCGATAATCTCCGCTTCCCGCTGCAGCCCGCAGGCGGTGATGACGCGCGGTCCTACAGGTCCGGAAGACGTCGAAAGGTCCCCGCGGGACCTCACATGCCGTGGGGGACGCGCTTGTCGTTGGCGCGCATCAGGTTGCGGTAGCGCGCGACGGCCCAGAGCGGAAAATATTTCGGATAGCCGTGGTAGCGGAGGTAAAAGACGCGCGGGAAACCACCGCCGGTATAATGCTCCTGCCCCCAGAGGCCGTCCGCCTCCTGGTTCGCCACCAGCCATTCGACGCCGCGCTGTACCGCGTCCGTTTCCACCCGCCCCGCGGCCATCAGCGCGAGCACGGCCCAGGCGGTCTGCGAAGCGGTCGACGGTGCCGGCGAATAGCCGTCATAGTCGAGCGCATAGCTGTCGCAATCCTCGCCCCAGCCGCCATCCGCGTTCTGGATCGAAGCGAGCCAGTCGGCGCCCTTCGTCATGACCGGCGCGTCATGGGCCACCCCGGCCGCGTTCAGCGCACAGAGCGCCGACCAGGTGCCGTAGATATAATTGACACCCCAGCGCCCGAACCAGCTGCCGTCCGCCTCCTGCTCCGCCTCCAGATAGGCGATGCCCGCCGCCAGCCGCTCCGGATCGTCACCGGCTTGCGCGAGCATGGAGACACAGCGCGCCGACACATCGGAGGTGGATGGGTCGAGCAGCGCGCCATGATCGGCGAAGGGGATGTTGTTGAGATAATGATAGGAATTGTCGGCATCGAACGCGCCCCAGCCGCCGTCGCGGCTTTGGAGGCCCGCCGTCCATTCCAGGCCGCGCGCGATCGCCTCGTCATTCTTCGGACCCGAGCGGCCCCGTGCCCGGTCCATGGCCATCACGACGACGGCGCTGTCGTCCGTGTCGGGATAATGCGCGTTTTCATACTGGAACGCCCAGCCGCCGGGGCGCAGATCCGGCTTTTCCTCCGCCCAGTCGCCCTTCACGTCGAGGATCTGACGCGGCCGTAGCCAGTCGAGCGCGGCGTCGGCGCGGGCTTCCGCGTCCGGCCCACCGGCTTCCAGCATCGCATGGGCGGCAAGCGCCGTGTCCCAGATGGGCGACACGCATGGCTGACAATAGGCCTCGTCGTCCTTGACGATCAGCAGCTTCTCGACCGATTCCCGGGCGATGGCGCGGTGCGGATGATCCTCGGGATAGCCGAGACAGTCGAACATCATCACGCTGTTCGCCATGGCCGGGTAAATGGCGCCGAGGCCATCCTCGCCGTTCAGCCGCTCGACCACGAAGTCGACGCAGGCGCGCTCCGCCTTGGCGCGTAGCGAAGTCGGCCAGACGGGATCGAGCGCTTTC
>JBCCCX010000464.1:0-1585 GCA_039033275.1 Pseudomonadota bacterium | reverse complement strand
GGGCGGGACCTGCCCGAAAGACGCGACGCGCGCCTCGTCTATTTCCGAATGCTCGAGCAGGCCCGGAACCCGGCCCTTTTCGGCCAGGGACGCTTTGCCGACGATTATGATGGGCGCATCGACGCCATCGCCCTGCATTTTGCCGTAATGATGGAACGTCTTCAGGATGATGGCGAAGACGGCAAGATCCTCAATCAGGCCATGTTCGACGAAATGAAGGACGATTTCGAGATCGCGCTGCGCGAACAAGCCATCGGCGATACGGGGGTCAAGAAGCGGATCAAGCCGATGATCGGCCATTTTTACGATCGCCTAAAAGCCTACACGGATGCGCTATCGTCTGAGAAGCCCCGCGAATCGCTGGCCGGCGCACTCCAAGGAGAGGGCAGAGAGGTCTTCGCCGAAAAGTTGGCGGACTATGCGATCGCTTGGCTCGTATCGCTCAAGAGCCTGCCGCTCAAAAAGATCACCTCCGGCCGGTTCTATTTTCCGGAGCTTTAGGCCTATGACTGCCTTGTCCGCCCCCTTATAGCGGCACAATGCTGGACGGCCTGGTCATATCCATCGACGCAATGGGCGGCGACGATGCGCCCGCCATCGTCGTCAAGGGCTTGGAGTATTTCCTAAGCCATGAAGGGCAGGGCCGGCGAGCGCGGTTCCTGCTGCACGGCGACACGGCGCAGCTCAGCCCGCTTCTGGCGAAGGCGCCACGCACGCGGGAGCGATCGGAGATCGTTCATACGGACAAGGTCGTTTCGATGGACGACAAACCGTCCCAGGCGCTGCGCCGGGGTAAGGACAGCTCCATGTGGAACGCCGTCGCCGCCGTGAAGGCCGGACGGGCAGAGATTGCGGTATCGGCCGGCAATACAGGCGCGCTCATGGCGATGAGTAAGCTACAGCTCCGGATGAAGCAGGGTGTGCAGCGACCGGCCCTGGCCGCGACCTGGCCCAAAGCAAACGGCGTCTGCGTCGTGCTGGATGTGGGCGCGAATATCGACGTGGACCCAGCACAGCTGACCGAGTTCGCGGTCATGGGCGAGGCCTACTACAAGGCGATACACAAGTCGGATCGGCCTTCAATCGGGTTGCTGAATGTCGGGACCGAAGACCAGAAAGGCAACGCCGTGATCCGCGCGGCGCATGAGCGTCTGTCGCAAAGCCAGCTGGGCCTGAATTATATCGGTTATGTCGAGGGCAACGACATTTCCACAGGCACGGCGGATGTCATCGTGACGGACGGTTTCACGGGCAATATCGCCCTGAAAACGGCCGAGGGGACGGCCAAGCTGATTGGAACGTTCTTTAATGAGGCGTTGCAAGGCAATGTCTGGTCCAAGATCACGACGGGACTGAATGCCTATGCGCTGTTCAAGCTCAAGCGCCGTATCGACCCGCGCCGAGTCAACGGTGCTGTGTTTCTCGGTCTGAACGGCATCGTCATCAAGAGCCATGGCGGCACAGACGGGTTGGTTTTCGCAAATGGGTTTAATATCTCATTGGGGGTGGCCTAGACCGACTTCATGCTGGCAATTGATACGCGACTCGACGCCCTGCATGACGAAGACGACAATATCGGTTTCAT
>JBCCCX010000463.1:0-1589 GCA_039033275.1 Pseudomonadota bacterium | reverse complement strand
TTCGTCCGGCGGCCCCGCCAGCAAGGCACCGAGAAAGTTGTAGAGGTCCGCGCGGGCGCGGTCCATGTCGGCGATCTGTATGTCTTCGGCGGCTGTCATATTCAGGTCTTCCATCAGGCAGTATCAACGGCGAACCGCATCCGGCGCTGCGGCATCGCCGGCGGCTCGGGGTCCGGTTCGGGCAGGGGGGTGGGTTCGGCGGCGGCAATCAGCGGCGCCTCTTCTTCTATCTCTTCGGCGGGCGCTTCTTCTTCGGCTGTCTCTTCCTCGTCTTCGAGGAAGGCGGTCAGCATTCCTTTGCCCACCTGATAAACGGTCTGCATGTTCTCGATGACCGTGGCCGCGTCTGTGTAATCCTCACCGTAGTCCACCAACCCATCCAGATTGGCGAGCATCGGGTTCAACCGCCACAACCGGCGCAGCGCGCGGGTCTTGAGCCGCTGTGGCAACTCTTCCTTGAGAAAGGCGCGCACCGCATCGGGGCTGTCGAGCGCTTCGGGTTCGGGCAGGTTCAGCTCCGCCAGGATCTCGTCATCGGGCCGCTCTTCGAGCTTGGCGGCCTCGGCTTCGGCGACGCGCGCCTCGACGGCCTGCGCTTCGGCCTCAACGCTGGCACGCCGCCGGGACCAGAAATCACGTGTCGCGCTCAATGCACCCGCCTCCGCTGTCGCGCGGGCGAGGCATAGATATCGGCGGCTGTCGCGATCCGCGGATCACCGATGCCGTCCTGCGTGAGGTCCGTCCGCTTCTTGTCGCGCTTGCGTTTGACGAACACCTCGTCCGCGTGGAAGTCGGTGACAAAGCCCTGTACCCAGGCCATCAGCCCCGCGGGCATCGGCACCTTCTCGACAATCTCTTCGCCGCTGTCGGTGTAATCCTGCGCCTCATAGGGCGAGGCTGTGACGAGCAGCACGCCGAGCGGCTGGTCGCCGTCGCCCTCACGCATCACCACGTAGATGCTGGGCACCTCCGCCGACAGGCCATGCAGATACGCCTCCGTCTCCGCGCCATGCAGGTCCAGCGGCAGGGTGGCGGCGTGGTATTCGACGGCCTCCCCTTCGCGACGCATTTCCTGCCAATCGGCAGGGCCAGCGCCCGGCAGAACGGCAACCGCTTTCCAGCTGTAGGAGGCCCAGCGCGTCACGCCCGGCAAACGCCGCAAGACGACGCCTAACGGCATAGTTTGGTACTGGTCGGGGTTTCGGATCACCCTATGTCCTCCCTCGCTTTAACAAACTGCCAAAAGTTTCAGCTTCAAAGCGGCTATTCCGCGAATGGCCCCATTGATCCGACCCAAAGGCAGATTGGCCAGCCTGTCCGATGACCTGTGGCGCGGAGGGTCGAATTGTCCATCACGACAATTTCACTCGGGAATACGTTTGCATACCGAATCGCGAATCACTGACGCTGTTCCGGACGCACTGCCGCACCGGCGCGCAGCCGAAAACGGTTTGTGAAGCGCTTCGAATCATGTGTACGCTGCCGCAACGACACGGGCGAGCAGGGGCGAAAACGCGCCCCTGAATTTGGGGAGGCGAACGTGGTCAAATCATTGATAACGTGCGATTGTTTGGGCACGCAGACCATCG
>JBCCCX010000462.1:0-1610 GCA_039033275.1 Pseudomonadota bacterium | reverse complement strand
TGGGGCGGCGACGCGTTCGCTCGCAGGAACCGACCTCGCCACCCATCACCGTTTTTTGCGCGAAGCGGAAAGCGTGCGTTTCGATTTCGTCCAAGGCCTGAACGCGGTCCATGCCGAAAAGCTCGACTATTCCGACGACATCAACCGCAGCAATAATCCGGACGCGGAGCGTCGCACACGGGTCGACCCGGAGAATTGGAAGGTATTGCAGAGCTTCCATTTCACGCCCGACCCGGCTGGAATGCGCTTGGCGCGCGCGGCGGACAGCCTGACGGCGTTGGCGCTCTGGGGGCTGGTGCTGCTCGGTCTGGGCCTCGCCGCCTCCCGGAGGCTGGCACCATGATGCGGGAATTGCACCTTCTCCTGCGCGACCGCGGGGCCGTGCTCTGGATCGCGCTGGCGTTCATCCTGTCGGCCACGGCCGTGACGCTCGGCCTGATGGAGGTCCGCACGCAACAGGCCGAATTGGCCGAGATCGAACGGCTGGACCGAGAGGACCGAACGCAGGTCTTGTCCGAACAGTCCGACTGGGGCGGGGCGGCCTATTCCACCTTCCATCTGGTTTCCGATCCGCCGTCCGACTTCGCTTTCGCCGCGCTCGGCGTGCGCGACGTCAGCCCTTGGAAGCACCGGGTGCGCATGCTCGCCCTCGAGGGCCAGATCTACGATACGGACGCGGCCAATCCCGACTTCGCCCTGACGGGCCGGTTCGACTTCGCCTTCGTCGCGGCGCTGATTGCGCCGCTCTTCGTCATCCTGCTGCTATTTGACCTGCGGTCCGGCGAGCGCGTGGCCGGGCGGCTGGAACTGATCGAGACGAGCGGAGGCGCTGCCGGGCGTGTCTGGCGCACGCGCACCGTTCTGCGCACTGCGACCCTCGCCGTTGCGCTCATCCTGCCGTTATGGGTCGGCGGAGCGGTTGCGGGCAGTTCCGCCGCGACGCTGCTCATTGCCGCCCTGGCCGTGTCGGTCTATCTCGCATTCTGGGCATGGTTGTCGCGCCGGGCCAGTCGGGCGGAACGCTCCGGCTCGGTCAATCTGACGGTGCTGCTGGGTCTCTGGCTGCTCGTCTGCGCCGTGATTCCGGCCGTGTTGAGCTTGGCTGTGGAGCGCATCGTCCCATTGCCAGATGGAGGCGAAATCGTTCTGAGCCAGCGCGAGGCCGTTAACGACGCCTGGGATTTGCCCAAGGAAACAACAATGAGGGCCTTCCTCGAACGTCACCCCGAATGGGCGGACATGTCAGAGGTCACGCAGCCATTCGAGTGGAAATGGTACTACGCCTTCCAACAGGTCGGTGATCAGACCGTAGAGCCGCTCAGCACCGCCTACCGCGAGGGTCGGGCGCTGCGGGACCGTCTCGCCGGCCAAGCGTCTCTGGTCTCTCCCGCCACGGCGCTCCAACGCGTGCTGGAACGCCTGGCCGACACGGACGTGCAGGCCTCGCTTGCCTATGAGAGCCAGGTCCGCAATTTCCACGCCCGCCTGCGTGCCTGGTATTATCCGCGATTGTTCGGGGATACGGCGTTCACGGTGGAAGCCGCGCAGGACTTGCCGAGATACGAGATAGAGAGCGGAACGAAAGGGAAGTGAGCCGGGCGCATTCCGGC
>JBCCCX010000461.1:0-1613 GCA_039033275.1 Pseudomonadota bacterium | reverse complement strand
CGAAGTTGTACTTGGCGACCCCTTCCGGGTCGCGCCGCTTCCAGATCCACCAGGCGACGAGGCCGTAGAACATCACCAGCGAGTAGAAGGCCGGAACGATGAAGGCGATGCCCATGGCCAGACCGCTCGGAATGAAGCGCTTGATACGCGCGACGCGCCCGAGCAGGGCGAGCGACACGCCCACGCCGCAGGCGACGCCCACCGCCATACCGGCGCCCTCTGGAAGCGCGTCCAAGCCCTGCGTCAGCAGCTCCGCCATCGCCTTCCAGGCCATGGCCGCGGGAGCCGGCATCTTCTCGCTGCCCAGCTCGAAGGCCCCGGTGAAGAGAAAGTACGCGGGAACCACGAAGAGGATGCCCGCACAGATGCCCACGAGCTGCGCCAGGAACTGCTTCCGCGGCGACGCGCCCAAAAGGTAGCCGGTCTTCAGGTCCTGCATCATGTCGCCGGCCTGGCTCGCGCCCGCGCCGGTGATGGCCGCGGTCATCAAGTTCGTGCCCGTCTGCCCCGGCGCGAGGCCGCCGTAGACCAGCTGCGTCACCTTGCCCATGCCGCCAATGGGGTTGATGTCCGTCTCACCGACCGAACGTACGGCCACGATCGCCAGCACGGACGAAAGCGCCACGGCCAGGAGCGTGAGCCAAGGCGCGATGCCGAATACCGCGTAGGCCATCACCACCGCGAAAGTCGTCCCGGCCAGCAGGCCGCCCATCCACCAGCGGTTCGGGATCGCGTTGGGGTCGTCCTTCGCATCGCCGAGCGCCGCCGGCGCCCGGAGCGCCCGGACGAAGGTCTTCCAGCTCAGCACCAGCGTCGTGAGCGCTTCGCTGACCATCAGCGCGACACCGGGCCAGAGAATCCACCCGCGCGGTCCGGACGAGTAGCTCATCACGGGCCCGTAGACCCAGCCCGCCGCTTTGACCCCCGGTGCGATCATGCCCCACGCCAGCACCGCGCCGAGCAGCAGCGAGAGCGCGACGCGAGGCCCGATCAAGAAGCCCGCGCCGAAGAGCGCCGGCCCCAGGTACACCGTGAAGCTCCACTCGGCGGCCGTGGCCAAAAAGCCCCAGCCGAGCCACTCGTGCAGCGGCGGCGACTCGAGCGCGGGCACGAAGTACGCCGCCAGCGTGAAGAGCCCGGCGCAGATCCCCGTGATCAGCAGCACGCGCGCCTTCTTCGCGGCCTCCGCCGCCTCGGCCACCATGGCCAGCACCGTCTCCGCCGTGGCCGTTCCCGTGGGAAAGCGAAGCTTGTCGATCTCCACCATCTGCCGGCGAAGCGGCACGGCGAAGAAGACGCCGAGGAAGGCGATGGACGCCGTCCAGGCCATCAGCTGCCAGACCTTCAGGTCGAAGCCAAGCATCTGCATCGCCGGGATCGCCGCCACCAGCCCCGCCGCCGAGGCCATGGCCCCCGCCGCCGAGCCCGCCGTCTGCGTGATGTTGGTCTCCAGCACGCTCAGCTTCGTACCGATGGCGCTGAAGAACGCGAAGCCCAGCACGGCGCTCACGATGGAGGCGCCGAAGGTCCAGCCGATCTTCAGGCCGATGTAGATGTTCGTGCAGCTGACGACGCTGCCCACCAGGCATCCCACCAGCACGGCGCGCACGGTG
>JBCCCX010000460.1:0-1631 GCA_039033275.1 Pseudomonadota bacterium | reverse complement strand
CGATGTAATAAATGAATTATTGCGTTGAGACGTAAGTCATCTTTGACTGCGGAATATAGTATATTTAACTGTTCTGGTGTTAAATATCTTATTATATCATCGGTTTTATGTTCCCCTTTTTCTCGCTCCGGAAGGCCGTCCAGCTTGTGAAACAGTTTGGCATTGCCCATGGCGAAACCGCCCACTAGCGCGCGCACGCGGTTGGGATTGTTGCGCTCGTATGTCGGCGTTTCGGCCAGGCGCGTGATGGCGTGTATGCCGTCCGCGTGCTGGCGCATCGCCTGGACGGAGAACCATTTGTCGAGCACGAGCGGCTTGCCTTTCCAGCGCTCGAAAAATTGCTCCATGCTCTGCTCGACGCGCTGCCCGCCAAGGCGTGACAGGGTGACGAGCGCGCCGAGTTCGTCCGTCATGTTGGTCGCATCGTCGAGCTGGCGGGAGGCGAGCGGCGCGGCCAACGGGTCAAAGCGCGCGGCCAGCAAGGCCAGGCAGCGGCCCTTTAGCGCGCGGCGTCCTGCGGCCTTGGCATCGGGAGAGAACGGCCCCGTATCGCGCATGGCCTTGTAGGTTTCCACCAATTCGTCCCGCAGGCCGTCCGCCACGGCCCGCGACAGCCAGTTGCCCGCCTCATGCACGGCGATGGGATCGACGGGTGCGGCCGCCATGAGGATTTCCATCGCGGTCGGCGGCGTCAGGACAAGCGCCTTGAAAGCATTGTCGAATTGCGGATCCGCCAGCGTCTTGCCGATCGCGCCGACATAGTCGCGAAGCGACGTATCCGTCTCGGGTACGATGCCCGCTTCAACGGCTTGAGCGAAATCGACCAGGAGGCGCCGGGCAAGCGTCTGACCCGCTTCCCAACGGTTGAACGCGTCGGGATCGTTGCCCATCAGGCGGATCAGGTCGGCCGTGGAGGCGTCGGACTTCAAGATGACCGGCGCGGAAAAGCCCTGCAGGACCGACAAGGAATGCGGGACGTCGAACCGTGGATAGGACACGTCCTCGTCCTGCGTCGTCATGACCGTCAGCTGCGGCTCCATGAGCGGGCCGTCATCGCCGATGGCCTGCCAGCGGATGGGGATGAGCAAGGGTTCCTTGCGCGCCTGACCGGGCGTAGGCGGTGTCTCCTGGTGTAAGGACACGACCTGGCTGATGACCGGCGTCGTCGGGGTTTGGTGGCGGCGGACGGTCACGCGCGGCGTACCGGCCTGCCTGTACCATTGCATGAACTGGCTCATCTCTTCGCCGGAGGCTTCCTCGAAGCAGGCGAGAAACTGCTCGACCGTGGCGGCCGTGCCGTCGAGCCGCTCGAAATAGAGGTCGCAGCCCTGGCGGAACGTTTCGTCGCCGAGCCAGGCCTTGAGCATGCGGATCAGCTCCGCGCCCTTTTCGTAGATGGTCGCCGTGTAGAAATTGTCGATCTTGAGGTACTCGATGGGCCGGACCGGATGGGCGAGTGGCCCGGCATCTTCGGCAAACTGCCGCGCGCGAAGGGCCCGCACATCCTTGATGCGCTGGACGGCCGCGCCGCGTTGGTCGGCGGAGAATTCCTGGTCGCGGAAGACGGTGAAACCCTCCTTCAGGCAGAGCTGGAACCAGTCGCGGCAAGTGATGCGGTTGCCGGTCCAGTT
>JBCCCX010000459.1:0-1645 GCA_039033275.1 Pseudomonadota bacterium | reverse complement strand
CCTAGCGTGCGCGAAGATGAGGTCGGTGCCGAAGGGGGCACTCGCACCCGCCACGTCCATCGTCAGCCCCGTCACACCGGCGCCGGGCGCGAAATGGCGCTTCTCGTAGAACTCGCGGTAGTTGGGCAGATAGCTCTTCGGCACCACGCCCTGCACGCGCCCGCCGGCGACGACGACTGCGCAATTGTAGAGCCGCGATCCGTGCGGCAGAGCGGCGCCGAGGACGAGCGTGCAGGCGAGCGCGCCGCTCGCCTCCACGATCCGCCGCAGCGCGCGGTCCACGGCGGCGATCTGCGCGCCCTGCATGTGCAGATCGTCGATCGCGTAGGACGAGAGATTGAGCTCGGGGAAGAGGACGATATCGGCCGACCCCTCGTCCGCCTGCCGCGCGAGCGACAGCGTCTCGTCGGCGTTCACCTCGACCTTTCCCGTTGTCCCCATCGGCGTCGCGCAGGCGATGCGGACATAGCCGTGGGTCTTGGCGTCGAAAAAGGAATCTTCGGTCACGGGGGCACTCAAGATAAGCGGCAATCCCCGTCCTTACTCCCATCGCGTCTGCCGGTCACCGCCCAGTTGAGCTTAACCCTGGCAGACCCAGCTTGAGCGAAAGGAGACCTGCCCGTTGCTGTGGTTGCCCACCTCGTTGACGATCGTCTGGCGACCACCCCCGGACTGGCGCATGCCATGGAGGAAGGGCATCGGAACAGTTCCCATGGAAGTCTGTGCCATGAACTGACCTTGCGCAACCAGCGTCGGCCCGTCCATCATCCACTGACCCTCGACCGTAAAGGGGTACTGCGCGAAACTGTCGGCCATAACACCCTGCGCTTGGAACACCCCGTTCTCGTATATCGCGATCGTGTACTGGCGCTGTCCGGAGCTGGTCCCGTTACCCTGCGGATCGAACGTGACAACGGCCGACTCGCATTGCCATTGGCCGATCGCCCAGGCGGCATTACCTCCCTGTCCCGGCTGCTGCTGGCCAAACCCAGGCTGCTGGCCGAAGCCGGGTTGTTGTCCGCCCCCCGGTTGCTGACCAAAACCGGGCTGCTGCCCGAATCCCGGTTGCTGAAAGCCTTGCTGCGCCGAGGCCGAGCCTAGCGCGGCCGCCAGAATGCCCGCCGCCAGGGCGGTTCGTGTGAAAGTGTTCATGTGGTTCAAGCCCCTTGTACCCGGAGAGATTGCGGGCGCCCCCGCTATCGGACAACCTGCGCTGAGGCAGCCTAGGGAATAGGCAAGCTTGGTGGCAAGATGGGCTGTGCGGGCCCAATCTCACCTTGCACGGGTCTGCGTTTGCGCGCACACTCTCTGGAACGTTGCGGATGAACCCAACTTGAAACTTCCGTTCATCTCGCTGCGTTAGAGTATCAGACCCGTCCGCACGGGAGAGACCGGTCAAGAGCCGGCGCCGAAGGAGCAACCGCCCCCGGAAACTCTCAGGCACCAGGGACCGCGCGGACGAACATAAGACATCCGAAGAGTGGAAGACGGCCTCGAGCCGCCCGCCCGCCGAAGGAGCAAGCCCGGGCCGGCAATGACGCCGCCCCGACTGGTGAATCTCTCAGGCTAAGACGGAGGGGGCACGCACCCGAGACCATGGCGAGGCCGTGGGCGGGAAGGAGCGCGTGCCGGATGTCCCCTATCT
>JBCCCX010000458.1:0-1645 GCA_039033275.1 Pseudomonadota bacterium | reverse complement strand
ATCACGAATAATTGGCCCGGCGGGTCGGTGGAGTTCCGCCGTCGTCTGACGCGGGCCGACATGAACGCTTTTGAGATTTCCCGATGAAACCGTCACGCCGATACCGCCTGGTCCAAGGCCTGCTGCGTGACACAGGGCTTCGCAAGCGCGTCCTGAAGGACATTCCACGCGGCAAACAGCGCAACATGCGGCCCAAGGGCAAGCAGGCGCGCCGCTGGACGCGCGAGCTGTTCGAGGGCCGCGCCGTCTGGATCTGCCATCCGCAGACGGGCGCGACCGACTCCGTCTACGTCCACCTGCACGGCGGGGCCTATGTCTATGGCATCCAGTCCTTCCACTACACTTCCCTGTCGGAGTTGGCCGATTATGCGGGCATGACGGTCATCATGCCGGATTACCCGCTGCCGCCCGACGCTCATGCCGGAGAGATCATGGCGTGGGCCGACCGGCATTTCGCCTCTGCCGTGGAGTGCTACGGTCTGGACAATGTCGCGCTGGGCGGTTGTAGTGCCGGCGGCAACCTTGCGCTCGCCGTTTTGCAGATGCGCTATGGGCGCGGAGACACCCATCCGGACACTGTGGTTCTCTGGTCGCCCTGGATGGATCTGACCGAAGCGGACGCGCCGCCGACAGATGCGGACGATTACGAGGCGCTCATTAGCCCGTATGCGCTCGAACCCGCTGTCGGGGCCTATATCGCCGATAGCGGTCTGAAACGGTCCGACCCGCGCGTCAGTCCGATCCATGCCGATCTGTCGTCGCTGCCGCCGCTCCATATCGTGACGGGCCAGCGTGACATTCTCCATCCGGAAATCGACGCCTTCGCCAGACGGGCAGAGGCGGCCGGGACGCTCAGGGACTATGTCGTCGAGCCGGAATATGGGCATTACTGGATGTTCTATCCCGTGCCGGACCGCCATCCGACGTTGCGGCAGATTGCGGCCTGGTTGCGATAAGGCAGCCGCCCACGTCCCACCGCCGTGCAGTCTGGCGGCGCGCTGTGGTCTCGCCGCTTGTTGGCGACGCGAGGCGCGGGCCCGGCCCCCGCGATGGAAGCTAGGCAAGAGGTTACCATTTTACGCGATGGGCCGGGGCCCGCGCGATGAGGAGTCCGGCCGTCCGCCGCCGCCCCAACTCGCCTGCTCATCCGCCCGTGTCCGCGGCCTATCCGCCCGAAAGCCGAACACGGCGTCGGGGGGTGGTAGGCTCCAAGCGGCACGGGCCGGACCGGCCTGCGACCTGGGGCGACGCATCTGGGGCACCGCCCGGCTTGTACGAAGCCGGATGGCCGTCCGCCCGGCAGGCCGCGGCCCGGACCGACGGTCAGGCGTTACGCCCTCCCGCCGCCCGGCCCGGCGCGGGTGTTCCCGCTCGGCCTGCCAAGCCCTCGCTCTTCCCCGCCGCACTCGAAGGATCGTACACCTCCTCGCGTCCACGGCGGGTGAGGGGAGCTTAGCGCAGGTGAGACGAGGGGGAATTGATTCGGGTGGTTTTGTCGCAAGGGGCTGAAAGGCCACGCGTTCTTGGCGGGATAAACGCGGATAGGTTTCACCCAAAGTGGAAAGCGGCTGCCATTTTACCCTACCCGTCCCCGGCATTTATTGCCGGGGTCTGGTCGAGGGCTTCCTCACACGACGCGGCTTGT
>JBCCCX010000457.1:0-1689 GCA_039033275.1 Pseudomonadota bacterium | reverse complement strand
GTCGCCTTGTCCGTCTCGATCTCCGCCAGAACGTCGCCGGACGCAACCGTGTCGCCTTCCTTGACGAGCCATTTTGCTAGCGTCCCCTCCTCCATGGTCGGAGACAGGGCGGGCATGAGGACTTCAATGGGCATTCAGAACACCTTCTTCTAATCCGCTTTCGCCGACTTGATCGGCGAACCCATCACCCAATCCATCGGTCGATGGGAGATGGACAGGCCGATCAAGTCGGCCTGAGCCAGTTAGTCTACGTAACACACAGCCTTCACCGCCCGCACCACATCCTCCGTTCCCGGCAGGCTTAACGCTTCCAAGTTCGCGGCGTAGGGCAGCGGTACGTCCTTCTGGAAAACCCGCGCGGGGGGAGCATCCAGATAGTCGAAGGCTTCGTCCACGACCCGCGCGGCGATTTCCGCGCCGACGCCGTGCTGGCCCCAGCCTTCTTCGGCGCAGACGATGCGGTTGGTCTTCTTGACGCTCTCGATGACCGTGTCCGTGTCGAGCGGGCGCAGCGTGCGCAGGTCGATGACTTCGGCGTCGATCCCCTCGCCCGCCAAAATCTCGGCGGCTTCCAGCGCGAACTTCACCATGCGCGAATGCGCCGTGATGGTGACGTCGGACCCTTCGCGGCGAATCTTGGCTTTGCCAATCGGGATCAGGAAGTCGTCCATGTCCGGCACGTCGAAACTTTCGCCGTAGATCAGCTCGTGCTCCAGGAAGACGACCGGGTTGGGGTCGCGGATCGCCGCTTTCAGCAGGCCCTTGGCGTCGGCGGCGTCGTAGGGCGCGATGACCTTCAAGCCGGGCACATGGGCATACCAGCTGGAATAGTCTTGGCTGTGCTGCGCGCCGACGCGGGACGCCGCGCCATTGGGGCCGCGGAACACGATGGGGCAACGCATCTGCCCGCCGGACATGTAGAGCGTCTTGGCGGCTGAGTTTATGACGTGGTCGATGGCCTGCATGGCGAAGTTGAACGTCATGAATTCCACGATGGGCCGAAGCCCGCCGAACGCCGCGCCGACACCGATGCCGGCGAATCCATATTCCGTGATCGGCGTATCCACAACGCGCTTGGCTCCGAACTCTTGCAGCAGCTCGCGCGTGACCTTGTAGGCGCCTTGGTATTCCGCGACCTCCTCACCCATGACGAAGACGGTTTCGTCCCGGCGCATTTCTTCCGCCATGGCGTCGCGCAGCGCATCGCGCACAGTCGTTTCGACCATCTTGATGTTGGTCGGAATGTCGGGATCGCTCGCGACCGGCTTGCCGACAGGTGCATCGCCCTCGGAGCCGTCGCGGTCCGCGCTCGCATTCTCTGGGTGGGCCGGACCCGCCGTGCCGGGATCCTTGTCGCCTTTTTCATCGTCGGACGGTTGGGCAGCGGGCTTGGCATCCACCTGGCCCAGATCGTCCGCGCTCTCGCCCTCTTCCAGCAGCTGCGCGATGACCGCGCCGACCTTCACCCCATCCGTGCCTTCGGCCACGACCAGCTTGCCGATCGTGCCCTCGTCCACGGCCTCGACCTCCATGGTCGCCTTGTCGGTCTCGATCTCGGCCAGCAGGTCGCCGGACGAAACGCTGTCGCCCTCCTTGACCAGCCATTTGGCCAGCGTGCCCTCCTCCATGGTGGGCGACAGGGCGGGCATCAGGATTTCAGTGGGCATATGCTCCGCTCCTTACCGATAG
>JBCCCX010000456.1:0-1704 GCA_039033275.1 Pseudomonadota bacterium | reverse complement strand
CTCGGCAGCCTGACCGCCATGATGATCCCCTATTCGATCTTCATGCTCATCAGCGGCATCCTGCTGGTTGTTGGCTGGACCTTCCTCGGTCTCGACCTCGGCCCGGGCGCCCCGATGGACTACGTCCTACCGAGCGCGACTGCGGGTTAAGACCACACATAAAAGATGATCCCGGCCCGCGCCCACTGCGCGGACCTTTTTCATATGGACAATATTCATGCCCACCACTCTTCTCGACGCGACGCCCGCGCCTGTGCCGATGCGGCCCGGAGCCGACCTCCATCCGATCCGTGAGCGCTGGACCCGCGATCAAGCCGAGGCGTTGATGGCGCTGCCGCTCATCGATCTGCTGCTCCGCGCGCAGACCGTCCACCGCGAGAATTTCGCGCCGAACCGCATCCAGATGAGCCGCTTGCATTCCATCAAGACGGGCGGCTGTGCGGAAGATTGCGGTTACTGTTCCCAGAGCGCCCATCACGAGACCGGGCTGAAGGCCTCCAAGCTCGACAGCGTACAAGTGGTGCTGGCTCGCGCCGCCACGGCCAAAGCAGACGGGGCGGAACGCTTCTGTATGGGTGCGGCCTGGCGTAGCCCCAAAGACCGCGACATGGACGCGCTGACCGCTATGGTTCGCGGGGTGAAGGAGATGGGACTGGAAACCTGCATGACGCTCGGCATGCTGGAGCCGGAACAGGCGGATGCGTTATCCGAGGCCGGGCTGGACTATTACAACCACAATATCGACACCGCACCGGAGGATTATGGCCGGGTGATCTCAACGCGGGTCTATGAAGACCGATTGGCGACGCTGCAAACGGTGCGCGATGCAGGCATGAAAGTCTGTTGCGGCGGGATTGTCGGCATGGGCGAAACGCCGGAAGACCGGCTCGGCCTCCTGCTGGCGCTCGCCAATATGGACCCGGCACCGGAGAGTGTGCCGATCAACGCCCTTGTCCCCGTGCCGGGGACACCACTGGGCGACAGCGACCCAGTGGAACCGCTCGATTTCGTCCGCCTCATTGCCGTCGCCCGCATCCTCATGCCCGAAAGCCACGTCCGCCTGTCGGCCGGACGACAGGAGATGAGTGACGAGACGCAAGCCCTCTGCTTCATGGCGGGCGCGAACAGCGTCTTCACCGGCGACGCGTTGCTCACCACGCCAAACCAGGCGCCGAGCCGGGACGCGGCACTGTTTGCGGCATTGGGGATTATGGGGGAGACCGATCCAGACTGACATGATTGCGCAGGAGACCGGCTTTCCAATCGTATAAAGGATATGCGCCGTTCCTGCCTGTCTCTTCTTGCTTTCCTGGCGGCCTGTGGTGGCGCGTCATCATCACCGCAACCGAGCGCGCCGGCGCCGGCGCCTATCGTCAGCGGCCCTGATTTTTCGCAAATTGGAGCTGAAGTGGAACGCTGGTCGATTGCCAATGCAACGCTGATTATTGGGGACGCGAACGGAGAGCTCTACCGCTACGAAAAGGGAAGCGTGCAGGCCGATACGGTGCTGAACATCGCCTCGGCAACCAAACTCCAAACCGGACTGGCTGTCTGGTCCCTGATCGAAGACGCCGCTCTGTCGGAGACTTCCAAGCCACAGGACCATATCGCGTTTTGGGCGACCGACCCCAGCGATCCGCGTGCGACCGTGACTCTGGATCAGTTGATGAGTTTCCGGTCGGGCTTCAATTCGCGTCCGACCTT
>JBCCCX010000455.1:0-1708 GCA_039033275.1 Pseudomonadota bacterium | reverse complement strand
CCAACGCCCAGCAGCTGATCTGGGGCGGTAAGCATTATGCGCTTCGCACGACCAACACGCTCGACGCGCTGGCGGCCTTGCAGGAGCTCGAACAGTTCGATGCGGCCGATACGGACCGGCTTTGCGCGGCCTATCGCGACCACCGCGCGCTGGAGAACGCGCTGCAGATGATGCGCAACGGACACGAGCACGTCTTGCCCGAGACGCAAGAAGGATGGGACGACATGGCCGCCCTGATGGGCGAACCGCGCGCGGTGCTGATGGAGCGCACTACCGCCCATCGGCACGCCGTGCACGCGCGCTTCACCGCGATGTTCGAGGTCGCACCCAGCGTGGCCGGACCGGTCGCGCCGGTCCAGGCGGCCATGCCCGCGCTAGAGCCCCAGGCTCAAACGATCGTGGACGACTGGATGTCGGGCTTCCGGCGATACAATGTGCGCGCTTCGCAGCGGGCGCGTCTGGAGCCGCTGGGCGCGGCCCTCGCCCGGCGCGTCGTGTCGTCCACCTCTCCGGACGCCGACATCCGCCGCGTCGACGGCTATCTGGGCAGCCTTTCGCGGTCGGAACAATATCTGTCCCTTCTGGCGGCGAACCCGGCGCTGCTGGATGCGCTGGTCGGGCCGCTGCTGCACAGCCCGCACATGGCGGTCCTGTTGGAACAGTCGCCGCACATCATCGACACCTTCCTCGACCCCGCGCCGCAGGACATCGGCTTCGTGCTGGCCGAAAACGATTACGAGGTGCGGCTGGAACGTTTGCGACGCTACGTCAATGAAGGGCTGTTCCAGAGCTATCACGCCTTCCTCTCCGGTGCGCAGGACTGGCGCGCGCTGACGGATGCGCTGACGCGGCAGGCGGAGACGGCTTTGACGGCCGCCCTGACGATTATGCGGGACGGGCTGGAGGCACCGGACCTCGCCGTGGCGGTGCTCGGCCTGGGCAAGCTGGGACAGGCCCGCATGGCGCCGCGGTCGGACCTCGACCTCGTCTTCCTGTTCGACGACGCGGTGGACCGGGAACTGGCGACCAAGGCGGTGCGCCGTCTCACGACGATCCTCACCACGCCGCTGCGCGAGGGCATCGCCTACGAGTTGGACACACGCCTGCGTCCCTCGGGCCGCTCCGGACCTCCGGCCGTCACGCTATCCGCCTTTCGAAAGCACCACGAAACCACGGCCAAGAACTGGGAGCATATCGCCCTCGTTCCCGCACGCATCGTGGCAGGCGACCCCGCATTGGGTGGCGCGGTGGCCGCGACGATCACGGACATATTGAGACGTCCGCGCGACTGCGGCCAGCTTCTGGCGGATGCGCGCTATATGTGGGCACGCCTGGCGGAGGAGCGCATCCGCTCCGTGCCGCCGGACCGGTTCGACACCAAGCTGCGCGACGGCGGGCTGATGATGGCCGACTATTGGGACGCAGTCGGCGCGCTGGCCGCCGGCCCCCGGCTTCACAATGCACAGGAGGGCTGGACCGAACTTCTCCTCTGGGAGCGCCTCCTGGGCCTGACGGGCGCGCCGCTGGAGAGTGTGCCGGAGGCTTACACTGCGCAGTTACCGGACAATCTGCCGGAACGGCAGGCGGCCTTGGAAGCGCAGGTGCGGGACGCGGTCGCCGAATACGGCCCGATCGACCCGAGCGCCGACATGCGCGCCGTGGAGTGGATTTAACCCCTCCCCGTCCCCGGCATTTATTGCCGGGGTCT
>JBCCCX010000454.1:0-1720 GCA_039033275.1 Pseudomonadota bacterium | reverse complement strand
TTCGGGCGCCCCGTATTGGGCGTGAATCCGTAGATCGCCTCGCCGGGCAGCCCCTCTTCCAGGAACCGCCTCGCCGCGATCAGCCTGTCTATGTCGATGCCGGTTCTGACGCCCATGGCGTGGAACATCTGCACCAGGTCTTCCGTGACGATATTGCCGCTCGCTCCGGGCGATGCGGGGCACCCGCCGAGCCCGCCCTGCGAACTGTCAAACGTCTCGATCCCCTCCTCCCAAGCCGCGAAGGCGTTGGCGAGTCCCTGCCCGTACGTGTTGTGAAGATGGACCGACTTGACCCGCTCCGCCCCCGCCACTTCGCGCGTGCGCCGGATCAGGCGCTTGACCTGCACGGGATTGGCGTAACCGACCGTGTCGGACAGGCCGAGTTCATCCACGCCCGCCTCGACCAGCCGCTCAGCCAGCCGCAAAACGGCCTCCTCCGCGATTACGCCTTCAATCGAGCAACCGAACGCGGTCGAGAGCGCGCCTTCGAAATCGGGCCGTCCGCCTTCCGGCTGCTCCTTGATCAGCGCAGCAATCTGCCGAACATTCTCGACCGCCTGATCATGCGTTTGCCGCAGGTTTTTCTTGGAATGCGTTTCCGAAACGCTCAGCGGAAAGCCCATCGCGTCCACGCCCGCTGCGATGGCGGCCTGCGCGCCGCGCAGGTTTGGCACCAATGCCAAGACGCGCAGACCCGGCAGCGTCTTGGCATGCGCCACTACTTCCGCCGTGTCGGCCAATTGCGGGAAGAGCTTGGGCGGCACGAAGGACCCGACCTCGATCTCGCGGATGCCCGCCTCGTACAGGGCGCTAATCCAGCGTTTCTTGACGGCCGTCGGCATGACGCCGTCGCAGTTCTGCAAACCGTCGCGCGGGCCGACCTCTGAAATGGTGACATGATCGAGCATGGCGGCACTTTCTCTTGCCCGCACGCTTTGCGGCTTGATGCAGGGCAAGATAGGGCGAACCCAAAGGGAGTGAAAACCGCGCATGACTGAATCGACCATGGTGACTTCGGACAAGACCGCGCGGGAAATCTTCGAGGAGGTCCGCGCCAATCCGGCGCGCGCCCGTTTCGGCTTCGGCGAGCGACTGGCCATCGTGAACGTCGATCCGCAGAAAAGCTACACCCGGCCCGACCTCTACAAGACGGCCTACGTCACCGATCCGCGCCAGATGGAGCATATCGACCGGATCAGCGCAAAGGCCCGCGACAAGGGCCTGCCCGTCGTCTGGACCCACGTCGCCTATATGGACAATGCCGCCGATGCCGGCGTGTGGGGCACGCGCACGGACACGCCGGACAGCCTGCAGAACATCAAATATGGCTCCGACCGCACCGCATTCGACGACCGGCTGACCATCGTGCCCGAGGTCGATGCCGTCTACACCAAGCGCATGCCCAGCGCTTTCTTCGAGACCCCGCTGGCCAGCTTCCTGCGCTGGCACAAGGTGGATACGGTGGTCGTGACAGGCGGCAGCACCTCCGGCTGCGTCCGCGCCACGGCCGTGGACAGCCTTTCACACGGCTTCCGCACCATCGTTCCGGTGGAATGCGTCGCGGACAAGCATGAGAGCTACCACTTCGCGAACCTGACGGATCTGCTGATCAAGTATGCGGACGTGGTGGATGTGGCGGAAGTGGATGCGTGGCTGGATGGGTATGGGGGTTAGTGCAACACCTTTCCTCCCCCTTCAGGGGGAGGTGTCGCGCCGTAGG
>JBCCCX010000453.1:0-1753 GCA_039033275.1 Pseudomonadota bacterium | reverse complement strand
TAGCGCGAGCAGTGGTAGCTCGACAGCACCGTATAGCCGCCGAGCGCATACTCGCTGCCATGGGCGAACTTTTCGCGCGCAACCTTGCCGCCCAGGGCGCGCACCGTGCTGTCATGGCTGATCTTGCCGAGGCACAGTAGGACGCGAAGGCGCGGCAGGGCCGCGATTTGCGCTTTCAGATAATCCCGGCATGTATTCACCTCGGCGCCGATCGGCTTGTTCTGCGGCGGGACGCACCGCACGGCGTTGGTGATCATGGCGCGGCGCAGCGCCAGCCCGTCATCGATTCGCGCATCGAACCGGTCGTTGGAAAATCCGAACTTCGCGAGAGCTGGATAGAGGAGGTCTCCGGCCGCATCGCCGGTGAAGGGCCGCCCGGTCTTGTTGGCTCCGTTGAGACCCGGTGCCAATCCGACGACGAGTAGTTTGGCGTCAGCGTCGCCGAAGCTGGGTACGGGGCCGTTGAAGTGATGCGGTAGTTTTTCGCGACAGTCTTCCAGGAAATCGAAAAGGCGGGGGCAGCGGCGACAGTAATAGGGCGGCTCCGCAGAGAGCGGGTCCTCACTCATAGCCGTAATCGCCATCGTCGTCGCGGTCGTCGTAATCGTCGCGCTGCGGGCGTTCGCGTTTGGGCCGGCCAACCTCGCGCTCCAGATCGTCGATTTCAATGAAATTGTCCGCCTGACGGCGCAGCTCGTCCGCCAAGAGCGACGGCTTGACGGCCATGGAGGACACGACGGTCACCCGGACCCCGAGCTTCTGCACCGCCTCGACCGCTGCCTTGAAGTCACCGTCCCCCGAAAAGAGCAGGATGTGGTCCACATGCGGGGCGAGTTCCATCATCTTGACCGTGATCTCGATGTCCATGTCGCCCTTGATGCGCGTGCGGCCGTCCCGGTCCGTGAAAGTCTTGGCGGGCTTGGTGACGATGTGGAAGCCGTTATAGTCTAGCCAGTCGAGAAGCGGGCGTAAGGGAGAGAAGTCATCATTCTCCCGCAGGGCCGTGAAATAGAACGCCTTGATCATGCGTCCCTTGGCGCTGAAGTAGGAAAGCAGGCTCTTATAGTCGATATCGAAATCGAGCGACTTGGCCGTACTGTAGAAGTTGGCGCCATCGATGAATATGGCGAGTTTCTCGTCCGGATGGAAAATCATGAAAAGCCCTGAATGAAACGCTCTGAAAAATGAATCGCGCCTATATCGCGTTCGGCGCGAACTTGTCCAATCCCCGCGAAACCTTGATGCGAAGCCTCGAGGCCTTGGCCGGCGCAGGCGTGATCGTGGACCGTGTCTCAAACCTTTGGCGCAGCCCGGCCTGGCCGCCCGGTAGCGACGCGCCGGACTACACCAATGCGGTAATGGCCGTGCGCACGACCCGAACCGCACACATGTTGATGACTCTGCTGCTGGATATAGAAACAGCGCTGGGTCGGACCCGGTCGGTCCGAAACGCGCCGCGATCCTGCGATCTAGACCTCCTTGACTATGCGGGGCTGGTCAGCGCCGATCCGGGCTGCACCCTGCCGCACCCGCGCATGTCGGAGCGCGACTTCGTTCTGCTTCCGCTGGCGGAGGTGGCGGAAGCGGGGTGGCGGCATCCAGTGAGCGGGATGGGTGTGGAGGCGATGCTGGGGCGGTTGAAGTGAACTTCGTCCCCGGCATTTATTGCCGGGGGTCTGTCCGCCTCCGTCCTCACAAGCCGCGTCTTGTGAGCAAGCCCTCGACCAGACCCCGGCAATAAATGCCGGGGACG
>JBCCCX010000452.1:0-1777 GCA_039033275.1 Pseudomonadota bacterium | reverse complement strand
GCCCGCTTCGACCGTACTGCTTCATCAAGATTTTCGAGCTGTGCGCATCCGATGGCGGCCAGCACGTTCGAAAGGCGAAAGTTGAAGCCGATGGCGTCGTGAACAAACCGCGTCTCCCAGTCCGGACCGAACGCGAGGTTTCTGAGGCAGCGCATGCGTTCGACAAGAGCGTGGTCGTCGGAGACAACGGCGCCGCCCTCACCGCTGGTGACGACTTTGTTCGAGTAAAAGCTGAAGGTCGCCACGGTTCCGAAAGAGCCGACGGGGCGGCCGTCTAGTGTCGCACCCATCGCTTCCGCTGCGTCTTCTAGAAGCCAGAGCCCGTGTCTGTCCGCGATGCGCCTCAGGGCTGTTCCATCGGCCGGATGGCCGTAGGTATGGACCATGACGATGCCACGGGTGCGCGGGGTGATAGCGAATTCCACGGCTGCGGGATCCATGTTCCATGTGCAGTCGGCATCCACTGGCACCGGTCGGGCACCGGACCGGAGAACCGCGCCGATGGGCGAGAACATCGTGAAGTCCGGGACGATGACCTCGTCCCCCGGGGCGACGCCAAGGACGCTGAGGGCAAGGTCCAGCGCGACAGTTCCGTTGGCGACCGCCACTGCGGATCGCGTGCCGGCGGCACCGGAGACCAGCGCCTCCATCCGCTCCACGAATGGACCGCCGCCAGAGATTAACGTCGAAGCCATCGCCTCGGCCACGTACTCGGACTCCCGACCGTAGAAATGCGGCCGGCTGACCGGAATCCGGTCGTTCACGCTCGCGACATCCAGGTCCAGCGCCGACCGTTTTCCTGATACCAATCGATCGTGCGCCGCAACCCTTCGTCCAGGCCGATGTCCGGCGACCAGCCGGTTGCGTTCCGGAGTTTCGAACTATCGGCGCAGAATCGCACGATGTCGTGGCGGCGCAGCCTTCCCGCGTCTTGTTCGATGTGCACGTCCTCCAGCCCCATGATCCCGGCGATGCGCATTGCCAGATCGCGGACCGAAGTCGCCTTGGACGATCCGATATTCGCGACATCGCCATGGGGCAGGGCCGAGTTGCTCAACGCGATCAGTCCCTTGGCAGTGTCGTCCACATAGGTGAAATCGCGCTCAGCATCCACGTTTCCCAAGCGCAGGGTCGAACTCTCGTGCAACTGGCGAATGATTTCGGGGATGACGTATTCGTGCGTCGCACGCGGACCGTAGCAGTTGAATATCCGCGCCGTGATGACCGGAACGCCGTGTTCGAGGAAATAGGTGTAGCAAAGGCGGTCGGCCGCCAGCTTCGACACCGCGTAGGTGTTCACGGGCCGCAATTCGCAGCCCTCGTCGGCATGTTCCTGCGAGATCTCGCCGTAAACTTCGGTGGATGAGACGTAAAGCATCCGCTCCAGCGACCGGCTGTCCTCAGCAGCCTTGAGAAGGTTCAGCGTCGTACCGACGTTGCGTGCGAAGAAGCGGTGCGGGAAATCGTAGGCTTCGGGCACGAATGTGTCGCCGATACAGTGGTAGACTTGGTGGAACCCGGCCTTGCTGAAGAGCGCTCTGACGGACTCTTCCTCGCAGGCGTCGCCTTCAACTCGGATCAGGTTCGGGTGATCCGGCAGGTGCTCCTCGGACCCAGTCGAGTAGTCATCGAACGACCAGACCAGCGCGCCGCTGCTCAGCAGGATTCGCAACAGGGCGGAGCCAACGAAACCGGCACCTCCGGCAACGAGAACGTGCTTGCCTGCAAGGCCGACTTTTTCCATCAATCTTCTCTCAAATTCGTGCGGTTCAGCCTT
>JBCCCX010000451.1:0-1780 GCA_039033275.1 Pseudomonadota bacterium | reverse complement strand
ATGCCGGCACGCTGGTGAGGTTTACAGCGGGGCGAACGGTGGGACGGGCTAATCTCCTGCCCAACTCACCGGTGTGCGGAAGGGTGTCGCTAGGCATGAACTCGGCAGAACGCGTTCCCGCGCGTTCAACTCATCGTTCCAATTCTATTCGGCAGAAGACGTACAGCCTCCCCTGCTCATGGCGACTGCATACGACGGGACCAGACGCGCGAACATCCAATTTTAGTGGGCCGATAGCTTCTCGCCGGAACGCACGCGCCCTGCCGCCCGTTTCGTGGCCATGACCCGCTCCGACCGTACCCCGTCCCCGGCGCCGCTCCAGATCGTCTGGTTCAAACGCGACCTACGCTTGGCCGATCACGCACCCCTATGCGCTGCGGCCGGCGCTGGGCCAGTGCTGCCACTCTATATCGCTGAGCCGGACTACTGGGCGCTGCCCGATACATCCTATCGTCAGTGGGCCTTCTTGCGCGGCGCGGTGGAAGACTTGGGCGAGCGGATCGCCGAGGCCGGCGGAGCCCTCCACATCGCAATCGGTGACACGGTCGAGGTGCTGCGGGCGCTCCGCGAAAAGCACGGCCAATTCGTGCTGCACGCGCATGAGGAGACGGGCAATCACTGGACTTATCGGCGTGACGAGGCGGTGCGAGCCTGGGCGAAGGAGGCTGGCGTCCCGTTCCGCGAGCATCGCCAATACGGCATCCTGCGCGGCTCGCAACTGGACCGCGACCGCTGGTCCCGCTCCTGGGACGCGTTCATGGCCGAGCCGGTGCGGGACGTGCCGCAGGTCGAATGGGCACCAGCCGCGCCTTCGCCCGTTCCAACGCCAGAGGCGCTCGGGCTCGACCACGATGGGATCGACTGGCTGCAGCCCGCCGGCCGCGCGGCGGCGCTCGACACGCTGAATGCCTTCCTGACGGATCGCGGCGAGACCTATCGCACGGCCATGTCCTCGCCGATCTCGGGCTGGGACGCATGCTCGCGGCTGTCGGTGCACTTCGTTGCCGGGTCGATCTCCATGCGCGAGGCCTACCAGGCGACCGTTCGCCGTCAGGAGGAGGTCGCCGGCCTGCCCAAGTCTGAGCGCGGCACTTGGCCGGGTGCGCTGCAATCCTTTATCGGCCGGCTACACTGGCACTGCCATTTCATGCAGAAGCTGGAGGCCGAGCCCGAACTCGAATGGCGCCCCATGGCCCGCGCCTATGAGGGGCTGCGCCCGGAGCCGAACCACCCCGAGCGCTTGGAGCGCTTCGCGGAAGGGCGCACCGGCTATCCCTTTGTCGATGCGTGCATGCGCTCGCTGCATGCCGTCGGGTGGATCAACTTCCGAATGCGCGCCATGCTGATGAGCTTTGCCTCCTACGATCTCTGGCTGCCCTGGCAGCGCTCCGGCGCGGTGCTGGCGCGTCTCTTCACCGATTATGAGCCCGGCATCCACTGGACGCAGGCGCAGATGCAATCCGGCGAGACCGGCATCAACGCGGTGCGCATCTATTCGCCCATCAAGCAGAGCTACGATCAGGACCCCGACGGCGCATTCATCCGCCGTTGGGTACCGGAGTTGGCGCACCTATCCGGCAAGGATTTGCACGAGCCCTGGCGGCTGGACGCGCTGCCTGACGGGTACCCAGAGCGGATCGTCGACCACGCATCGGCCGCCCGCGAGGCCAAGAGGCGGATAGGTTGAAGGTGGTTACACTGCCGGGGTTCGTGGTGCTGAAGTTAATTGCCTGGAGCGATCGCCAAGCGAAGAAGGATTTACAAGATGTAGCGTTAATTT
>JBCCCX010000450.1:0-1803 GCA_039033275.1 Pseudomonadota bacterium | reverse complement strand
TGCGGCAGGCGGCGGACGGGGAGGCGGCAGCCTTCGCGGACCTGTTCGACCGATGTGCCGACGTGATGGGCGCGATCCGATCCCTGCCGCAGCCGGTGATCGCGCAGGTTCACGGCATGGCGACGGCGGCGGGATGCCAGTTGGTGGCGACTTGCGATTTGGCGGTGGCGGCGGACGGCGCGCGATTTGGGGTGAACGGAGTGAATATCGGGCTGTTCTGCTCGACGCCCATGGTGGCGCTGGTTCGGAACGTCGGGCGCAAGCGGGCGATGGAACTGCTCCTGACCGGCGAGTTCTTGGAGGCGGACGCCGCGCGGGCGGCGGGTCTGGTGAACCGGGTCGTGCCGGCGGCCGACCTGGAGACCGAGACGCGGACATTGGCCGACATGATTGCCGCCAAGCTCGGCGCCGCGGTGCGGATCGGCAAGGGCGCCTTCCACGCCCAGGCCGACCTGCCGGTGGACGCGGCCTATGCGCTCACCCGCGATGCCATGGTCGCCAACCTGGCCGAGGCGGATACGGAGGAGGGCATGGCGGCCTTTCTGGAAAAGCGCGCGCCCCGCTGGACGCAGTGACCGGGCGCCCCTAAGACCCCCCAAACGCGAAGGGGCCCGGCATGCGCATTCTGATCACGAACGACGACGGCATCGCGGCGCCGGGTCTCAAGATTCTGCAAGGGATCGCCGAGGAGATCGCCGGCGACGACGGCGAGGTTTGGACCGTGGCACCGGCGTTCGAGCAATCGGGCGTCGGTCACTGCATCAACTACATCAAGCCGTCCATGCTTCAGCAGCTCGGGGACCGGCGGTTCGCCATCGAAGGCAGCCCGGCCGATTGCGTTCTGGCGGGGCTGGGGGAGCTGGTGGTCGGCGATGTGGACCTGGTGCTGTCCGGGGTGAACCGCGGCAACAATTCGGGCGAGAACACGCTCTATTCGGGCACCATCGGCGGGGCCATGGAGGGCGCGTTGCAGGGTGTGAAGGCCATCGCGCTGTCGCAGTTCTACGGTCCGTCCAACGTCGACCTAGACGATCCGTTCGAGGCGGCTGCGGGCCACGGCGCGGCTTGCATCCGAAAGCTGTTGGACGAGGCGCCGTGGGGCGGCGACGCCTACAAGCTGTTCTACAACGTCAACTTTCCGCCGGTCCCGTCCGCCAAGGTCAAGGGCCTCGCAGCGGCGGCCCAGGGCTACCGCGGCGACGGGCGCATGGGGGTCCAGCCCCAGATCGCGCCGTCTGGACGGCGCTACCTCTGGGTCAGCGGCTCGGCCCAGGGTGAGCCGACGGCGCCCGGCACCGACGTGGCGGTCAACGTGGACGGCTGGATCTCCGTGACGCCGATGCGGGCGGATCTGACGGATCACGCGGCGCTGGACGCGTTGCAGGGCGCGCTGGCCGCGACCGGGACCTGAGGGGTGACGCCCGAGGATACGATGCGCCTGCTGGTCGCGCTCCGAGCGGGCGGGGTCAGCGACAAGCGCGTCCTCGAGGCCATGGAACGGATCGACCGGGCGGTGTTCGTGTCGGGCACCTTCGCAGCGCGCGCCTACGAGGACGTGCCGCTCCCCATCGCCAGCGGCCAGACCATCAGCCAGCCCTCGGTCGTGGGCCAGATGACCCAGGCGCTGGGCGTGCGGTCCCGCGACAAGGTCCTGGAGGTCGGAACGGGCACGGGATACCAAGCGGCGATCCTCTCGAAGCTGGCGCGGCGGGTCTACACGGTCGAACGCCACCGCGCGCTGTCGCGACTTGCCCGCGAGAACCACGCCGAGCTTGGCCTGGCCAACGTCACGCAGATCACCGG
>JBCCCX010000449.1:0-1807 GCA_039033275.1 Pseudomonadota bacterium | reverse complement strand
GCGCTTCGGCCTCGTAATACTCGATGGTCACCGTCATGCCGTCCTGCAGGAAGGGCCGCCGGTCGCCCAGGATATCCGCTGGCAGCTCGATCTGCTCGAAGGTCTCATTGTCCATGAAGACCAGCATGTCGTCCTGCTGGTAGAGGAACTGCTGGTCCTTCTGCTCGAGGCGCACGCGCTCCACCTTGTCGGCCGAGCGGAAGCGCTCGTTGAGCTTCGAGCCGTTGCGGAGGTTCTTCATCTCCACCTGAGCGAAGGCGCCGCCCTTGCCCGGCTTCACATGATCCGTCTTGACCGCGACCCAGAGCCCGCCGTTGTGCTCGAGAATATTCCCGACCCGGATCTCGTTCCCATTGATCTTAGGCATGCCCAGCCTCCAACCCGCAACCGCCGCGCCTATACCGCCCCAACCAACCACCGGCAAGCCCGGGCCTATGCGTCCGCCTGATCATGTCCCGGAGGTTCATCCCGCGACTTTGCCTCCGGACTCGAAGAGCCCAGGACGCGGGTGACATACGTCACCACGCCAGCCAACCACGCAAACTCCGATGGCAAGCCGGTGGCTAAGGCGATTAGAAATGTCTGCGCCGACGAGAGCCCTGCGGCAGTCGTCGCTTCAAAATGTTTTGCGATGCCCTTCTTGACCCCATCACGTGCAGATCCTGACATGGCGCCTAGTGCGGGCGCTGCATAGGCTCTGAAGAACGATCTCGCTGCACGCAGGTAGGACCGACGCGCGATTGGGGGAGCGAGCGGCTGATCGGCATGGATGTCGGGCGTCGCCTCTTCCTTGAGCGCTTCCAACTCGGCAGCTGCCTCCTCGGAGACAAGCTCCGGCGCGACCTCCACAAGTTCTTCGATGGCCTCGGCCGCCTGATCCACTGCCTTCTGCTCAGCTTCGGGCGTACCAAAACCATCGCTGATGCCGGTCTGATAGTCCGACCACTCAGTGAACTGCGCCAGAAAGATCGAGAGTTGTGCGTTGACTGCGACGAGCTCCGCCGCGTCCTGCGGCATCAGCACTTCGTCAGCCCGAATTGCGAATTGCTGCAGCCTTGCCGCATGGACCCCGGCGCCAACGATATTGAGCGTCTCAAACTCGTCGGAAAAGCTTGCAAGCGTGCGTTCAAGCGCGCGCGACAGCCGAGCATCCTGCCGCCCCCCGCCGACCTCGAGGAAGTCCTGCAACATGTGCCTCAGCGCCTGCCAAGCGGCCTCGACCGAAGCAGCCCGATCCTCAAGACGGTCGGATCCCTGCGACGGTTCGATCTGGATCGCGCCGTCGCGAAACTCGAAATGGGCTGGCGCAGGTTTTTCCTCCGGCAGTTCTCCTGCGGGAGGCGCGCGCCCGCCGGAGTGCCGGTCGATGATCTCCTTGATCTTGGCGTTGACGACTGCCGGGTCGGCGTTCCAGTCGATTTCCTCGCTGGTGACGCGTTCGTATTCGAGGGCGGGGTTGAAGGGGGCGCCGGTCAGGCGGGCTTCGTACCATTCGGTCCAGACCTCCCAGTGCTCGCCTTCCCGCGCCAGCAGGCGGGTCTTGAGAGCCTGCCAGGCATTCTCGATGCGCGTCGGGGCGCGCAGGACTGCCGGATCGCTCGGCGCATCCGCATCGTCGCGCCGGCCCTGCCAGAGCGGCCAGCGGGCCAGTTCCACTGGATCAACCCCGCGATACAGCGCACCCGCGTCGGCGGCGGCGTCGGCGGCGTCGGCGGCGGCGGCGTAGGCGGCGGCGGCGGCGTAGGCGGCGGCGTAGGCGGCGTAGGCGGCGGCGTCGGCGGCGGCGTCGTAGGCGTCGGCGGCGGCG
>JBCCCX010000448.1:0-1817 GCA_039033275.1 Pseudomonadota bacterium | reverse complement strand
CAGACGCCCAAAGACGTTAGCTTTCGTTCGTGTGGACTCCGTCAAAAGTCCGACAAAAGTAATTGCTAATGACAATTATGCTGAGGATTTTGCCCTGGCCGCGTAAGCGGTCCGGATGATTTCCGACTAAACTCCTAGGGCTTCAGACCCCTAGGCGGGCTTCGCAGGGTAGCTGGCAACAGAAACCCTGCACTTACCTCATGACATCGATGTGGGTTAATACACTCGACCCTGGCCGCAGGGCGGCGCGCCCCCAATCGAGTTGAGTGCAGGCTGCGCGGAGCAAGCGCGGGGTTCTGCGGTCATCTGCGCCTTACGGCGCAGCGAGCGGCAGCGAGAGCCCGCTATCGACGTTCTATAACGCCTCACCGTTTCGTCATCACACAACTTGATTGTGTGATCCACGCCCCGAAGCCCATTGCCGGCCTAATGGATCGTTTGATCAAGTCGTACAGTGACAGACCGGAGGATTGGAGGAGCGACCTTCTCCGCTCATCCCGGCGCACGCCGGGATCCAGAAAGACTCAAGGGTCAGACGCTACCAACAGCGGAGTGTCTTTGCCGTCTCGGACACCCCGCCGCATGTCCGCATCTTCAGCGTTATCCCTGACTGGATCCCAGCGTGCGCCGGGATGAGCGGAGAGTTTCCGCCGACATCGTCCCCGGTATGTATTGCGGAGACGTTGGGCAAACGATCCTAACAATCCTTAACCGGCGTTGAATCTCTTGCCTGCCGTTAACAATTCTGGAACGTTTCTGGCAAAGCCCCGTTCGCACAAGGATGACTTCATTCGTGCATTCTATCGCCGTGCGGGCGGAAAACCTTATCGACAGCATCCAGGAGGACGGACCTCCGGAAGATCTCCATCTCCAGCCCTATTTCGGTTACTCCACGCCTGACAAGCTGATCATCCGCGGTCGTGCGCTGGAAGCCGACACCAACCGCGCCTCGAACGACACGCCGTCCCTTGTGGACAATTTGGCCGCCATGGCGGCGTTGTTCATGACCAAGGAGATCGAGGGCGAGACGGTCCGTCTGGGCGACGCCACGGCCGTTTCGGACGAAGAAGGCTACTACCGGCTGGAGTTGCCGCGCAAAAACCCGCCACCGGGCTGGACGGACGCTGTCGTGCGGTCCGACCGGACAGGCGAAGCCGTCCGCCATCCTATTCTCGTCACGTCTCCTAAAGCGCGCTACGGCGTCATATCCGATATCGACGATACGGTCATGCAGACCAAGGCCTGGTCGACCCGCAAGAACCTTTGGACCAGCGTCACGGGCTCGGTCGGCTCACGCTATGTCTATCCCGACACAGCCACGTTGCTGAAGCTCATGGCCGGATCCATGTCGGGCACGAAGAATCCCGTCTTCTACGTCAGCTCGTCACCCTGGAACCTGCATGGCTTCCTCGACGCGGTCTTCATGGCCAACGGCGTGGTTCGCGGACCGAAATTCCTACGCGACTTTGGGCTGGATGCGACGAAGATGGTGGTCGGTACGCATGGCGATCACAAGGGCAACGCGATCGACACGGTACTCGCGGCCAATCCCGACCTGCCTTTCTACCTGATCGGCGACAGCGGACAGCACGACCCGGTTGTCTACCGCGATGCGGTGCTTCGCCATCCGGGACGCATCAAGGGCGTGTTCATCAGAACGCCCGGCCCGGGACTCGGCGAGGAAGACCGGTTGCCTCTGAAGGACATTGAAGCGCAGGGCGTGCAAATCTTCGCCGGCGAAACGTTCGAGCCATTGCTGGATAACGACTTCTAGATCTTCTGACACGTGTGACTGGTTCCGCCTAACAGCGCGGACT
>JBCCCX010000447.1:0-1826 GCA_039033275.1 Pseudomonadota bacterium | reverse complement strand
TTTCGCCTTCGCTTCCATTTCGCCCGACTGCGCGCGGCCCGGGCGCGGGCACGGTCCCGGGAAAATAGATCGGCGTAGTCCACGGTCACTGCGCTGACTTCCGCCGCGTCGCCCAGCCGCGGCATGGCTTCCTGGAGTTCTTCCGCCATTTGTTCCAGCGTCCGGCGCACCGGCGCGAAAATCGGTAGGTGCAGGTCTTCGCACGCTTCGACGAGCTGAGCCGCTTGGACCTTGCCGATGGCGCGGCGGCGGGCCGCGTCCATAAAACTCGCCGCGAGCGCATCGGATGTAAAGCCGTAGCGGGTGGCGATGTCCGCGGCGACGCGCAGCACCGCCGCTGGCGGCAGCGCGCCATCACCCATCAGAACGAGGGCGGGTTGAAAGTAGTTGTGAAAGGCGAAGACGCGGTGGCCGAACTCGCGAAAGACCTCCGGGGCCGACACCCGGTCCAGATGAATGAAGATGCGGCGCACCGTTTCGCCGCGCGGAAGGCGCCCGGACGAGCGAACGAGGTGAGGAATATCTGCAGGATACACGCGGGCGCGCTCGAGCACGGCCATCAGCTGTTCCATGCCCACGCGGCCTTCCATCAGGTCCGCATACAGCGAATAGATAAACGCATCCGCCTCCGCATCGTCGCCGAAGAGCACTTCCTGCGTGCCGCCGCCGCTGCGAACGCGCGCGTCGATGAGCGCGCCCAACTTGTAGGAGACCTGATCCTTGATGAAACGCACGCGTCCTTTGAGCAGGTTTCGCAGGCTGGGCTTCAGCGTTAGGCTGTCCCATTCGATGCCGTCGAGGCGCAGCTTCGCTTCCAGCACTCGGCGCATTTGGCGGGGGCTTCCCGACAAGATCGAGATCGCCGCCGGGCCCGTTGCGCGAAGCTCTCGAAGGAGGGCCGAGGCCCCGGGCACGGTCTGTTTCCGGGCGGCCGGCTCGACGGCGGTGCGCAGCAGATCCTGGATCGTATCGAACTCGGTTCGCAGGTAGGTCTTGTCGAGGTCCCACCGATAGATGGTCTGCTCTGGTACAAGACGCCCCACTGGCCGGGACCATAGCAGTGTCCGGCGCGCTCGGGCCTGCCTTTCGGCGTGCGTTGCACCCTGGCTCAGCGAGCCATGCGCCCTAGAACTGCCGGTGGGCCACACCGATGACGAAGGAGCACGCTGGCGCCCGCTCACGAAGCGGGCTGGAACATCGCAACAAGGCGCTGGATCTCAGCGTATCGGGTTCGCCAGCGCCGATCGCCAATGGTAGGCTGGGGGCCATGTGGGGCTGGAAAATGTGCGATGAAACGCGCGCACGGCCCGTGTCGGCTCGCAGGTCCATTTGCAGGTCCACCCGCCCAATGGCGGTCGGCGCGCTGCTGGCGCTCGCCATCGGAGGCTGCGGCGCCAAGACGGGCCTCTACGCCGACGATGCGGAGACCAACTCGGAAAGCGACGCCGGCCTGCCCGATCTGCCCGCGGAAATGGAGGTAATCGATCCCGAGCGCCCATGCGTTGAGGTTCCCTTCGACGGTTCGGACATTCAGCTCGACCTTCGCGTCGCCGCCGAAGTCGGCCGGGCGGACGTGGTCTTCCTGATCGACAACACGCAGTCGATGGGCGACGAGATCGACCGCATTCGCAGTCAACTTCGCGACCGCATCGCGCCGGCGATTCGAAGCGCGGTGCCGGACAGCGAGCTCGCCGTGGCCACCTTCGCGGATTTTCCCGTACTTCCCTACGGCGCCCGAAGCGACGTGCCCTTTGAGCTTCGCCTGCAGATGACCAACGAGCTTCCGGCCGTGCAGGCCGCGGTCAACGGCATTGAGCCAAGCGACG
>JBCCCX010000446.1:0-1830 GCA_039033275.1 Pseudomonadota bacterium | reverse complement strand
CTCGGCGACCTCATCGCATTGCCCTTCGCGCCCGCTCGCTTCGACCTGACCATGGCCGCCCACGCGGTCGAGCACCTGCCCGACCCCCGCACCGCCCTGCGTGAGATGGTCCGTGTCACGCGCCCGGGCGGCCGCGTCGTTATCTGCGCCACGCGCAGCACGTTGCGCGGCTTTCTGATACAGCTTGGCTGGCGCACCCACCGCATCGCGCCCTCGACGCTGAACCGCTGGATGCGCGAGGCGGGGCTAGTGCGGGTGCGCCGCCTGAGCGCAAAGTCGCGCCGCTTCGATGCGCTCAGCAGCGGCTGGGTCGGGACGGTGGAAGGAGGATACGAGTTTGAGAAATGACGTAAACTTCGTGCGCTTGCCGGAGATCGACCCGCACGACATCGCGGCCCACATGTCCGATCCCCGCGTCGCCGAACACATGCCGCTCCTGACGGGGGGCTGGGACGCCGAGGTCGTGCGACGGTTCGTCGAGCATAAGGAGCGGTGCTGGGCGCGGGACGGGCTCGGCCACTGGGCGTTTATGGCAGGCGAGCGCTATGTCGGATGGGGGGGCTTCCAAAAGGAGGGCGAAGAGTGGGATTTCGGCCTGGTCCTGACGCCCGCCGCGTTCGGATTGGGGCGCCGGATCGCCGCGAAGGCCCTCGACTTCGCCACCGCTGACAACCGCATCCCGTTCGTGACATTCCTTCTGCCGCCGTCCCGCAGGCACTTGGGCGTGTTCGCGAGGCTGGGCGCCGAGCCTGTGGGCGAGATCGAATACGACGGCGCAGCCTTCCTCAAGTTCCGCCTCGAGATTGGATCGCCGCAGAGGTCCGCTTAGCACTTCTTCCGATCGACCATGCCCCCGTGACGGCGAGAATCCGTTTCTGGACGGTAGGCGATGGCTGCGTCACCTGATGACACCGATCCAGAACGGCCCCGAACGTCCCGGCCAGGCGCGCCCGAGCGGGACATCGGACCACCAGACCGTGTCTCTGCTTTGGCCCAGCTACCAGCGCTGCCATGCTTTCACGGGAACGGTCGCTGCAAGGAGTGCCGGAGTCGTGTTCGACCCCGTACTTTGACCGAACCTCCATCAGCCGGCGCGCCGGCGAAGGTTGCGAGACGCGACGGGTCAGAACGATGGCTCTAAGCCTACGCGGCAACCGGCTCCGCCCCTTCGGCCGTCTCGCGCGGGCGGACGGTTCGGGACGACTGGCCCGCCGGGGGCAAGCGCCCACCGGGCCGTTGGGCGATGCGGTCACCGAGTTCGCCCACGCGCTGCATGCACGGATCGGCGACCCGGAGCTGTCCATCGTCCTGCGCGGCTCACTCGCACGGGGTGGCCGGTCGCCTGCCGATATCGACCTGATGCTGATCTGGCCGCAGCCACCAGAACTGCCTCGGCTGGACACCCCGCCGGCCCTGCCGTTGCCGGTGGAAGCGGGGCTCGTGCCGCTCGGGCGCTTCAGCGATCCGATGCGAGGCGCGTGACCGCGCTTCGCCCTTGCTCATGCCGGTTGGACGCTGGCAGGCCCGGATCGTCTGACCGGTCTGCCCTCGCCGCGCATGGGCCCGATGGTCATCGCGCATCTGCGCGGGGTCCGGCGCCGGTGGCCGCGATACCCAGAGGACTGGGCCAGCAGCCTCGCCGAGCGCTGTCTGATCAACGGATGGCTCGCAAAGCGTATCATCCGCTCGCTCGCCGAGGGAGAGATGGTACCCAGGGCGCGCCTTTGGGACGTTCCCCCACGACTTGCATGATCTTGCGGCCGGGTTCCGGTCTTGCGGCGTCACCAGCATAGCCATGGAATCGCCTGGCGTTTACGGGATACCGGCCTT
>JBCCCX010000445.1:0-1839 GCA_039033275.1 Pseudomonadota bacterium | reverse complement strand
TTGGCCGCCTTGGCCTCGGCTACTTCGTCCTTCAGACCCTTTTTGAACGACGTGATGCCCTTGCCCAGATCGCCCATTATGGCGCTGATCTTGCCGCGTCCGCCGAAAACGAGAACCGCGATCACCAGGATGACGATGATGCCGATGGGGTGGGCCGTAAACATGGCGCTTCCCTAGGCGCTCGGCCGATGGGGGTCAATCGCCCCAACTGAATGTCACAAAAACTTAGCCATCGTCTTCGGCCAGGAAATCTTCAAAGAATTCCGTGTCCTCGGGCTCGTATTCCAGCGGATCGGCGTCCGTATCGATACTGTCGAGCAAGGAGGGCTCCGGCATCTCGAAGTCCTTTGGCAAGCGCGGGTCGAGCAGGCCGGCCGACTTCAGCTCGTCCCGGCCCGGCAGGTCGGTGATGCGCTCCAGGTTGAAATGGGCCAAGAAACCGTCCGTCGTACCGTAGGTCACGGGCCGGCCGGGCGTGCGGCGCCGTCCGCGCAGGCGGACCCAGCCCAGCTCCATCAGCACGTCGAGCGTGCCCTTGGAGACGACCACGCCGCGCACATCCTCGATCTCGGCGCGCGTGACAGGCTGATGATAGGCGACGATGGCGAGTGTCTCAAGCGCGGCCTTCGACAGCTTCCGCCGGGCCTCGCGCACATTGACCAATTGCTCCGCCAGGTCGGGGGCGGTCTGGAAGCGCCAGCGATCCGCCACGGAGATGAGGTTGACGCCCCGCCCCGCATAGTCGGACTGCAACTGGGCGAGCAGCGCGCCGACATCGGCATCGCCCGGCAGGCGGCTACGCAAGGTCGCCACGTCGATCGGCTCCGACGCAGCGAAGAGCAGAGCTTCGAGCACACGCAGTGGCTGCGCCATATTGGACGTGCCCGAGCCGCCCTGCGTTAGCCGGTCGGCGAGACGCGCGACATCCTCTTCTATACCGGCTGTGGCCTGATCCAGTCGTGGCGAAGTGGGACGGCTCATGGTTCGCTCATGGTTCGCTTTTGGCGGCGGAACGGAGATAGATCGGATCGAACGCCGCCATCTGGCGCAATTCGATATCGCCTTCCTTGGCGAGTTCCAGCCCCGCCAGCAAGGACGAGGCCTTCACAGACGATTGCGGTACGTCGTCGGACAGGCCTGAACGGTCGATCAGCGCGTCCATGGCCGTCCATTCGCTCAGGTCCATGCCCGCGCTTTCCATGGCGCGCTTCAGCCGCTGGCGTGCATCGTCCATGCTCAGCACTTTGGGCGTGGGCAACGTATGGTGCTTGAAGGCTGAGCGTGCGCGAGACGTGCCGTAAGCCTTGAGGAGGTCGAACAGCTCAGCTTCGAAGAGCGGCGTGGTCCGTGACCGCAATCCTTCGGGCGCGCCGCGGGCCATGACGTCCTCGCCCGTCCTGGGCAGTCGCAACAGCCCGTCCATCGCCCGACGCATCGCATCCAGCCGTTCCAGCCGGAAGGCCAGCATTGCCGCCATTTCCTGCGCTTCCGGCGTTTCGGTCTCCGCCTTTTCCTTCGGGATGATGAGCCGGGATTTCAGCAGCGCCAGCCACGCCGCCATGACGAGATAGTCGGCCGCCAGCTCGATGCGCAGGTCCTGCGCCGACTTGATAAAGTCCAGATATTGCTCGGCCAGCGACAGAATGGAGAGCCGGGCGAGATCGACCTTCTGCTTGCGGGCCAACTCCAGGAGCAGGTGGAGCGGCCCTTCATAGCCGTCCATGTCGAGCAGGAGGGCCAGTTCGCTGCCTTCCGCCGTATCGGACGCTTCGAAGCGGATGTCTTCTTCGAAAGTCTCCGCCATGCCTACCGGACAGTTTCCAACAGCGTATCGAACTC
>JBCCCX010000444.1:0-1860 GCA_039033275.1 Pseudomonadota bacterium | reverse complement strand
GGCCTAAGCAGGCGGAGCCGTTGCAGGCCGCACTGGATCCCGGGTCAAGCCCGGGAACACAGACGCGAGTAATCGTGGTGGGCGTCTATGTCAGTCCGCAGTTGAAAACACCCTTCACCCAAACCGCATTTGCAACCCCGCGCGCCATCGCTTAAGCGCGGCGGCGAACGTTTGACCCCTCAATGGAGACCTCTATGGCACGCGCCAAAATCGCCCTTATCGGAGCCGGCATGATCGGCGGCACGCTCGCCCACATCGCCGCGCGCGAGGAGCTGGGCGACATCGTCCTGTTCGACATTTTCGAGGGCACGGCCAAGGGCAAGGCGCTGGACCTGAGTGAGGCGACACCGGTCTTCGGCAAGGATGCCAATCTGCGCGGCACGAACGACTATGCCGACATTGCCGGCGCGGACGTCTGCATCATCACGGCGGGTTTCCCGCGCAAGCCTGGCATGGATCGGTCGGAGCTGATCGGGAAGAATCTGGGCGTCATCAAGCAGGTGGCCGAAGGGATCAAACAATACGCGCCCAAGGCGTTCGTGATCTGCATCACCAATCCGCTCGACGCCATGGTTTGGGCGTTGCAGAAGTTCTCCGGCCTGCAGCCGCGCAAGGTCGTCGGCATGGCGGGCGTGCTGGACAGTGCGCGCTTCCGCTATTTCCTGGCCGACGAGTTCGGCTGCTCGGTCGAGGACGTGCACGCCTCCGTCCTGGGCGGCCATGGCGACACGATGGTGCCATTGGTGCGCTACTCGACGGTGAACGGCGTGCCGCTGCCGGACCTGATCAAGATGAAGTGGACCACGCAGGACGCGGTCGACGCCATCGTGGAGCGCACGCGCAAGGGCGGCGGAGAGATCGTCGGCCTGCTGGGCAATGGCTCCGCCTTCTACGCCCCGGCCGAGAGCGCCATCGAGATGGCGAAGAGCTATTTGCGCGACAAGAAACGCATTCTGCCCTGCGCCGTGCGCCTGTCCGGCCAGATCGCCGGCGTGCGCGGCCTCTATGTCGGCGCCCCCGCCATGATCGGCGCGCGCGGCGTGGAGAAGGTGATGAACATCCGCCTGAAGGCGGACGAGCGTGAAATGTTCATGAACTCCGTCGCGGCCGTGGAGAAGATCATCGCGGACTGCCAGGAAATGGAGCCGGGACTTAGAGACTAGCCCCCCGGATTTGCTTCCGCGATAGCGGTCTCCGGGCCGTGAAACGGACCGGAAGCAAATCCTGTCGGGAACCGACACGCGTCCTGAAAGGGCGCGAAGGGAATGGCTCGGCGCAAGCCCGTAAGGCAGCATTCTGCCGACTTATATGCTGGATCCCGTTGCGGGGCACGGGACGGGCGGATCGAAGGTGAGGTGTCGCGACCGACCCGCCTCACTGCCAATCCGGCGTGAAGCTGAAGACCTCGTCCACCCGCTTGCCTAGCGCATGGGCGATGCGGAAAGCCAACTCCAAGGACGGTCCGTAACGCTCCGCCTCGATGGACAGGATGGTCTGCCGGGTCGCGCCCACCGCATCGGCCAGCGCCTGTTGCGACAGGCCGCACGCCTTTCGCAGGGACCTGATGTCGTTTGTAATCGCGCTTTTCTTGCCACCCACGGCTTAGTCGTCCGCCAACGCTTCGAGGCGGGCCGTGTCGATCTCGTCCTTGGTAATGCGCCCGAAGAAGACGCCGAATGTCAGGATCAGGGTCAGTACGACGCCGGGCAGCGCCAGCCCGACCTGCGAGAGGTTGGCGAGGGAAATCACCACGCCGAACAACAGAACCCAGAACGACCATTGGATTGCCCGGGCGGACACGGCTTTCAGCCTCTCATCCGCCCTGTGTGCCGCACGTTGCGCTGGACCGGCCCGGCGCTG
>JBCCCX010000443.1:0-1875 GCA_039033275.1 Pseudomonadota bacterium | reverse complement strand
GTCAGGCTCATGGATGGGGGCTGCGGGGTCTTTCAGGGTCCAATGCATGGTGTAGTCGAGTTCGACCCGGCCACCCTCATCGAACACCATATTGAGGACATAGCCTGTATAGACCGGATCGTCCTGAAGCTTGAAAATGACCGTACGGGTCGCGGGATCGGCGGTGATGATTTCCCGCACGGTCTTTTGCGTATTGCCCTCACCACACACGGTCATTCGCCGTTCGATCGAAAGTTCGGAGAATTGCTGAAGCACGTCGATCGAAACGACGCCGGGTACGTATTTATCAGGCCTCCGGATTTTCTCGACCATCATCTCCCAGACGCGCTCGGCACTTGCATTTATATCGGTCTTGAAACTCGTAAACGGCATGACCGTCCTCCTATCCGGTGATCCGACATCGTGTTCCGGATCGCAGCCGAGACCCCTTCCGTGGTCACGACGAGCGTTACTCGATCAGGTCGAAGACGGGTTGTGCATCCATCACGAACCTGAAGTCGGCGATCTTGCTCGTGCGGTCTAGTCTTAAAATGCTCACAGCTGGAACGGCGATGTTGGCATCGCCGACCTGGAAATGAACCTCGGCCTCGAAGACCGCGTCATGGTCTCCGAGCCATATGCCTTTTGAAGCGTGCTGGATGCCGTCTATCTGCTCGAAGAACCCTCGCAGCGCGGCCGCGATCGCATCGGTCCCGACGGCCGGCTCGTTGTTGCCAAACCGAAACCTTGCATCTGCTGCGTAGTATTGCAGGATCCGGTCGATATCGCGCGAGTCAACGTCGCTGAAATACTGACGGACCCAGTTTTCGCTCGGTATCTGCGCAGACATCTTGAACTCCTCTCTAGGATGTGAGTTTTGCTGCCGTCCGGGCCACTTTGGCGCCGAGATAGCGGGCCCCTGCAAGGTCGGTTTCCGTCGGTTGGCGGCTGCCGTCGCCGCCGGCGATGGTCGACGCGCCGTAGGGCGAGCCGCCGATGACCTCTTCGTTGCTCATCTGCGCCTGGAATCCATAGTCGAGGCCAACAATGGTCATACCCATGTGCAGGAGGTTCGTGAGGATCGAGAACTGCGTCGTCTCCTGACCGCCGTGCTGGGTGGCGCTGGACGTGAAGGACGCACCGACCTTGCCGATCAGCTTGTCCTGCGCCCACAGGCCGCCGGTCTGGTCCCAGAACGCCGCCATCTGGCTCGCCATGCGGCCATAACGTGTGCCGACGCCGACGATGATCGCATCGTAATCGGCAAGCTCGTCCGGGGTTGCGATTGGCGCGTCCTGATCGAGCTTGAAATGCGCCGCTTCGGCGACCTCTTTCGGGGCGGTTTCCGGCACGCGCTTGATGGTCACTTCCGCGCCCTCGTCACGCACGCCGTCGGCGACGGCGTTCGCCATCGTCTCGATATGGCCGTAGCTGGAATAGTATAGCACCAGAATTTTCGTCATCGTTCTTCTCCTTTAGGTGATTGTCGAGGTTGGTCATTCTGCGTCAGCGACGCCGCCTTCTCTTCGCGGTCGAGATCGTCGAGCACCGCATAGGCGGTATTCAGCACACCGAGCGTTGCGACCGACCCAGCGAGTTCGATGGCGTCGATGATTTCTGCATTACGCGCGCCAGCGTTGCGGGCGGCCTTGATGTGCCATTTGACGGCCGGTGACCCTTGCGATGCGAGAATCGCCAGCAGGATGAGCTGGGTCGTCTTGTCGTCGAATGCGTTGCCGGAAAATGCGCGCTGTCTTGCCGCTTCTCCTTGGGCAAGTGACCGGCCCCCATCGAGTGGTCCGGGTTTTATGTTAGGACATCGTCGCCTCCTGCGCCATGGTCGGCGGGAGGCGGAGCGCAGCGGAGCCGGACGGCGGCCATGGCGCGGGTCGGCTT
>JBCCCX010000442.1:0-1910 GCA_039033275.1 Pseudomonadota bacterium | reverse complement strand
GCTCCAGGATGATGAGGCCGTCCCCGGACTTGATCCGGGGGCCAGCGTTGCGGCAGCGGACTCTCAAGCCGCTCTGGATCCCGGATCAAGTCCGGGAGCCGATCAGGTAAACAACATCGTCAGCGTTTCCGCCACCAACGCAGGCTTGTCCTCGCCTTCAATTTCGACCGTCACTTCCTGCGTCAGCAGGTGCTGGCCGGGTGCCTTTTCGTCATAGCCGGTCAGTTTGAAGTGGCCGCGTACTTTTTTGCCGTTCTTGACCGGTGCGAGGAAGCGCAACTTGTTCAGCCCGTAATTCACGCCCATCTTCGCACCCTTGATGGACGCGGCTGCGTCGCCATAGCTCATCTCCGAGATAAGGGAGAGCGTCAGGAAGCCGTGGGCGATGGTAGTGCCGAAAGGCGTCATCTTCGCCATGTCCGGATTGACGTGGATGAACTGGTGGTCGCCAGTGCACTCGGCGAACTGGTTGATCTTCTCCTGATCCACTTCGATCCAGTCCGAGACGCCCATGGTCTCGCCGATCTTGCTCTCGATCTCGTCCGCCGCAAATGCTGGCATGTCACTCTCCCTAGTTAATCGCCCCCGGACTTGATCCGGAGTCCAGGGCGGCTTGTTGCCATCTCCCGGATCGTTTCTCTTCTCCGCCCTAGGTCCCGGGTCAAGCCCGGGCACAGTCGATCTAGAACCTGTTCGCCTTCGCATGCTCGTTCTGATGGTAGGCCGCGTCGCCCAACAGCTCCTGCAAGACACGCACGCGCTTCAGGAACAGGCCGATATCATATTCGTCCGTCATGCCGACGCCGCCATGCATTTGCACGCCTTCGAGGGCGGCGAGCTTAGCGACTTCGCCCAGCTTGGCCTTGGCCATGGAACAGTATCGGCTCGCATTCTCGTCGCCCGCATCGAGCGCCGTCAACGCGCCGAGCACGGCTGACCGGGCGATTTCGAGTTCGGAGTAGAGGTGGCTGGAGCGGTGCTGGAGCGCCTGGAAGCTGCCGACCGGAACGCCGAACTGCTTGCGTTCCTTGATGTATTCGACCGTGGACCTGAAGGCTTCGCTGCCTGCGCCGAGCAACTCGGCCGCGACGATGCCGCGCCCGGCGGCCAGCATCTTGTGCAGGGCGGCTTCCGCGTTCGTTTCACCGATCAGCGCGTCGCCGTCGACTTCCACGTCGTGCAAGTCGATGCGCGCGGCGTTGTGGGCGTCCACCATGATGGTGCGCTCGATCTCCACGCCCTTGGCCTTGGGATCGACCATGAAGAAGGCCAGCCCGTCATCGGTCTTGGCCGCCACGATCAGCCGGTCCGCGACGTGGCCGTCTACGACCATGGCCTTTGACCCGTTCAACTTGAAACCGTTGCCGGACTTTTCGGCCGTCGTCTCTATATTGGCGGGATTGTGCTTCGGACCTTCGTCCAGCGCGACGGCCATAACGGTCTCGCCGGATGCGATCTTGGGCAGCCACTCGCCCTTCTGTTCGTCCGAGCCCGCTTCGCGCAGCACCGTCGCGGCCAGGATCGCCGTGGACAGGAAGGGCGAGGCCGTCAGATTCCGGCCCATCTGTTCGGCCAGCAGGCCCGCCGCCTGGAAGCCCATATCGACACCGCCGTGATCCTCAGGGATCGCGATCCCGGCAAAGCCCATTTCCGCCATTTCGGCCCAGAGCGCCCGGTCAAAGCCGGTTTCATCGTTCGTATCGCGCAGGGTTCGTAGTGCCTTCACGGGCGCTTTCTCCGCGAAGAAACCTTCCGCCGTGTCGCGGAGCATCACTTCGTCTTCGTTCAGGACCAGGGCCATGAGCAGGTTTCCTCTGTTGTCGGCACATCGCGCCGTCTCGTAATGGTTTTCCTCCCCCTCTAGGGGGAGGTGGGCTGGAGGCTGCGCTAGCAGGTTCCAGGTCGGAGGG
>JBCCCX010000441.1:0-1916 GCA_039033275.1 Pseudomonadota bacterium | reverse complement strand
CTGAAGGACAAGAAGCGCGTCCTCCCCGCCGCCGCCCAGCTCACCGGCCAATACGGCGTCCAGGACCTCTATGTCGGCGTCCCCACCGTCATCGGCGCCGGTGGCCTCGATAAGGTCGTCGAGATTAGCCTCGATCGCGCCGAGCAGGCCGAGTTCGACAAGTCCGTTCAGGCCGTCCGCGACCTCTTAGTGGCCTGCATGGGCATCGCGCCGGACCTCGGCATGGGCTAATCGCATGGGGGCCGGCGGCTCGGCTGCCGGCTCCGACGTCCGCTCACAAGAGTACTGCCAGCCAGGAAAGTATCGCGCCCCAATAAAGCACGCGCGTCGCCCAAGTAGCGGAGAAGACAGGGTTGGAGCGCGGGCGCAAGTAGTGCGCACCGCCTTCACCGGCCTCGATTTCGGCTAGCCGTGCTACCGCGCGTCGCCAGTATCGCGTGGCGCTTTCATCGAGTATCCAAAAGCAGGCCGTCACGGCGATGACGACGATCGGGAATGGCAGCGCGAAGCTGACATTGCTCAACCTCTCTATGTTTAGAAGAGCTGCGCCATTCATTGCGCTTAACAGGCCAAGCGTAGCGAAGCGCATATTGCCAAAGTGACGGGCGGCGTGGGCAGCTTCGGCATATTCGATCTTGGTGAATTCCTTCATTTCGCGCACCTCACGGTTCGGTGCGTGAGTCGTGGAACGTCTCCGCGTCGAGGATCTTCTGTACGAAGACCAACGTCAGCCAGCGCCCGAACTTCGCTCCGACCTCCGGCATCCGCCCGGTCTCGATGAAGCCCGCCCTTGCGTGAAGCGCGAGACTGGCTTTGTTCTCGGCCGTCAGCCCGCCGACCATCACATGCAGTCCGGCGTTCCGCGCGCGCGAGACCAGGGCGTCCAGCAGCGCCCGGCCAAGCCCGGCGCCCTGTGCGCTAGGCGCGACATAGATCGAATGCTCGACGGTCCGCGCGAACCCGTCATGCGGGCGGAAGGGTCCGTAGCTCGCATAGCCGAGGATCGATCCGTCCTCGCCCCGCGCGACGAGGATGGGCAAGTCCCGCGCACGGCGCTCCTCGAACCAGTCTCGCATCTGTGCGACCGTGCGGGGCTGGTCGTAGAAGACGGCCGTCGTCTCCAAGACCGCCCAGTTCAGGATAGCTCGGATGGCCTCCAAGTCGTCCGGAACAGCATCCTCGATCCCGATCTCATCACGCATAGCGGACTGCTTCCGTCTCTAGTGGCTCTCCTGTGATTCCGGGTAGAGAGTGGGGTGCGGCGGGCGTCAAGCCGGCCGATCCGGACCTTGCAACCCCGCGGAGACCTCGCTAGACAACCGCCCTCGGATGGGGCGTCGCCAAGCGGTAAGGCAGCGGCTTTTGGTGCCGCCATTCGCAGGTTCGAATCCTGCCGCCCCAGCCAATTTTTCGAGAAACTGTCATCGGCCCCAGAAGAACTGTGTTTCTGACCCTTAAGCAGTCGTTTATGTCCTCCAAGTCTCTGTCCTATAAGGGAATATAACTGCCGTTTGGGTGTCGTCCTAAGACACGCGTCCCGCGGTTTAGGCACGGTCCAACTCTACGTTCGTAATGGCACCCATCGCGATGAAGCGCTTTGGTCTGCGGGCCCAGGTTCAGCGTTAGTCGGCGACGGCGATGACCCCCATGGGGGTCATCGCAGCTTTTGCCCCGGCAGCGTATTCCGCCGGGGTTAGATTGGCGAGGGCCATGTCAGGCCAACTAACGTTGTAGTCCCGCCGCCAGGCCTCGATCAGGCGCCTAGCCTCATACGACGTCAGGCATCGTCACGGTCTCCCCTGTGTCACGCAGCTTCGACCCTTCCGCCGAGCGGAAAAATTAGCTGCCCAGTTCGTTCTCGAACGCCGCGCCGGTGTATGGACCATTTGCCAGGTCCGCCGCTTCCGTGATGCCTT
>JBCCCX010000440.1:0-1919 GCA_039033275.1 Pseudomonadota bacterium | reverse complement strand
CCTTCGATCCGGTCGACCTTATTCTTCTTCTTGAACAGAAATTCGATCCCCTTGGTGAGGCCATCCACGACCTCTTGCTTCTTTTCGATCATCTTCGGCACGTCGGCGGACACTTTCGCGCTCATGCCCATGGCTTCGAACTCGTCCTCGGCCGTCTCGAACAGCTCAGTGGCGTGAAGCAGCGACTTGGACGGGATGCAGCCCACATTCAGGCAGGTTCCGCCCAGCGCCTTGCGCGTCTCCACGCAGGCCACCTTCAGGCCGAGCTGGCCGCAGCGTATGGCGCAGTTATAGCCGCCGGGTCCGCCGCCTATGATGATGACGTCGTATATGTCGGACATGGAAAGAGACTCCGAAGAAGGGATGCGGCGCGCCTTTAGGCCGGACCGGCCGCAAACTCAATCGGACTCGTCCGCACCGTCTGTCTTTGCAACGGCCATATCCGCGCCGAGCGACTCCATATGGTCGAAGAAATCCGGATAGCTGGTCGCGATCATGGAGGCATCGTCGATAGCGACCGGGGCGTCCGCGACAAGGCCGAGCACGAGCGCACTCATGGCGATGCGGTGATCGTGATGGGTCGTGACGGTTCCGCCGCCGGCAACTGAACCCGCACGGGAAACGGTCATGCCGTCGGCCCGCTCCTCGACCGCCACGCCGTTACGTTGCAGCAGGGCCGCGGTCGCCGCGATCCGGTCGCTTTCCTTAACCCGCAATTCGTGGATGCCGTCCATGACCGTAGGTCCGCTCGCGACGGAAGCGGCCACGGCGAGAACGGGGTATTCGTCGATCATGTCCGGCGCGCGCGCGGGATCAACCACGATCCCCGACAGGTTGGAGTGACGCACGCGGATGTCCGCAACACGTTCCCCGCCGCCCACGGCGCGGGCATTTTCGAATTCGATATTCCCGCCCATCGCCTTCAGCGCATCGAACAACGCCGTACGGCGCGGGTTGAGCATCACGCCTTCGACCCGCAGGTCCGATCCCGGAACGACCAGCCCTGCCACAACGGCGAAAGCCGCGCTGCTGGGGTCGCCCGGGACATCGACATGCGTTGCAGCGAGCTGCGCCGGGCCGTCGATCGACACGGACAATCCGTCCCGGCGGATCGGCACGCCGAACGCAGTCAGCATCGTCTCCGTATGGTCGCGCGTGGCGGCGATCTCGCGCACGGTCGTGCGGCCCGACGCGCCCAGCCCGGCCAGCAGGATGCAGCTCTTTACCTGGGCCGAGGCCTTGGGTGGACGGTAGTCGATTGGCGTCAGCCGCCCGGCGGACCGGATCGTGCAGGGCAATCGCCCGCCCTCCTGCGCCTCGGCCTCCACTCCCATCATGCGGAGCGGCTCCAGCACCCGGTTCATGGGCCGCCCGCGCAGACTGTCGTCGCCCGTGAAGGTCGCGGTGACCCGGTGCGCGCCGGCCGCACCCATGATGAGGCGCACACCCGTTCCGGCATTGCCGCAATCGATCAGGCCGTCAGGGCTGGACAGGCCCGCAGTGCCGACACCGTCCACGGTCCATTCGCCCGGCCCCGTTCGTGACACGGACGCCCCCAGAGCCCGCATCGCGTCCGCGGTCGCCATGATGTCCGCCCCTTCCAGCAATCCCGTGATCGTCGTGCGCCCCTTTGCCAGTGCGCCCATGATGATGGCGCGGTGGGAGATGGATTTGTCGCCCGGTGCGCGAATGCTTCCGCGAAGCGGACCGGACTTGCGGCTCGTGGCCGCTATTCTGGCAGGGGCGGGTTGGCTCACGAAAAAGGTCCTGTCCTCAGTAAAAGCACGCGACTGATCCGGGCGAGTTGACAGTGTGTGCGGGGCCGATAAAGACCGCCAATTCCGTCGGGGGCCTTTGCACGCTCCGATCCGACGGGCCGTCGGCCCGACCCGCCCGGACCGCAAGACGGTTGCAGGCGG
>JBCCCX010000439.1:0-1954 GCA_039033275.1 Pseudomonadota bacterium | reverse complement strand
TGACGCGGCCGACCCAGGCATTGAGGCGCGGCCGACCCGGCGCGAAGGAGCCGTGCATCGTGTCGTGGGCCACGATGAACAGGCCTGTATAGAGCCAGACCTGCAATGCAATCAGCCCGACTGTCAGCCAGACCGGATCACCGATCGTGTGGAAGAAGACCGCATAGGCATGCGCAACCAGCCACACGCCAGCCAGCAGGCCGGCGTAGAGTAGTCCCATATTCACGGGGGCGTATGTTTTTGCTTTGTCGATCGGTCTGACTCGGTTGATTTTCACATCCGTCTTACCGGAGCCGACCGGGCGGCGAAACCGTTTCGCGCTGCGTTCAGAAGTCGCGCAAGAAGGCGAACTGCTGGTCGATCAATGCGCCCAGAAGATCGGCGTCGGACAAGCCCGCGCGATGGGCGGCATCTTTGGCATTGCCCAGGTAGGAATGGAGCAGGGACTTCGTGCCGTCCAGACCCTGCTTGGCGACGAGTGTCGTCTTGCCCGCGTCGCGCCCGGCCGTCTTGCCGCTGATATCAGCACTTTGCAGCACATCCTTTACGTCGTCCAACAGTTGGAAGGCCAAGCCAATCTGTCGCGAGAAGTCCTTCAACGCCGCGCGCTGCGCCGCCGGGCTTTCGGACATGATGGCGGCGGCATCGGCGGCGAAGTCGAACAGCGCGCCTGTCTTCAAACGGTTGACCCGTTCGATCTCACCCACGCTCGCATCGCCAGTGTTGGCCAAATCGGCCATCTGGCCTGCGATCAGTCCGCTAGAGCCAACAGCATAGGAGAGGAGATCGCAGAGTTCCGCGCGCTGTTCCGCCGGTAAGTCCCCGGAGCGCGCGATGACACCGAAAGCGCGGTTGAGGAGCGCCGTCGCCGACAGGATCGCCGTGCTCTCGCCGAAGGCCACATGCGTCGTCGGCTGGTTCCGGCGCAGCGCCGCATCGTCCATGCAGGGCAGGTCGTCCAGGATGAGGGATGCGGCGTGGACCATTTCGACCGCGCAACCGACCTCCATGGCCGCGTTGGACGCGGCGTCGTCGAACCCGCAGCCTCGGGCGAGCAAGATGGTCAGAAGCGGTCGGAATCGCTTGCCCGGGGAGAGCAGGGCGTGCCGCTGCGCCTCGTGCAGCTGGCGCGGCCATGTCTGCGCTTCGGGGACGAGCCGCGCGAGGCAGGCATCCACGCGCCCCCGTATGGAGTCGATCTCCGGCAGATTGTCCGGGTGGTTTTCGAGAGCGGTGACAGACATCGCCTCGCGCATCGCATTTGGCGGAGCGCGACGCTAGTCCGCCATCCGTTTTTCGTTGACGAGCTTCAGCAGTTCTGCGGCCGCGCGCGCATCGCACAGCGCCCTGTGATGCTGCGTCAGGTCGATCTCGAAATCGCGGCACAAATTCTTGAGCGAATAGGAGCGATGGCCGGGATAGAGGCGGCGCATGGACGCGCAAGTGCAGATTTTGGGATGGCGGAAGCGTTGGTCGATCATTTCATATTCTGCCGAAATGAAGCCGTAATCGAAGTTCACATTGTGCGCGGCAAAGATCGCGTCGCCCATGAATTCGCGAAAACGCTCCGCGACCTCGATAAAACGGGGCGCGCCCGCGACCATCTCGTTGGTGATGTTGGTGATGCGCGTGATGTTGGGCGGGATGGAGCGCTGCGGGTTCAGCAATGTCTGGAATTCGTCCACCATCTCGCCGCCGACCATCTTGACGGCTCCGATCTCCGTCAGGCGATGCAGCCCTGGCCGACCGCCGGTCGTCTCCACATCGACCACGACGTAAGGCTGGTCGGGATCGACCGCCCAGCGGACTTTCACGATCTGGACCGGGAAACCAGCGGCGGAGAGTTGGCGCATCCGGGTTAGCTGATTGCGCCGCAGACTGTCGCCCGCCGTCTTGACCTCGACGAAGCGGATACCGGAGCTGACCAATCGCTTAGCCAGCATAGCGCCTTTGC
>JBCCCX010000438.1:0-1957 GCA_039033275.1 Pseudomonadota bacterium | reverse complement strand
TCGACGCCGCGTAGGAACCTTGCGTGACCTCCTGGAGCAGGTCTGGGCGATGCGGCCGCCAGCCTAGGACTTACGTGCTTTGGTTGCAGAGATTCGCTTATTCGCGGCCAGTCCGTCGGCAAGGGGACCAAGCATGCCCCGGGCCTCTTCAACGGACCAAACTGTTGGCGGGCCGCTAAGGTTGAGCGCATCGGCAATGGCCGAAGCCACCTGCTTCATTGTTGATGCCTCTTCCGACGCCGCGTGAAAGAGCGCTCCGGCTGGGCCGCTTTCCAAGGCGCGAAGGTACAGGTCAGCCAAGTCGTCGAGATGGACGGCGGACCAAACGTTCGTTCCGTCCCCGATGGTCCGCCCACCGCCGGCCTGACGCGCGAGTTGAACAAGCATGAGCATAACGCCGCTGCCGCCGTGGCCGTAGACGAGCCCTGGGCGAATGACGACTGACCGGACCCCTCGCTCGCTGGCCTGCAGCACGATCTGTTCAAGCTCCGCCCGCGAGGCGACGGGGCCGGTACTGTCCGTCTCAACGGTCTCATCCACGACCGAGTTGCCTGTATCGGCCAGTACGCCCGAGCCGCTGGTGTGCAAGAACGGGTTTCCAGTCCCTTCGAGGGCGGCGAGCATGGTCGTCACCGCCGCATCCTCCTCCGCGAATGCGGCGTCGAGTTGGCTCCAGTCTGTCAGCCCGAATGCGATGTGTATCACGCCATCGGCCGCTTCAGCGCCTCGCGTGAGGCTATCCAGATCGCTTAACTCACCTCGGTGTGCTTCGGCTCCCATCGCGTCGAGCCGCTGGGCTGATCGGTCGGACCGAGCCAGACCGACGACCTCGTGCCCCGCTGCGAGAAGGCACTTCGTAACGGCCCCGCCGACGTAGCCGGTCGCTCCAGTAATGAATACACGCATTGCTCTCTCCGTTTCGATCCGTTCCTATGACGCCCTAGCGATACGCCGTGCGACTGGTCGGAACGGAGCCCCAATCGTCATGCGCCAGCGCCACCGCACAACTCATCCCATCGACGCGTCCCAGCTCGACAGCGCCTCGCCGATTTCGTGTGGACAGTCTTCTTGAATGAAGTGAAGACCATCGCCGACGTGCACGACGTCGGTGTTGGAGAAGGTCTTGCGTATGCGCTCCGCTTCCTTCTCCATGATCGCCGAACCTGGTGATGCGTAGAGGCAAAGCTTGGGAATGGTCGAAGCGGGCAGCCAATCCCTCCAACCTTCAAACGCTTCCCTCAAAGGTGTCCGTTTGGCGGGGTCAAGGGGGAAGTCCCGCGGCCAAACCCACAGTGGACGTCTGCTCTCCTTTGTCTTGTAGGGAGCGGCGTAGACCTCCCTCTCCACCGGCGACAACTCCCGAACAATCATGTCGGGCAGAACTTTGTTGATAAAGAGATTGAAGGTTCCGACGACGAGTTTTCCAAAAACAGGGCTGCGCAGAAACGCCGTCGCAATCCTCATGGACGTCGATAGTTTCTTCAGGTCGGGAACGTCGTGGAGCGATTCCATAAAAGCGATCGCCCGTACGTTGGACCGGTTCTCGTTTGCGTAGTGGAACCCGAGACCTGAGCCCCAATCATGGACGACGAGCGTGATGTCTTTGAGCTCCATCCGCTCGACAAATGTCGCGAGGTAGCGATACGAATCGAAGAAGCCGTAGCGAATGTCGGGCTTGTCCGACTTCCCCATGCCGATCAGGTCGGGCGCAATGCAGCGCGCGTGTCCCGACAGGTACGGGATGATGTTTCGCCATAGGTAATTGCAGGTGGGGTTCCCGTGCAGGAACAGGATCGGATCACCTTTGCCTTCCTCGATGTAGTGAATCTTGCTCCCATGCACATCCAGGTACTTGGACTCATAGGGGAAGTCGGGGGATATCGGTCGATCGGACACTGGGTACATCCTTTCAAACGCACTCGCTCCAGCCGCGTACGGCCCAGCTCGCACGGGTGCT
>JBCCCX010000437.1:0-1968 GCA_039033275.1 Pseudomonadota bacterium | reverse complement strand
TCCAGGGGCGGCAGGTCTTCCGACAGGGCGAGCAGGGGCACGGGGTCCTGCGTGATGTCGGAGATCATGCGTACGGGGTTCTTGATCTGCAGGGCACGCGCCTGGGTGGGCACGTCCCAGCTGGGATAGCGCAGGCCGAGGAAACTCTCGGCCTTGGAAGCGCGCGATTCCGCCACAACCTCGCCGTCGCCATTGTCGGCATAGCGGTAGGCCTTGACCCGGTCATAGCCCGTCAGTTCCCGCAGGCCATGCGTGCAGACCTTCAGCATGGCGCCGATGTCGCGCTGATTGCTGGCCTGGTTGAGCAGGTTACGCATGCGGTCGACGGCGGACCGCTGCGCCCCGTCCGAGCCGTCAACCGATTCGAACTCGACCACGGCGAGCCGTTCCGGGTTGCGGTGCGCGAAGATCTCCAGATCGGTGCCGTCCACATGCAGGGAGCCGACCCGCTCGCGCTGGCGCGACGCGGTGGACATGCTGAGCATGTTGCGCAGGTCGTGGCTCAGTTCGCGGCCCAACAGTTCGGTGAAGTCCGTTCCCAGCAGGTCCTTGGGCGTGCGTCCGAGGAAGTCGGCCGTGTTGGCGCTGGCATGGTCGATGCGCGCCAGGTCCGCCTCGCCGGCCAGGACGCAGCCGAAGGGCTGGATCCGGCCGGGGGTGTGAATCGGCTCCGCATCGCAATTGTCGAGCGCGAGCGTCTCGTCCGGGCTCAGGAAAGGCTTGGCCATTTAATCCTTCGTGTCTTGGGCCGCGCCGTCCATCGCGAGCGTGTTCGAATGCCGCGCGTAGCAGCGCAGCCGCGGCTCCGATAGGGCGTTTTGCAATCCCGCCTAGACTTGGCAAGGCAAGTCGGAACGGCCGCGCGGAAACATCACAGGCGGGACGCCGGAGACCGAATGTCTGAAACCGGCTTGCGGCCGGCGCAACGCACCGCGCTTGCGGGGTCTGGCTCTGGGTCGTAGGAAGCCGGTCCGCATGAACGACACGCCGGACACGAAACGGGACGACGAACGCCCCATACGCGAGCGCCTGCGCGCGGACACGGCCGAGAGCCACAACCGCATCGACCGGCGGCTGGGCGCGCTCGATCTCGGTACTGTGGACGGTCTGTCGCGCCTGCTCGGCGCGCACCATCTGGTCCAGGCCAGGCTCGACCCGCTGTGCGACCCGGACCCGCGGCCGGGCTTCGTGGAGGCGCTGGGCCGCGACCTGCAGGCCTTGGGCCGCCCCGTACCCGTCTGGCGCGACCCGCCCGACACGACCGGCTTGCACCCGCTCGGATACCGCTATGTCGTCACGGGCAGCCAGATGGGCGCGCGGCTCCTCCACCGCGACTGGTCGCGTGCGACCGATCCGCATGTGCGCGCGGCCGGCGCCTGGATGGAGGCGAACCGGCAAAGCCGGGCCTGGCCGGAATTGCTGGGGCGCTTGCGGGGCCTCGTGTTGAGCCCAGGCGAGGCGGACCATGTGGTGACGTCCGCCGACCGCGTTTTCCGCATCTACGACCGAGCCGCCACGGAGCTCGGCGTCGATGCGGCCTCCTGACGCGGTTTGGAGGGTGACGCGGTTTGGAGTCTGATGAAGATTAAAAAGACGACATGCGTCGTTTTACGCTTTACATCACGACACGCGTCGTCGAAAACGAGTGCATGACACAGACTCCCGAAGCCGGTTCCCCGAAATCCGCGCCCATGAAGAAGCGGCCCTCGCCGGCCGAGACCGCGATCCTGCAGCTCCTGTGGGAGCGCCAGCCGCGCAGCGTCAAGGATATTCACGCCGCGCTCAGCGAAACCAAGTCGGTCGGTTACACCACCACCCTCAAGCAGATCCAGCGCATGTTCGACAAGGGGCTGGTGGTGCGGACGCGCGGCGCGGGCAAGTCCTACGACTATAGCGCCGCGGTGGACGAGGCCGCGACCAAGTCCGGCCTGTTCGACCGCTTCGTCAAGACGGCCTTCGACGGCTCCG
>JBCCCX010000436.1:0-1973 GCA_039033275.1 Pseudomonadota bacterium | reverse complement strand
CGGGGTCGATGCCCCATCATGATGTTCGCGATGGACGCTTCCACGTGTCATGCGGCGTCGGCGTAGCCACCGTGAAGGCGGAGGCGCCGCGCCAACCCTAGGTGGCGAAGTCGTCCCATCGGCGTCCCCGGCGGGGACGCACCGGCCGGCGCGCCGACCGGAACCGGTTGTCTCTGATTGCTGGCAGTCCTCCTTGCTCGGTTTCCAGGTCCGCCGCGTCACGCCGTCCCGGCCGTCGGGACGGCCTCCTGACCCCAGTCGAACTCGGTCGCGTCGACCCAGATTCGTGCATTATCACGGCCAGCTTGCGCGCCAGGGCGACCTTGGCCCGCCGCTGGCCGATGCGCTCGGCCAGCCCTGCGACCCATCTCTCCATCGCGCAGGGGCGCCGGACGCGGTGCATGATCACGGTCGCAGCCTCGTAGAGGAGCGCCCGCATGGTCACGCTGCCGCGCTTCGAGATGCGGCCCGTCCAGTCCATCTCGTCGGACTGATGGCGTCGGGGCGTCAGTCCGAGATAGACGCCGACGGTCGCAGACGACGTGAAGCGGTGCGGATCGTCGATGGTCTGGCGGAAGCACGTCGCCGTCATGATGCCCACGCCGGGGATCGTCATCAGCCAACGGGTGGTCCCGTCGGCCGCCGCCTCGTGCCGGATGCGTCGCTCGATCCCGCTCTGCTCGACGCACAACTGCTCGTGCTGCCGCAGGAAGGTGTCGATCAGGACGTGGAGGTGATCGCCCTTGGCCAGCCGTCCCTCCATGGCCTCGCGCACGCGGCGGCGGAACATCGCCCCCACGGCGCGGGGCAAGCGAATGCCGCGCTCCTTGAGCAGCCCGCGGATCTGGTTCTGAGCGTCCCCGCGCATTCTGACCAAGCGCGACCGCGCGACCATCAAGGCCCGCAGTGCCTGGCTCTTCTCGGACCGCGGCGCCACCTCGCGGAACCAACCCGTACGCATCAGCTCGGCAATCCCACGCGCATCGCCGCGATCGTTCGGCGGGCGGACGGTCCCCCGGACCCTCCGCTGATCCGCCTCACTGTTCATCCGCGTCGATAAGGCTGCATGCGCGTGCCGGGCCTCGATTCACACGACGGGCAGGCTCCAGCCCTTCAGCTCCCGCCATAGCCAGCAGGCCATGCCGCCCATCTCCAGGCCGACCAGTTCGATGCGGGCACCGTGCTTCTCGGCCGTCTTCGCGATCGCCCGCACAATGGCACCTGGTTCGGTCGCGACCTTCGCTTCGAACAACTTGGCACCGCCGGCCGCGACCAGCACAACTGCGTCTCGTTCTTCGACACGTCCAGCCCGACATAGACCGGCTGGCGCTCCTCAACTCCGCTCGACTTCGTCATCGTCCGCTCCTCTCAGTGACCACCCCGAAACAACGGAGCAGGCGGCGGAAGAGCACCAGCCGCGTTTACTTAATGTCCGTGGCTGTTGAAGCAGTCGACGGGTTGGCGCTTTAGCTTGGTGATGCGTTTTGGCGGCACGGACTGCCGGGTGCTCAGGCTACCCTTCCTTCCGCCCTACCTGCGTTGCCGAGAAGCGTGATCATCCATTTGAGGTTTCGGGCGGTAGCGGCGAGGACGAACTGCTCGTCGGCCCCTCGCCTTCCTCGCAACCGCACGCGTCGGAAGCCGTCGTTGTGCTTGATGTCGGCGAAGAGCCGTTCGACTCGCATCCGGAGCGTCTTCGACCGCTGGAAGTCGGGCGTGCCCTCCCGCGACTTGGCGCGTTCGCGGACCTCCTCGCGCGGCGACCGGTGGATCATCCGGATCCCGGTCGGGGCACAGGTTTCCTTCAGGGGGCACGGCCGGCAGCCGTGCCGGGAGGGATAGTGGACCCTCATGCCGTCATCTCTGCGGCCCTCGGATGATCCCCGCTTGCTGCCCTTCGGGCGCGAGGTCTTCCCCGCCGGGCAGAGGGAGGTGTCGCTCGCCACGTCGTAGCGAAACTCCTCCTTCGGCGG
>JBCCCX010000435.1:0-2000 GCA_039033275.1 Pseudomonadota bacterium | reverse complement strand
GCCTTGCGCGATCCACCGCCCACCTTCTGGAGACCGCCAGGACGTTGGGGGAGAAGGGCGTGCGCCTCTCCATCCTCTCCATGAACGTAGACACCGGGACGCCCACGGGGCGCCTCATGCTCACCTTGCTGGCCGGCATTGCGGAGTTCGAACGGGACCTAATGCTGGAGCGCCAGCGAGAGGGCATCGCCAAGGCGAAGGCTGAGGGCCGATACAAGGGCCGTGCGCCCACCGCGCGGGCCAAGTCCGCCGAAGTCATCGCGTTGCACCGGGACGGGGTCGCACCGAAGGCCATCGCGGATCGGGTCGGCGTGTCGCGGGCTAGCGTCTTTCGGATACTAAAGGATGATCGGGAGGTGCGCGCATGAACCCGGCATGGCTCGTCGTCGCTGGACAGGCATTTGACCTCGTGGGTTTCGGTATGCTGGCCTTTGAGGCCTTCGCAGCTATCGAGGGCGAGCAGGCTGCGCGGGCGGACGTGCGGAAGGCTCGCGAGGCAGCAATGGAGGCGGACGGAGGAGCATTCTTTGGCGACGGGAAGGGGCATGGCGAGAGGAAGGAGCGGCTAGCTTATCTTCTCAATGCCGAAGATGCCGCAGCCGGGCGCATCTTGACCGTGCGAGGCGTGCGGGCGGGCGTTGGCGTTGGCCTAGTCCTCTTCGGCTTCGCCCTCCAGATCGTCGGCACCGCCTATCCGCATCTCTAGTCCCGGCCCGACTTCAATCGAGGGGAAGAGGGCGATCGCGCGGACCATCGCCTTAAGGGTCCCCTGTTCGCCGTACTTCGCTCCTTCGGTCTGCGGAGCGTGACCCGTGAAGGCATCAAGGGTGGTCTCGTTGACCCCACGTTCGCGCCCGATCGTCTTGAAGCGGTGGCGCCACCCGTGGTTCGGCTGAACGTTCGTATCCGTCACGGATAGGCGTACGAACTCCCGCAACCGGTTCTTCGTGGTCCGCAGCGGCCCGCGCACCTCACCGCCGTTCTCGGCGTTCATGAAGAGGTAGGAGCCTGACGACCCCCGAACGAAGTCGAGGAAGCCCCGCGCTATTAGGTCGCCGTGGACCGGGATCGTGCGGGCGTCCCTGTCCTTCACCGTGCCGGCTTCAGGCGAGATCGTGATGCACCACGTCCCGCCGACCTCGTGCACGTCCTCCTTGCGTAGCTGGACCATTTCTCCAAGCCGGGCTCCGGTATAGGCGAGTAGCCACGGGACCCAACGTTTCGCCGCCGCTAATCGCTCACCTTCCCGCGCGGGCTTCTGGTAAGACGACGCCGCCCGAAGGATGGCTCGCACCTCCGCATCGTTAAGGCTGGCCTCTCGTAGCCTTGGCTTGCGGCTCGCCTTGATCCGCACTGCGCGGGCCGGATTGTGCCGAAGCTTGTTGTTCGCGACGGCCCACTCAAAGACGGAATTGAAGGCCGCGAAGTCGGACGCTTTGACCGTCTTCGTGCTCTTCCCAGCGGCCAGTCGAGCGTCCTTGTAGCGCAGGAGGTCGTCGGTGGTGAGCCGTCCGGCGTCGTCGTGCTTCAGGAAGGCGGCGAGATGATTGAAGGCCGTCTGATAGGCCTCCAGAGTTCGCTCCGATCGGCCGTCCGCCGCCGCCTCCTTCCACCATCCCCCTAGGAGACCAGACAGGGAGACCCCCGCAGTCGGCGCCGCGTCCTGCCACGTGGGGAACCGATCGGCCTTGGGATCGCCGGAGTAGTCTCCGCCCGCCTTCCTTTCCCCTTCCTCCATTCCGTCTCGGATTGCCCGGTGGACTTCGCGAAGCGCAACCACGCGGGAGGCGGGATCGAGCGGGAAGCGCCCGCGTCGCACTAGGAGCTTGTCGAGGATCGGCCCGAAGTTCGCCTCCAGGCCCTCACGGTCGTCTGGATCGAGCCGCTTCATAAGCGCCGCACCAGCCGTATAGACGATCATAAGGTCGTCGCCTTCATCAGCGCCATCCCCGTCCCCGTCCTCGCTCCAGGCCAGCGTCCGACCCGTGCCGATGTCGGTC
>JBCCCX010000434.1:0-2003 GCA_039033275.1 Pseudomonadota bacterium | reverse complement strand
TGGGCGAGCGGCAGGTCCGACGGCGTGAGGCCGCCCGCCTGCGGCGACAGGCAGTGAGCCAGCACGGCGTCCAGCGCGTCGCGGAACCCGGCGGCGAGCGCCGTGATCGTGGCCGTTTCGTGCAGTGCCGTGCTGTAGCACCAGTCGACGCGCAGGCAGCCGTCGTGGACCTGCGCCACGACGTCGAGCGCATAGCGTCGACGCATCGCGGCCGAGCGTGTGCCGCCCGGCGCTTCGCCGAGCCAGGTCGAACGTGGTTCGCCGCCCTCCTCCAGCCGCCATTGACCCAGATAGTTGAAGCAGACCGTGCGGTCATGCGCGCCCAGTTCCGGGGTCTGCGCACCGTGGCGCAGCGCCCCGTAGCCGATCCCGCCGTGCGGCACGCCGCGCATCCGCTCCTTCACCGACTTCAGGTCACGCGACAGGTCGCCGCTCAGCGGCAGGCGCAGCGGATACAGGCTCGTGAACCAGCCGACCGTTCGAGACACGTCCACGCCCGCCAAACCGTCCCGGCCGTGACCTTCGAGATCCAGCACGCATTCGGGGATCGCGGTCCAGTCCGACAACGTGCGCGCCAGCGCCGCGACCAGCAGTTCTTCCGGGCTCATCCGGTAGGCGTCGCCCGCTTGCCGCAACCAACGCTCGGTCGTTTCCGCATCCCAGTCCAACGAGACGCGCGACTCCGTGGCGACCGTGTTTTCCGACGCATGCCCGCCGTCCACCGGCAGCGGCGTGCCCGGCACATCCATCTCCTGCCAGTACCGCAATTCCGCTTCCGGCAACGCGCGCGACCACGCCGACATTTCCCGCGACCACGCCTGATACGACACGCTCTTGGCCGGCCACTTCACCGGCTCGCCCTTCTGCAAGGACGCATACGCCCGCCACAGATCGTCCGAGAGAATCCGCCACGACACGCCGTCCACCGACGCGTGATGCACCAGCCACAGCAGTCGCCAGCCTCGTTCCATTCGATACAGGCGCGCGGCCCACAGGCTCGGACCGCTCAATCTCAGGCCCGCTTGCAGTCCGGCCGCACTCTTTTCCAGCCGTTGTTCGGCCTCCGCCTCCGACAGCCCCCGCAGATCCTCGACTTCCACCTCGACCGCTGCACCCGCGCCGCTTTCCTGACGCCATGCACGCCCGTCGTGCCGCCACGCGATCCGCAATGCATCGTGCTGCTGCGCGACCGCTTGCAGCGCAGCGATCAATACCTCGGGTTCAAGCGGCTCGTTCAGCCCCAGATACGCGCCTTGGCTGAACTGTTCCCAGTCCTCGCCCGGCCAGCCCAGATACCACGCCTGGATCGGCCCCGGCATCACCTCGCCCCGCACCTCGCCCTGCTCCGCCGTCACACCCGGAACGTCTTCCGCCTCGCAACCCTGTGCAGCCAGCTCGGCAATCGTCGGATAGCTGAACACCTGCTGCGGACTGATGCGCAGCCCCCGTTCCGCCGCGCGCGACGCCATCTGGATGCTCAGGATCGAATCGCCGCCGAGCGCGAAAAAGTTGTCCCGCACTCCCACCCGCGCCAGCCCGAGCAGACCCTGCCAGATCTCCACCAACACGGCCTCGGCCTCGCTGCTCGCCGCCGCCGACCCGACCTCGATCTCCGGTTCCGGCAGGCGCTTGCGATCGACCTTCCCGTTAGCCGACTGCGGCAACGCATCGAGCCAGACCCACGTGCGCGGCACCATATAGCCCGGCAGCCGCGCGGCGAGCCAGGCCTGCACCTCGCCCGCCTCGCCCGCCTCGGGCCGCGCGACCAGATACCCGACCAGCTGCTTCTCGTCCGCCGCGCTGCGGCGCAAGGCCACCGCGCAGCCGCTCAGCGCCGGGTGATGGCCCAGCGTCGCTTCGATCTCGCCGAGTTCGATCCGATAGCCGCGCAGCTTGACCTGCGAGTCGATCCGGCCCAGGAATTCGAGCACCCCGTCACGCCGCCAGCGCACGAGGTCGCCCGTGCGATACCAGCGCCCGCCGTCGGGCGGCGGCGCGTCGAC
>JBCCCX010000433.1:0-2006 GCA_039033275.1 Pseudomonadota bacterium | reverse complement strand
GAGATCACCAAGAACGGCGGTATCGCGATCTGCGCCCCGATCGCGCCCTACACCGCGACCCGCGCGGCGGTTCGCCAGATGATCGAGGAGCACGGGGCATTTCTGGAGGTCCACGTGGCCACCCCGCTCGAGGAATGCGAGCGGCGCGACCGCAAGGGGCTCTACAAGCTCGCCCGCGCCGGCAAGATCAAGGAGTTCACCGGCATCTCCGACCCTTATGAGGAACCCGAAGAACCGGAGCTTCGCGTCAACACGCTGAACGTGACGCCGGACGATTGCGCCCATGACGTGATGCTGAAGATCGAGAGCCTCGGTCTGTTCGGATAAGTCATGCGATATCTGGCTGCGACATTGGTGCGATATCAGCGATATCGGGGGGCGCATGACGGGACAGATACGGGCGCTGCTGTTCGATAAGGACGGCACACTGTTCGACTTCGATGCGACCTGGGGCAAAGTGACCGCGCGGGTGATCGATCACTTCGCGCCGGACCCCGCGCTCGCCGTCCGGCTGGGGGACGTGGCGGGCTTTGACCTCGCCACGCGCCGTTTCGCAGCCGGCTCGCCCATTGTTGCGGGTGCGACCACCGAGACGGCAATGGCCTGGGCCGGGTTGCTGGGGATCGGTGTCGGCGAGATCGCCCGCGGCATCGACCGGATCGTGGCTGAGTCGACCGGGCCGGACATGCTGGCACCCGCAGCACCGGATCTGCCGGGGCTTCTGATGGGACTGAAGGCAGAGGGCTATGCGCTCGGCGTCGCGACCCATGACAGCGCGGGCAACGCCGAACTGCAGCTGGAGACAGCTGGGGCGCGGCAGGCCTTCGCCTTCGTGGCCGGCTATGATTCGGGGCATGGGCTGAAACCGGGACCGGGGATGCTGTTGGCCTTTGCCGAGGCCGTGGGCGTAGCGCCTGGCGTGGTTGCGATGATCGGGGACAGCATCGGCGACCTGCAGGTCGCTCCCAACGCGGGCGCAGCGCTGGCGATCGGGGTACTCACCGGCCCCGCAGAGGAAGCGGACCTGGCACCCCATGCGGATCATGTCCTCGGGTCGATCGCCGACCTGCCGGCGCTCCTGAGACGGCTCTAGTCAGGCGGCCTCCCGCAGGCCCCGCCCACCCATCCATCGTCGCGGTCCCGGCTCTCGGTCGCGGCCCCCCAGCCTGCGGGAGGCCGCGCTTTGGCCGTGTCAGTAGAGCACCAACGCGGCGAGAAGCCATATCGGAAGGGTTGCTGCCGCTCCGCCCAGCGCGCGCAGCCAACGTGGCCAGCCTTCTGCCGGTGACCAAACGAACGGCAAGAGCAGACCGAGGATCGCCGCCACTTGCCCGCCGATCAGCACGGTGATCTGGAAAATCTGAGGCCCCATCTCGTCGATCTCCGCCGGCATCCCGTGCCAGAGCGCTGCATAGACCCCGAGATTTGCGACAATCGCCACCACTGTCAGCCAATGGGGGAACTGCGAGGCAATCAGCGCGACCACCACCAGCAGCACCCCGAGCAGCACCAACACCCCCATCTACGCCCCCTTTGCTACGCTCGGCAGAACCTAGCCGGGACGACGCCCCACGCAAAGGGCGCGGCGGGACGGTAGGGCGGCGTCTCCCGGGTTTCAACCACCAAAATGCTGCGCAGGTGTACTCCACGAGTAACGGTAAGCGTCGTGGATATGACCACCCCACACTCCGTCGTTTACCGCCGTGGTAGCTGAGGCGTCTTTGTGGCCACGGCAATGCAGGATCTGTTCACTCGCGCTGCAGCTCAGGCTCCTCCCTCCATTCGCGCTCGGGCTCGGGGAGCACCCTACCGGATGCCCAGTTCTGGAGGACGCTGAAAAAGCGCTTGACCGCAGAATGCCCTCCGGTGCAGCCAGAACTGCTCTCATACTCCATGCTGACACATATGCAGCGCAAACCACCTGGGCAATACCTCTTCCAGACCTCCACGGCAGATCGTATTGGTCTGCTTCACGGTGCGCACTCGAACCTGCTGTCACTGGCGAG
>JBCCCX010000432.1:0-2007 GCA_039033275.1 Pseudomonadota bacterium | reverse complement strand
GGCAGTTGCGAACCGATTTCGCCGGGCCGTCGGGGATGCGGGCGATGCCGCGCCTGAAGGCTTATGACGGCATCGTCGGCCCGACACGGGACTTTGCCGCCGGAATGGGCGGCACCCAGACGGGTGATCCGATGAAGGTGGCGGCGGCCGTCGATCGGGCGCTGGCCTCGGATATCACGCCGCTGCGGCTGGCCGTCGGGGCGGATGCGGTGGATGCGATCAGAGAGCATTCGGAGGCACTTCTGGCGGAGCTGGAGCATTGGGAAGCGGTGTCCCGGGACGTTGCCTTCGACAAGGCACAAGTGCTCGCCGCCGAATGATCTGCGGCGCGCCGATGGCGGATCCGCCCTCGGCGCGCTAGCTTCGGGCCATGCCCGGGCGATATCGCGACATCTATCCTTCGCTACCGCTGCTCGACAGCGATGGCATCGAACATTCCTCCGCCGCGCAACTGATGAGCGTGCAGTATTTCCAGGCGCCGCCCGACGAGATGCCCGAGGATGTCTTCGCCGAGCACCACCTCCTCCTGAACCTGCGCGACAAGCCGCACCGGGTGCAGAACCGCCGCGACGGCGTGATGCGCGATTTCATGTTCCACAAGAACGAGATCGTGATGACGCCCGCTGGCGTCCGGTCGGGCTGGCGCTGGTTCGCGCAATCGGACGTGATCGTGGTCACGTTGGAGCCCCGCGCGGTCGAGCGGTTCGCAGAGCGGGAACTCGGGCTGCTCCTCGACGAGGCGCAGTTCCGCGACCTGCCGCAATTTCTGGACGCAGACCTTTGTGCGGCGGGCGTGATGCTGCGCGACACGCTGGAAGCGGGGGACATGTCTTCGGCCGTGATGTTCGAGGCCATGGCGCGCGTGTTCCTGGTCAAGCTCCTCCAACGGCACGGCAAGCGCCGCCCCGAGGCCGTCGCGGCGGCCGGCCGCTTCACCTCCGCCCACCATCGCCGGGTGCTGGCCCATGTGCGCGCCAATCTGGACCGGACCATCGCGGTCGAGGACCTGGCGCGGGAGGTCGGGATGAGCCCGTCCAGCTTCGCGCGGACCTTTAAGGAGGTCATCGGCCGCACGCCGATGCAGTTCGTCCTGTCCTACCGGATCGAGCAGGCGCTTGGCATGATGGACGGCGCCGCGACGCCCCTGGGCGAAGTGGCGCTGGCCTGCGGGTTCGCGGATCAGGCGCATTTCTCGCGGTCGTTCAAGAAACTCATGGGCGTGACGCCGTCCGCCTATCTGGCCACAGGACAGCTTGCGGCGCCGACATAGCGGCTCGTTTGAACCCGCCCTCCTGCGCCTTCTCGTGTCGTTTGAACCGGTTTTATCCCGTGACATGGGCCGGCCAACCCTCCCGAAACGGATCCTGTCCGTTACACGAGGAGGCTCTTGGAACGTCCCATTATGAGTCGAACCGTCATCTCGGCTCCGAGCCGATGGAGCCGTTCGACCCGTCGCCGTCGAGATCCAGATATAGGCTCCGGGGTAGTCGGGAGATGGTGCCGAGGAGCCGGTTTGCCTTCATCCGCCCATCGCTGGCAACGCGGCCGCGGGAAATGTCCAAGTAGAAGCCGTCTCAGGCGGGCAGAACATCGCCTGTGCGCGGTTCCCATACGTCGCGGCGCGGGCCTCGTTGGGGGCGAACGACGAAGAGGTCGGCCGGCCGTCCGCTGCTGCTTGGGTCCGGTCGTCCTCCTCGGCTAGGGCGCTCGCCAGTCGAAACGTCGCGAGGATGATACTGCGGAAACGCCCCGTTGCGCCGGAAACGCCGGAAAGCACTTGTCCCACGCTTCCATCCGTTCATGCGGTCGTCCCCGGTGGCATACGCCACGTCCCACCTCATGTTGCAGCGGGTCGGGCCGACGGGATCGCCGTCCTTTTGCATGTCCCAACGATCCAAACGCGCCCAGCGGACCGACCTCAGAGTGATCGTGATCGAACCGTCGTGGTCGAACACCAGCGACGGCGCGGTTCCGCACGTTTTCACACCCCCTATCTTCGCGGCTCAG
>JBCCCX010000431.1:0-2013 GCA_039033275.1 Pseudomonadota bacterium | reverse complement strand
TCTACGGCTTCTTCGCGCTGCTGATCTACTACCTCCAGACGGAGAACATGCGGGAGGGCTACCCGCTCGAGAACGACGACGGGACGCTCGCCCCGAACCAGGGGCCGTTCCCGCTGCCCAGCCAGAAGACCTTCAAGCTGCCCCACGGGCGCGGCTCGATCACGGTGCCGGACATGGCGCCCGAGGGACGGGAAATTCCCATGCAGAAGACCGCCGTGGCCAACGGGTACCCGTTCGAGCCGACGGGCGATCCGATGCTGGACGGGGTCGGTCCCGCCTCCTGGGCGCCGCGCCGCGACGTACCGGAACTGGACGGCCACGGCCATCCGAAGATCGCGCCGATGGAGAACAAGTCGGACTTCCGCATCAGTGCGGGACGCGACCCCCGCGGCCTACCGGTGAGGGGCGACGATGGCCTGGAGGCCGCGACCGTCAGCGACATGTGGCTGGACGTGCCCGAACAGTTGGTCCGCTACCTCGAGGTGGACGTGCCCGGGACGGGCAAGCGCCTGATCCCGATCCAACTGGTCCGCATCTTTGCCGACCATGTGGAGGTGAAGGCCCTTCATCAGAAGCACTTCGCGCAGATCCCCGCGAACAAGTCGCCCACGCAGGTCACCTTGCTGGAGGAAGACAAGATCACCGGCTTCGTCGGCGGCGGCAAGCTCTATGCCGCGCTCGACCGGCAGGAGCCGCAACTGGCGTAAGTATGTAACGGCGGCCGTCAGACCCGGCCGCGATACGGAGGACGACATGGACCACGACGACTTCGACCAGGAACCCATTCGCGGCTTGCCGGAGCTGTTGCCGAAGGGAGAGGAAATCCTCTGGCAGGGGGCGCCCGATTGGTGGGCGCTGACGAAGGAGGCACTCGCGATCCGGGGCGTGGCGATCTATTTCGTCGTGCTCTACGCATGGCGCACCGTGATCGCGGCCGGCGAGATGTCGTGGGGCCAGGCGGCGGCGCAATCGTCGTTCTACCTGGTCCTGGGGGCCGTGACCTGCGCCCTCCTCGCCTTCACCGGTTGGTCCCAGGCGAAGTCGTCGGTCTACACGATCACCAACCGCCGTATCATCCTGCGGATCGGCGCGGCGCTGACGATGACGATGCAGTTCCCCTATTCCTGGATCGGCGCGGCGGATCTGACGACCAAGCCCGACGGGACCGGCAACATCGCGCTTCGGACGCTGGGCAGCACCCGGTTCAGCTACGTGATGATGTGGCCCCATCTGCGGCCCTGGCGGCTCGCCAAGACGCAGCCCGCCTTGCGCGCGATCCCCGAGGCGGCGAAGGTGGCGCGGTTGGTTGCCGAGGCCGCCCAGGCCGACATGTCCATGCCGCGCGTGACGGTGGACGCGCTGGCGCAACCCATGGGCGCGATGCCCGTCCCGGCGGAGTGAGCGCCATGACCCCAGCCGAATCCCGCCTCAGGGCCCGCGACAAGGAAATGATCCCCACGCTGCTGCTCCGCGCGATGGGGGTGATGGTCCTCTGCGCCCTGCTCATCGTGACCTATGCGCGGCTGACCGACCGGCCGCTGGAAGCGATGCCCGCCATGGACGGCGAGGTCGCCGTCGTGAAGGAGCGCGCGATCTTCCTGGATGCCGACGGGGTGTCCGGGGCAGCGCGGGTGCTCGATGCAAACGGTGTGGTGATCGCTGACTTTGACGCAACGCAAGGCGGCTTCGTCGCCGGCGTGCAACGTGTCCTACAGTTCGAGCGCGAGAAGCGCGGGCTTGGGATGGAGACCCCGATCAGGCTCGTCCTCTTCGAGAACGGCCAGCTTTCGCTCCGCGACGGAGTGACGGGCTGGCGGGCGGAGCTGCTCGGATTCGGCGCGAAGAACGCAGACACCTTCGCGAAACTGTTGGACTGAAAACCCCGGGAGGAACGACCCATGGGATGGATCACGAGAGAGAGGGAGGAAGCGCCCTGCACCGTCACGGTGTCGCACCGCTTCGAGGAATTGTCGGCCCATGTGCGTTTCGACAACGGCGCCGTGATCTGGCCCG
>JBCCCX010000430.1:0-2014 GCA_039033275.1 Pseudomonadota bacterium | reverse complement strand
GCAACGCAATCTCATCGCTCAGGTTCAGGATGCTATAGACGGCTACGTCTTCGCCGCGATAGTCGATCAGGCGCGCCGAGATGGCGGCCGGAAACTCCGAGCCATCTGCTTTGCGTCCCGTGATGCGCATGTCGTCAACGCGTGCATCCGGCAAAAGCGCTGTTACAAAATCCGCACGTTCTTCGCGGCGTGCGAAATGATCGTAGCTGCTCATGCCCTTCCCAAGGAGATCGGTCGCCGAAGGGGATCGATAGAGGATTTGCCCATCGCCAATCCGCGCCATGGTCAGACTGGTGGGGCAGGCCTCCAGGACCTTGGCCATCACCTGCTCAATCTCGCGTTCATCTTGCTCGGAAGGCGTGCCGCGCTGCAGACGCAAAGCAAAGCCGCCGTCGGACAGCGCGGTAAGCACGATCTTTGCATGGGTACCGTCGGCAAGTGCCGCATGGACTGGGGGGACTTCGTCTGGTTGCAGGAGCAGCAGTTCCTCCCTTCGGCGCAAGTCGGCGCAAGTTTGCGCGGGTAGGATGGCCCGCCGCTCTGCTTCCGTCAGGAAGAGTTCCCAAGGTGTGCCTTGTCGAATGAACGGTTCAATGGCTGCGCAGAGGAAGAGAAACTCTGCATTTGCCACCGCGAGGGTCCCGTCCTTGTCAAACAGGACCGCTGGGTCAGGAAAAAGCCCGATGAGCTCTGCAGTCGGGATCGACGGCGCGGATGTCGCATCACTGCTGCGGGTCATGACGCGCTCGCGTTGTCGCTCCCGCTTTCAGTCAGGGCGAAGGCGTTGGTGATGGCGGGCGCGTCGGACCCCACGTCATCCAGAGCGCGCACGGAGAAGCGGGAGTCGAGCAGATCCGCAATCGAGCCATGCGCCGCGATACCCATGGGGTGCGCAGCCAAACGGATCGTGTCGGCGGCGGATACGGCGGGGCCAAAAACGTCATAGATGTACTTTTGAACACCGACGACGGAACCGATGACGGGACCGGAGGCTAGACCGACGCGCGGTTTCCAGGCAATCGGATGCGTCTCATTCCGACGCTCCAGATAGCGGAGGAACCGGACGGCGGTATTGGCAATGGACCCCGCGTGGTCGCGGACCGGGTCGGGCACGCCGGAGACGGCGAAGTAACTGTCACCGGTCGTGCGCACGCGTTCGCATCCGAATTGCTCACCGATTCGGTCGAAGGCGGTGTAGATGTCATTCAATTCGCTGACGATCACAGCCGGTTCATGTGCGGCGAGGATGGCGTCGAACTCGGCAAAATCGAGGGTCAGGACCGAAACGCTTTCAAACACGCGGGGCGCCACTACACCAAAGGATTTGTATTCCTCATATGCTGTGCGCGGCATCATGTTCAGAAGCAGTTTTTCAACCTGTTCCTTCTCGCGTTTGATCTCATGCGTGTTGCGCTCGACCATCATTGAATAAGAGTCGATCATAGACTCCAGTTCCTTGATCCGTGTGATGTTCTGGCAGACCAGTACGATCATGTCCTGATCGTCTTCCAGGGCCCGGTTGAACTCGACGGCCACAGTCATTGTACGTCGACGCAGTTTGAAAGACGCTTCTGCCGTGTACTTGCCGGTCTCCCCCAGCTTCGCAAGGGCTTCCCCCGTGTCGAGCGTCGGCAGAATGTCGGACAGTTGCGGGCTGTCGTCCTGCGAGCCGAACCACTCAACGAAAGTGTCATTGGCGAAACGGATCGAAAGTGATTTTACCTCGACCAGCGCAACTCCCACACCGATCGCCCGGAGAAGTTGCTCGTTGATGGCTTCAATGGACATCTCAATGCTCGGTCAGAAGGCGGCGGCGTTGCTCGAAGGCAGCGAGGACAGTTTCAACATCATCTCCGTCTACACCGAACTCGCCGAGGGTTTCGTTGATCAGTTCTTTCAGCTTGTCGAAATGCGCATCGTAGATCGTCAGGTGCTTATGCGCGTTTTCGATATGGGTATCCGTAAACAACGCCGGACCGCCCATCAGGGACGACACGAACTTCGTCTGATGGTC
>JBCCCX010000429.1:0-2050 GCA_039033275.1 Pseudomonadota bacterium | reverse complement strand
CGGGGCGGGCGCGCTGTGGGCGGCCAGGTTGCCACGGATGACGCTGGCCACGCGCGCCTTTTCGGCGGCTTGGGTGGTGGCGGCGGCCTCCATATGCTGTTCCCACAGCTCTTCATCCTGCGCTTCTTGCGCGCGGCGTTCGGCCTTGGCGCTTTGGCGGGCGGAATGGTAGGTCTGCGCCGCCTGCGCGCCCATCGTGGCACCCGTGCCCAGCAGGCGCACGGCAAAGGCGTAGATCAGGACCAGGCCCAGCAGCATCCAGCGCAGCACGCGCGACAGTTCGCTCTGTGACAGCCATGGATATCTCCTCTTCGCGACTATCCATAACCTTGCTGATAAACTTGTCAATAACCTGCGGTCGGGTCCACGACCAGCCCGGGCGCGCGCCGGCCCTCCAGCGCGCGGTAGGCCGCGACGAAGGCGGCGGCCGTGTCCTCCGGCAGGGTCAGACCGGAGACGTGCGGCGTGATGGTGATCCCCGGCGCGGTCCAGAGCGGGTCGTCGGCGGGCAGGGGCTCCACCGGCACCACGTCGAGGACGGCATGGCGCAGATGGCCGCCGGCCAGGGCTTGCCGCACGGCCGGGATGTCCGCCGTCGCACCGCGCCCGACATTGACGAACAGCGCGCCGGACAGGCGCTCGAAGATGGGCGCGCCGATGAGGCCGTCTGTTTCCGGCGTCAGGGGCAGGGCGCCGACGACCAGGTCGACTGCAGCGAGTGCGGGCAAATCGTCCAGCCGGGCGACCCGGTCGAACGGTTCGCGCGCGCGTCCGCTGCGGCTCGCGCCTAGGCAATCGGCTCCGAGCGACTGTAGTCCGCGCGCCACGCCGCCGCCAATGCCGCCCGTGCCGAGGATCAGCGCGGTCCGTCCCTCCATCAGCTCCGGCGTCCCGGCCGCCACGTCCCAGTCGCGCGCCGCTTGCAGCCGCCGCCGGATGTCATGCTTCTGCAGGTCGGCGAGCCAGTAGGACAGCACATATTCCCCGATCTGCCGTCCCATCCGCCCGACCGTGCGGGTGATGAGCGGCGGAGGCGGCATGCCGGCTGCGTCCAGCGCGCCCAGAACGCCGTTCGCGCCCGCGCCGGAAATATGGATCCACGATGCCCCACGGTAATGGCGGATTTCCTCGCCCGGAGAGAAGGCGATCAGCGCATAAGGCGCATCCGTCGGTCCGCCCCCGATCCTTACGTCGAGGTCCGGCAATGCCGGCGTAAGATGCGCGGCGATGTCGGGCGCGTCGGCGCCGAGCAGGACGACGCTTTGAGGTGGGTGCGGGATCATTCCGTCACCATGGCCCGCATCTTCTTCTTGTCGATCTTGCCGACCGGGGTGAGCGGGATTTCGGGCAGGAAATGGATTTTCCTGGGCACTTTGTAAGGGGCCATGTTGGCGCGGATCCAGTCGCGGATGCGGGTTTCTGCGTCTGCATCGTCGCCTTCGCTGCCGGGTGCACGCTGGACGAACAGATGCACGATGTCGTTGCCGGGGCGCTTCTCGTCCGGTGCGCCGACGACCGCGCTTTCGGCCACGTCCGGGTGGGCTTTGAGCTTGTCCTCGACCTCGACCGAGAAAACCTTGAACCCGCCGACGACCAGGATGTCCTTGGCCCGGTCGCACAGGAAGACGTAGCCGTCCTCGTCCAGATAGCCGACATCGCCCGTAAACATGTAGCGCGCGCCGTCGATCTCGCGCAGGGCGCGGGCGGATTCTTCGGGCAGGCCGAGATAGCCGGTCATCACCTGCGGTCCCGAGGTGGCGATTTCGCCGGGTTCGCCGACCGGCATCTCCCGCGTGCCCGTCTCCACGTCCATGATCTTGAGCGTCGTACCCGGCATGGGCACGCCGACGCTGCCCAGCTTGTAGCGGCTGACGGGATGGGCGACGTGGCAAGGCCCGGTTTCGGTCATGCCGAACACGTCGGACACCTTGCCCGCGCCGATGACGGCCGACAGCACCCGCATCCGCCGATCACTCGCTCTCTAGCGGACCCTCTGGACCGCCGCTTTCTCGCGGAGCGCCTTGATCTCGGTCCGTGAAGCCGCCGGCTG
>JBCCCX010000428.1:0-2056 GCA_039033275.1 Pseudomonadota bacterium | reverse complement strand
GCGCATAGTTACTGCGGAATTTGATAAGTTCTTTTTGCTTAATGTTTATACTCCTAACTCCGGTTCAGGTTTAAAACGACTGGATTATCGTGAAACCTGGGACCTTTCGACGGCATGACTGAGCCCATGAACGATCCCATGAATGACCCGATGAACGACCCGGCGCGGCATAGGACCAACAGCCGCCAGGTGTTGTCGCGCCTGCGCACGCTCATGTCGGAGGAGGCGGGCGGTCAGACGCGTCTTGATGCCATCACCGAGTTGATGGCGCTCGAGATGCATGTTGAGGTGTGTTCCATCTATCTCTTTCGCGATGAAGAGACGCTGGAGCTTTGCGCCACCGAGGGTCTGAACCCGGAGGCCGTGCACCAAACCCGCATGCGGTTGGGCGAAGGTCTGGTCGGGCGCATCGCCAAGCACGGGCAGCTCATCAACACTGACAACGCTCCTGGTACGCGCGGGTTTCGCTACATGCCGGAGACGGGCGAAGAGGCGTATAGCAGCTTTCTTGGGGTGCCGATCCAACGGTTGGGCGAAACGCTCGGCGTGATGGTTGTGCAATCAAAGGAATCGCGGACCTATTCCGAAGAAGAGGTCGATGTCATCGAAGTGGTGGCCATGGTCCTGGCGGAGATGGCAGAACTTGGCGCGTTTGTGGGCGACGGGGCGGCCCTGTCTGCGCGACATCAGCAACCGGTTCTGTTCCATGGCACCGTGGCACAAGAAGGCGCGTCCGCAGGCCAGGTGTGGCTGCATGAGCCGCGTGTCGTTGTCGCAAACCCAATCGCGGATGATCCCCAGCGCGAGATGGAACGGCTGAGCACCGCCGTCGAAGAGCTGCGCGTGGGCGTCGATCGCATGCTTTCGACCGCCGCCAAGGGCGACAAGGAACAGCTTCAGGTGCTTGAGGCCTACCGCATGTTTGCCAATTCCAAAGGCTGGATGCGGCGGATGGAGGAAGACATCGCACTCGGGCTCTCGGCGGAAGCGGCGGTGGAGAAAGAGCAATCCACGGCGCGGGTCCGGATGTCGAAAGTGACGGACCCATACCTGCGCGAGCGCTTGCATGATCTCGATGACCTCTCAAACAGGCTTTTGCGGATTCTGACCGGTCAGGGCAAGGAAACCGGCGCCGAGATGCCCGAAAGCCCGGTGCTTGTGGCTGGCAACATTGGCCCCGCTGAATTGCTGGATTATGGGCGGACGCTCAAAGGGATCGTGCTCGAGGAAGGGTCTGTCGGCTCGCATGCGGCCATTGTCGCGCGGGCCCTGGCGATCCCGCTGATCGTGCATGCAGCCCGCATCACGACGGAGGCGCTGAACGGCGACCCGATCCTTCTGGATGGGGACCAGGGCAGCGTCCATCTGCGGCCGGACGATACGGTCGTGTCGGCCTTTCGGGATAAAATGGCGATGCAGGCCGAGGCGCAGGAGCGCTACGCCTCGATCCGCGATTTACCCGCCGAAACGCTCTGCGGCCGACGTATCGCGCTGCATATGAATGCGGGCTTGATGGCGGACTTGCCGTCGCTCGACAGTTCCGGCGCGGAGGGTGTAGGCCTCTTCCGCACCGAGCTGCAGTTTCTGACCAACAGCCACATGCCGAAACGCTCCGAGTTGAGCCAGGTCTATGCGCGCGTGATGGATGCCGCCAAGGACAAGCGCGTGGTGTTCCGCACGCTGGATATCGGGTCGGACAAGGTCTTGCCCTATATGCGCGCCGTGCAGGAACCGAACCCCGCACTTGGCTGGCGCGCGGTGCGGGTGGCGCTGGACAAGCCCGGCGTGATGCGCATGCAGGTGCAGGCGATCATTCGGGCCGCTGCGGGGCGTCCACTCACGCTCATGTTCCCGTTTATCGCCCAGCGGGAGGAATTCACCCGATCCCGCGCCGAGGTGGACAAAGCCATCGAACGCGAGCGGATCCTCGGCCATCCCCTGCCGGAAACGCTGGAGGTCGGGGCGATGCTGGCCTTCATGCACCTTATAGACGTGAATCCCATCGTTGTAGAAGTCCCGCCAGTTCGGTCGTTTCCGGAACGCCGCGTTGAGGTCG
>JBCCCX010000427.1:0-2067 GCA_039033275.1 Pseudomonadota bacterium | reverse complement strand
GGCTTGCGACCCATCTCGGCCTCGCCTTTGTGATCCTAGGCCTGCTCGCCTGGTTCATCCTGTCGCTGGGCCGCCGCGAAGCCGACCTGATGCAGGCCCGCCGCAACCGCGACGGCACGCTCTTCTCGATGGGCACGGGCCTGATGTACCTGACTTTCCTGCAAATCCTGCTGGGCGCACTGGTCGCAGGCATCGACGCGGGCCGCAGTTTCAACGACTGGCCGCTAATGGGCGGCTATTGGCTGCCGCCGGAACCGCTGTCGCTGACCCCGATCTGGCGCAACTTTTTCGAGGATGCCGGGCTGGTTCAGTTCATGCACCGCAGCGCCGGGTACGTCTTGTTCCTCTTTGGCATCATCGTCTGGCTTCGCGCCCGTCGTTCGGCCAACGGCGCGACCCGCAGCGCGTTTTCAGCCGTCATGGCGATGATGCTGCTGCAAATGGTGCTGGGCATCGCGACGATCCTCTACCTCGCGCCGTGGCATCTGGCGATCCTGCACCAGTTCGGGGCCGTTGTATTGCTGACCCTCATCCTGCGCGCGCGTTTCCTGGCACAATACCCCCTGACCCAATCCGTGAGAGGTGCCGCATGAGCGCTTATGATGACCTGATCGCCTTTCAACGTGAGACCGAGGCACTTGGCCAGATCATGGGCCGGCTGGGCTGGGATCAGGAAACCATGATGCCCGCCGGAGCCGCCGAACAGCGGGCCGAGGAGATGGCGGCGCTGGACGGCGTGCTGCACGGCCGCCGCACCGACCCGCGCATTGGCGACTGGTTGGAGGCCGCCAAGCCGCAGGATGCCGTCGCCGAGCGCCAGCTTTACAAGATCCGCCGCCGTTACGAGCGCACCCAACGCGTGCCCGCCGACCTCTCTGCCGCGCTGGCGCGCACCACCTCGCTGGCACACCGCGTCTGGGCCGAGGCGCGCGCGACTAACGATTTCGCCCTGTTCGCGCCGAAACTGACCGAAGTGCTGGATCTGGCCCGCGAGAAAGCCGCCGCGCTGGCCGATGGCGGCAACCTCTATGACGCGCTGGCCGATGATTATGAGCCCGGCGCGACCGAGGCTGAGCTTGCCGCGCTGTTCGACGCGCTACGCCCACGCCTTGTGGCTCTGCGCGAACGCGTGATGGGCGCGGACAGACAGGTGCCAAAACTGACCGGCGCATTCGCGGAAGACGGGCAATTGGCGCTCTCCGCCGAACTCGCCAGCGCCTTTGGCTATGACACCGCCCATGGTCGGATCGACAAGGCGGTTCACCCCTTCTCCTCCGGCTCCGGCCTCGACGTGCGGATCACCACACGAACCGTGCCGACCGACCCGTTCAACTGTTTCTATTCGACAATTCACGAGGTTGGCCACGCCGCTTACGAACAAGGCATCGACCGCGATTACCTGCTGACCCCACTGGGGCGCGGTGTCTCGATGGGCGTGCATGAAAGCCAGAGCCGCATTTACGAGAACCAGTTGGGTCGCGGTCGCGCCTTCACCGGTCATCTGTTCGAGCGCATGAAAGCGACCTTCGGCGACTTCGGCGTGGCCGATGCCGATACGTTCTATGCCGTCGTCAACCGCTGCGCGCCCGGCTATATCCGCACCGAGGCGGATGAGGTGCATTATAACCTCCACGTCGCGCTGCGCTTTGATCTGGAACGCGACCTGATCGCCGGACGGCTGGAAGTGCCCGACCTGCCCGAGGCTTGGGATGCGCGGTTCGAAAGCGATTTCGGCCTCAAGGTCGACACGCCCGCCAACGGTGTTTTGCAGGATGTCCACTGGTCGGAGGCCCTGTTCGGCTATTTCCCGACCTATACGCTGGGCAATGTCTATGCTGGCTGCCTGAACACCGCACTGCGCCGCGACCTGCCCGATCTGGACGATCACCTCGCTAAAGGCGACACCGCGCCGGCAACCGAGTGGCTGCGCCAGAACGTCCAACGCCACGGCGGGCTGTACGAGCCGCGCGACGTTGTTGCCAGGGCGACAGGGGCCGAGCCGAGTGTCGAGCCGCTGCTTGACTATCTGGATGCGAAGTTCGGGGCGATCTACGACCTTTGATCAGG
>JBCCCX010000426.1:0-2100 GCA_039033275.1 Pseudomonadota bacterium | reverse complement strand
GGTGCTGGCCTATGTCGATTGGGCGATCAAGCATACCGCATTGCACGGCGTTCTGCGCAATCCGGATGTCATGCGCCACGCCTCCGACGATCTAAGCCAGTTGCTGACCGCGTTCGCAAACCGCCAAAAGCGAGAGATCGAAGCAGCACAAAACCAAGGCTGGAGGAAGGATGAAGACCCGGCAGTGCTCTTCCTTCATCTTGTCTCTCTTACGGCCGGCACTGCAATCGTCATGACCGAGGAGGTCTACCGCAATCCAGTCACGACCGCGGACTTTCGACACAAGGTTGCGGCGTCTGTTGACCTATTCTTGGGGCAGACAGGCGCAAAGCGGAATCCGCAACAAGACCCGACGCGCTCGTCACGAAGAATCGACACTTGACGATACTTGTCAGACGGCAGGAAGCGTCCGCAGGGCAGACTTCCGCCGTTGCTTGCGGCATATTTACGAGACGTTTCCACCCTCTACCCTTTCTGCGATAAACCGCTCGAGCCATTCGCGGCTGACCGTGTCAGCCAACTTAGCGGTAGGAACCTCGACCGACGCCACCAACTTCGGATCGAGGCCGAGCGCGCCTAGAACGCGCGCGAGCGTACCACGCGTGTCGTTGGCCAATTCGTCGTAGGTGATCTGCAGTAGCACTACACCTTCGCGGGCGAACCATTTGATCTTCCCCTGGTCTGGTGGACGCTTTGATAGGCCAAGAAGACCCAGAGAGGAGAGTCTGATGGCGCAACGAAAGCGGTGGGTGTTCCAGTATGCGTTCATGCGCGAGGCGGTGGAGCGCGTCCGGATGAGCGAGATGACGGTCATTGTAGTGGGCTAGGAGCTGGGGCTGCATGCGACGGTGGATCGTGCGGTCCGGCGGCAGCGCGCCGACGGTGACGTCCCGGCGACCGACGCCCATGCCTGCGACGCCGTCCCCGGCTGACCTGGCGGCGGAGAACGCACGCCTCAAGCGCGAGCTGCATAGGGCCGAGACGGAACGCCGATCTTGTGATCGATCCCGCCTCTCTCGCGACCGACTAGATAAGGCCGAACGCTCGCTTGGCCAGCCGCATCCCGTGTTCCAAGACATTCGATGCGAGGACGTCATCCAAAGCTGTTATGAACCTGTCGATCTCTTCGACCGACACGATGAGCGGCGGGGTTATCAGGATCTGTCCGGAATCGTGGAGTGGCGTGTAGGTCAGGATGTCGTGCTTGGTGTACAGTTCCGATATGATACCTGCCGTCGTGATTTTGGCGAACGTCTCGCGGCCCCTTTCTGCGTTCGGCGCAAGCATGGACATCGACTTGGCCATTGCGTTCTCCGTTCTGAGGCAAGTCAAGAGCCCGATGCCACCGACTTCCGAAATTAGGCGCGGGTACTTTTCCTTCAGCTTCCGCAGACCCGTGAGCAGGTATGCGCCGACCCGCTCGGAGTTACCTATCAGATCCTCGTCATAGAGGACATGCATGCCGGTGATCGCGGCCACCAGCTCTTCGCCATAGCCATTGAATGTGGTGGAGTGGAGCGTCGCCTCCTTGACGCTGCCATAGGCTCGGTTGAAGAACTTCGGCCTTGTGACGAAGGCCGCGAAGGTCGCCTTCCCCGCGCCGAAAGCCTTCGACATGGTCACAATGTCGGGCACGACGCCGTCGTGTTCAAAGGCGAAAAGCTTTCCGGTGCGACCGAACCCGCAGAATACCTCGTCACATATCAGGACGACATCGTATTTCGTGCAAAGGGCGCGGACCCGGGCGAGGTATCCTTTCGGAGGGACAACGACGCCCTCGCTACGGATTGCTTCCACGATGAAGGTGGAGATCCGACATTTGCCGAAACCCATGGCATCCGTGTGCTCGGCGAACAGCCGTTCCAGCGCGGCCGCATCCCCGTAAGGAACGCAGACACAACCTTCAAGCGTCTTGAAACTTGAGCTGTTGGGCTGTTCGGAGCCGGAGACCGAGAGTGTCGCCATCGTCTTTCCGTGAAACGAGATGTCAGTGTAAGCGATCATATCACGCTTAGGTCCGGCATATTTTGATGCCAGCTTAAGGGCTCCTTCATTCGCTTCGGCTCCGCTGTTGCAAAAGAAGGCGACGTCGAGGTCGCC
>JBCCCX010000425.1:0-2106 GCA_039033275.1 Pseudomonadota bacterium | reverse complement strand
TGTGAAGCCGGAGACGGTTTTGTCGCTGAGGCAGTCAAAGCGGTTGGCGCATTCGACACCTTCGAGTCGGAGAACGATCCTTCCGGCTGGCACGATTTCGGATTTGTGACGATACGCGGCGAAACCGTTTTCTGGAAACTGGACTTGTACGAAACCGACAGTGACTTCCGGTTCGGAGCGGAAACGCCGGACGATCCCACAACAACAATGCGCGTCCTGACGATCATGATGGCGCGCGACTGGTAGGGCAGGGCGCTCCAGACCTGTCCACATTGGGCCCGCTGACCCTTCAAAGGGAAAGTGGGCCCTTTGTCGTTGTGATCCTCGACCTCGGGGATTGGGTCCCGTTCGACATGTCCGGGGCCGGCATCTCAACCACAAGGACAGATCATGACCCAAGCCTTCAAACCCGTATCCGTTGCCATTTGCGATCTCGTCGCCCATCCGGCAAACGTGCGTGCCAAATCGCCGGAGACCTATGCCTCCGAGAACATCGCGCATCTCAAAGCCAGCATCGCGGTGCTTGGCCTTCTGCAACCGCTCCTCGTGCAGAAAATCGATGGCAAGTTCGGTGTCCTCGCCGGTGGTCGCCGGCATGCGGCGCTGCAAGAGCTTGTCGCTGACAAATCCGCAAAGGGCTTCAGCAAGGCCACGAAGATCGACTGCCGCCTGGTTCCCGACGATTGCGATGTGACGACAGCGCTCTCGCTTGCGGAGAACATCACCCAGGCCCCGATGAACGCCATCGACGAGTTTGAGGCCTTCGCGCGGATAATGGAAGTCGACGGACAGACGCCCGAGACGATCGCCAAGACCTTCGGCACGACCATCGCCGCCGTGAAAGGCCGTTTGCGCTACGGGCTTATTCATCCCGACCTTCGCGATGCGGCGCGGGCCAAGTCGATCACCCTCGATACGATGAAGGCCTTCGCCGACCACCCGAGCCAGCAGGTGCAGAAAGAGGTCTTCGAGGCACTGACCAAAGAAGACAGCTATCTCCAGGCTTACACAGTGCGGCAAGCGCTCAAGTCCCGCGGCGTTCAGGTCAGCGACGACATCGGAGCGTTTGTGCGGGAGGAGTACGAGGCCCGGGGTGGGGCCATCGCGGCGGATCTTCTGGAAGAACATTCGGTGCTGGAAGATGCCGAACTCGTTGAAACCATCCTTCTCGAAAAGCTCAGAGCCGCCGCCGAGGCTGCCCAGTCGCAGATGGGATTCGCATGGGCGGAGGCCGTCATCCGCTACGACTATGCGGCAATGGCCGACTATGGCCGGGTCTATCCCGGAACAATTGAACCCAACGCCAAGGGAAAGAAGCGCCTCGAGACGATCACGGCCGAGCTTGAGCGGCTTGAACGCGAGATGGAGGACGAAAGCCTCGAAGACAGCGCCTATGACGCGCTCTACGAGAAGGTCGATGCCCTCGAGGCTGAAGCCCGTGAATTGCAAGAAGCCTACAGTGCCGAGGATCTTGCCCGGGCCGGCGTGATCGCCTCCTGGTCGAACGGCCAGGTCACCTTGCATGTCGGCCTTGTGCGTCCTGAGGATCGTCAAGAGGCTGTCGGCAAAGCGTCGGGTTCTACGTCCAAAGACGACAAACCGGACAGCGACGAGATCGTCTATCCGGCCTCGCTGCAAGCAGACCTCAAGACCGAGCGCGCGATGGCGCTTGGCGCGGCGATGGCCATGCATCCTAAGGCCACGCTCGACCTGACGCTGTACAAGCTCGTGAGCGATGTAGTTGGTACGGGCATGAGCGTGACGCATGCGATCAAGGTCGATGCCCGCAAGGAGTATCGCACCCATGCGAAGATGGACGAGATCGACGGCACGTCGCTTGATCAGGTGGCCGGAGCGTACGACGCGCTGAACCTGTCGTGGAACGATGACGCGATCTCACCCGCCGAGCGCTTCGCGCGGTTTCGCGAGCTGAAGCCCACGGAGAAAGCGAAACTCGTCGCCTTTGCGACCGCGTCGACCACGCAGTCCTGCTTCGCCCGTGACCGGCAGCGCGACAGCCTGATGCATGATTTCGAGATCGAGGTGATGCCGAACATCCGGGTGCACTGGACACCCAACGCCGCCCTCTTCAACCGCTTCAAGAAG
>JBCCCX010000424.1:0-2123 GCA_039033275.1 Pseudomonadota bacterium | reverse complement strand
CCGCCGCGGCCTGAAACGACCGACCCGCCCGACTGTCTGCTGACTTTTGGCCGTCACATGTTAAGTGGTCGGCATGAAACGTCTATACTTAGCGGCATCGACCGCCATCTTGCTCGCAGCATGCGGTCAAGCCGTAGAGCCTGCTAACCCGGACATCGCCACCGTCCAAGGATGGTGCTTTACCGGCGGCCCGATCCATACGGCCGATGATTCCATGCCTCGGGCCGAGGCCGTGGCCATTGTCGACGACCGCATCGTCTATGTCGGAGACGCCGTAGGTGATTGGTGTCCAGAAGGTGCGGCGGACTATCCGCTAAATGGCTACGCCCTCTACCCTGGGCTGACGGACGCCCATGCCCATTTGGACGGAATCGGGAAACGGGAAATGGAGCTCGACCTGAAGCCCGTTGCCTCCGTAACAGAACTGCAGGATGCCGTTCGCGGTGTCGCCCAGACCACGCCGGCCGGTCAGGCGATTTTCGGACGCGGCTGGATAGAGACCCACTGGCCCGAGGGCCGTTTCCCGACAAGGCATGACCTTGACGCGGTTACGACCACACATCCCGTCATTCTCGTCCGCGCGGACGGCCACGCCTCCGTCGTCAACAGCCTCGCCCTCGAGCGGGCGGGTATCGACAAGCGGACAGAATCGCCATTCGGCGGCGCGATCAACATGGATGAAGACGGCGAGCCGAACGGCATGCTGATCGACAACGCGCAGAACCTTGTTGAATCGCTCATTCCTGAAAAGGATGACGAGTCGCGGGCCCGTACCTACGCGCTCGCCTCGGATGTCTATGCCTCGCTTGGATGGACGAACATCCACTCCATGAGCGTGCCGGCAGATGATGTGGACCTCATCAACCAGCTGGCATCCGACGGCGACATTGCCATCCGCGTCTATAACTCCGTCGGCGTGCCGGAGCGTCGGCCGGCCGAACGCGTGTCGAGCTTGAAGGGCGGACTATCGTCGGAAACACCGACCGTGGTGACGCGCGCAATCAAGCTCTATGCGGACGGGGCTTTGGGCTCGCGCGGGGCGGCGCTGATCGAACCCTACTCCGACGATATCCAGAACCACGGCTTGATGACCCTGCAACGTTCGCGCGCCGTGCCGATCTTCCAGTCCGCGCTTCGCAACGGCGTCCAGGTCAACACACATGCGATCGGCGATATGGGCAATAAGGAGGTGCTGGACTGGTACGCGGAAGCGTTCGCCTCCGTACCCCGTTCCGAGTGGTTGGTGGAGGAGCCCCGCTGGCGCATCGAGCACAGCCAGATACTCGATCCAGCCGATATTCCGCGCTTCCGAGAGCTGGGCGTCATCCCGTCCATGCAACCGAGCCACGCGATCGGCGACCTGCATTTCGCCGTCGCCCGACTGGGTCCGGATCGGTTGAGAGGCGCCTATGCGTGGCGAGCCCTGATCGATAGTGGCGTGCGCATCGCGGGCGGATCGGACGCTCCGGTCGAAATCGGCGACCCACGCATCGAGTTCCATGCCGCGATGAACCGCACGGACTTGAAGGGATATTCGAACGAAGACTGGCAGATGGACCAACGCGTTACGCCGCAGGAGGCGCTGAAGATGTTCACCCTCTGGCCGGCCTACGCCGCGTTCCAGGAGGACGAACTAGGCTCCATCGAAGTCGGCAAAAAGGCCGATCTGTCGATCTTCGACCGCGACATGCTCGACCCGGACGTGATGCCTATGGATGCTCAGGCGGTGATGACGATGGTGAACGGCAAGGTGATCTGGAGCCGGTAGGGCCGTGGGGTTCTAGGGTTCCGTGGCGGCCTTTCCGCTCACTCCCGCAACTCCGCTCAGGCCGACTTGATCGGCGTGCCTATCTTCTACTGGTTCTGCTGGTCGAGAGGGTTGGGTGATGGGCTCACCGATCAAGTCGGTGAGAGCGGATAAGTGAGACGCTATAACGATTGTGACCGGCAAGGTGATCTGAAACCGGTAGGATAGGCTGGGAAGAGTAGGCGGCAGTACAAACAAGAGTCCACCGTCCCCGGCATTTATTGCCGGGGTCTGATCTCCTCCTTCATCACAAGAAGAGGGCGGCTGAAACTACTTGTCTTGTGGGCCTTACCGAAAGCAGACCCCGGCAATAAAT
>JBCCCX010000423.1:0-2124 GCA_039033275.1 Pseudomonadota bacterium | reverse complement strand
TGTCCTTGACGGAGCGCGCACCGGTGTCGTCGTCAATGTCGAAAACGACCAGGCGCATCTTCACCTTCAGCGGCGCGGCGAAGGTGATGTCGCGCTGCTGGCATTCCTCTTCGTCGAACTTGGGCGGCTCGAAGACGAAGGAGACATATTCCAGGACCGCGCGGTCGGAGAAGTCGCGCACGGGGAAGACGGAGTTGAACACACCGTTGATACCCTGGTCGGCCGCGCGCTCGGACGGGTCCATATCCTTCTGGAGGAAATGGTCGTAGGAGCTCTTCTGCACCTCGATCAGATTGGGCATGGAGACGGCTTCGGGGATGCGCCCGAAGCTTTTGCGAATACGTTTCTTGCCGGTAAAGGTCAGTGACATCAAAGACACCCTTCGTCAGTCGCGGCCAAAACGAGCGGTGCTGCAGGTCCCGCGCGTTCGGTCAAAATAGGTCCGGTTGTCGATTATCCTGGCGACCGGGCGCCAGTTGGACGGGTGTTTGACTTCCCCAGACCATCGGAAGTGCTCCCGGACGCACGGGGCGTCCGGGAGCGGATAAGGGCGGTCGAACCTATTTGAGTTCGACCGTGGCGCCTGCGGCCTCGAGCTTTTCCTTGATCTCGTTGGCTTCGGCTTCCGGCACGCCTTCCTTGACGGCCTTGGGCGCGCTTTCGACGAGCTCCTTGGCTTCCTTCAGGCCGAGGCCCGTGATGGCGCGGACTTCCTTGATGACGGCGATCTTGTTGCCGCCGAAGGATTCCATGACGACGTCGAAGTCGGTCTTGGCTTCGGCAGCGCCGCCGGCGTCGCCGCCAGCCGGACCGGCCATGACAGCAGCCGCTGCCGGCTCGATGCCGTATTCGTCTTTCAGGATGTCGTTGAGTTCCTTGGCTTCGAGGATGGTCAGACCGACCAGCTCTTCCGCCAGTTTTTTCACATCAGCCATGATGTAGTTCCTTTTGATGTGCTTGCAAGGGCAAGCGGGTTTGGTTCGAGTTTTGCGAGAATGATGTCGTAAAGATCAGGCTGCGGCCTTTTCCTCGATGGTCGCGATCGCGCCGGAGAGGCTCCGGGCGGGCGACATGAGGGCGGAAGCGACATTCGTGGCTTGGCTCAGCAGACGCTGTGCGGCCATGGAGATCAGCTCCTCGCGGCTTGGCAGTTTGGACAGAGCGTCGATTCCCGAAGGATCGAAGACTTCGTCACCCATGAACCCGCCGATGATCTTGAAGGCGTCGGAGTCCTTTTGGAACTCCACGGCGACTTTCGGGGCGCTGATCATGTCCTCGGCCCAGGCAATCGCCACGGGTCCTTTGAACATGGCACCAGCAGCTTCGAAAGGCTGGTCCTTCATGGCGATCTTCGCCAGGCGGTTCTTCACAACGCGGATCGTCGCGCCACGCTCTCTGAGCTTGGCCCGAAGTTCCGTCATTTCCGCAACGGTCATGCCCGAATATTCGGCCATCACCACGGACCCGGCTTCCGCGAAGATGCCTTTAAGCTCTTCGACGGCTTCCGCTTTTTGAGTGCGATCCATTTGCGGTCTCCGTTGTTTCGAGGACCGGCACCATTGCCGACCCTCTTCTAAGGGTGCCCGCTGCACCGCCACAGGAATGAGACGAGGCAACGAACGGTTGTCTGTCCCAAAGCTCGAACCCAACCCGTGCGAGGCAACGCCCCGCGTGAATTTGGTCTTTGCTCTGTCTGCGCCGGAATTATGGGGACATATGACCCCACCGACGGTCTCGGACAGTCTATCCGGCGGGGCAAACCCCGCCGAAATCTCTTAATTAGCCAATATCAGCTGTGTTGATCTTGACCCCTGGGCCCATTGTGGAGCTCAGTGTAACTTTCTGAATGAAGGTCCCTTTGGCGCCGGATGGGCGCTCTTTCTGGATCTTCTCGAGCAGGAAGCTGACATTTTCCGCCAACTTGTCTGCATCGAAACTTGCCTTACCAACGCCAGCGTGAACGATCCCGGACTTCTCGGCCCGGTACTCAACGGCACCGCCCTTGGAATCCTTGACCGCCTGACCGACATTCGGCGTAACGGTTCCGACCTTCGGGTTCGGCATCATGCCCTTGGGGCCGAGAACCTTACCCAGACGACCGACGAGCGGCATCATGTCCGGCGT
>JBCCCX010000422.1:0-2143 GCA_039033275.1 Pseudomonadota bacterium | reverse complement strand
TCACATTTCTTAGCATAGCACCGATAAGCGCGGATCAATCTCCCCGCTTTTTCTCCCTCATCTCCGCCCAGCGCGCCATGCGCTCCGCGATCGCCTTTTCCCGCCCTGCCCCTTTCGGCGCATACAGCGAGACCCGCTCCATCTCGTCGGGCCAATAGTCCGCGCCGGAAAAGCCGTCTTCCGCGTCGTGATCATATTCGTACCCCGCGCCGTAACCGAGCGACTTCATCATTGTCGTCGGCGCGTTGAGGATGTTCTTGGGCGGCGCGACCGAGCCCGTTTCCTTGGCGAGCCGCAGCGCCGCTTTCCAGGCGACATAGACCGCATTGCTCTTCGCCGCCGTCGCGCAATGCGCCACCGCCTGCGCGATCGCCAGCTCCCCTTCGGGCGAGCCGAGCCGCTCAAAGCTGCGCGCCGCCTCGCTCGCGACCATGAGCGCCACCGGATCGGCCGCGCCGATATCCTCGGACGCGAACCGCACGACCCGGCGCGCGATATAGCGCGGATCCTCGCCCCCTTCGATCATGCGCGCGAGCCAGTAGAGCGCCGCGTCCACGTCCGAGCCGCGCATCGACTTGTGCAGCGCGCTGATCAGATTGTAATGCGCCTCCCCGCTCTTGTCATAGACTGGCGCGCGCTTCTGCAAGAGCTTTGCGAGCGCGCCCTCATCCAGTTCACTCCCTTGCGCAAACACCTCGTCCGCGAGCGTCAGCAGATAGCGCCCATCCCCATCCGCGAACGCGATCAGCCGCGCGCGCGCCGCGTCCGTCACCGGCAGCGCCCGCCCCAACTCCGCTTCCGCCCGCGCCAGCAATCCCTCCAGCGCGACCGCATCCAGCCGCTCCAGCACCAGCACCTGACACCGCGACAGCAGCGCCGCGTTCAGCTCGAAGCTCGGATTCTCGGTCGTCGCCCCGACCAGCGTGACCGTGCCCGCCTCCACGTAAGGCAGAAAGCCGTCCTGTTGCGCCTTGTTGAAGCGGTGGATCTCGTCCACGAACAGCAGCGTCCCCCGCCCCGTCTCCCGCCGCGCTTCCGCGTCAGCGAAGACGCGGCGCAGATCCGCCACGCCCGAGAACACGGCCGACAGCGCCACGAATTCCAGCCCCGCGCGCCCTGCCAGCAGCCGCGCGATCGTCGTCTTGCCCACCCCCGGCGGTCCCCAGAGGACGCAGGAGGACAGCCTGTTCTGCGCCAGCATCCGCCCGATCGGCCCGTCCGATCCCAGCAGATGATCCTGCCCCACCACCTGATCCAAAGCGGTCGGCCGCAACCGTTCCGCCAGAGGCAGCGGCGCGGCGTCCGACAGACCGGCGGCGTCGAAGAGAGAGGTCATGGGACCGCCTTTACTGTATCGCGCCGTCCGAGTCTTTCCGATCCCCTCCATTAAAACCCGCTCTCGCCGACTTGATCGGCGAGCCCATCACCCACCCCTCTCGACAAGCCAGACATTAGGAGATGGACAGGCCGGTCAAGCCGGCCTGAGCGGAAACGAAATTAGCTTCCCCGCCCTGTCTTCTCCTGCAACGCATCGATGCGCTGGCTCGCCTCCGCCTTGTTCAGGGAGGGGTCGAAATCCTCGCCCGCCTCCTCGCAAAGCGTCAGCAGGTAGCTCTTCTGCGCGCCGGTCATGGCTTCGTCGCCCGTGACCCAATTGTCCGGGTCCTTCTGCGCATTTCCGCCGATCTCGCCCTTGTCCACGCCGTGCGCGTCGATTGCCGTATTCTGGTCCGTCATTGTGATCTCCTCTATATGTTCACTGTATGTTCCAACACGCGGACGGCGGAGAGGTTGCACGAAAAGCCGCGGCCGAGGGGCCGAGGCGTGCGATGACGGATGGAGGACGCGTCGGCTGTCGCGTGAAGCTTCGCCTCGAATAAAATCAAAAGCCTTCCAAATTAAACCATACGCCGTCCCCGGCATTTATTGCCGGGGTCTGTCATCGGGACCGTTCACAAGACGCGAAAATCCGGCCGCTCTCCTCTTGTGGTGAAGCCCTCGACCAGACCCCGGCAATAAATGCCGGGGACGGACGATCTCTATTGCTATTCGCCCCCATCAAAACACCCGCGCGCCAAGCCGCTCCCCATCCCTTTATGACATGGCCTGTCCGCCTCCGTCCTCACAAGCCGCGTCTTGTGAC
>JBCCCX010000421.1:0-2155 GCA_039033275.1 Pseudomonadota bacterium | reverse complement strand
TCCGGTTCCAATCCGAGGTGTCGGCGCAGCGAGGACTGCACGCTGCGCCGGTCCAGCATCTCGCCTTCGATGGCGCTGGTTTTCATGGCCTCATCGCTCAGCAAGTCGATGCGGAGTTGATCACGCTCCGCCGAATGGACATGCTGAACGGCACCCAGGACTTCGCCCGACGACAGCAGAAACCGCTGCTCGAGTGGCGCCAGCTCTGCATCGTCATACCGGAAGTCCGGCCAACCGGACATCTGTCAATTCTATGCCTCAAAGCGTGCAACGCCCAACGCCGTGTAGCATTCTGATACCCGTGGACCTCAGTTTCTCATAAGTCGCCGACTGATTGAAAGTCAGAGCACGACCGATTGAAAGCGGGCGACGCCATGTGTCCGAAAATTCCTGCATATTTCGGACATCAAGTGTCTGGCAGTTCCAGCTCCGGCAGGTCCCGTAAGCTCTGCAGATCGAAGGTCGCGAGAAACGTCTCGGTCGTCACGAAGGTATGCGGAGCACCCGGGCGCGGCGAGCGCGGCCCAGAAGCGATCAGATCCTTGTAACGCAGCCGGGTCAGTAGGTCGCGGCTAACCTCCTTGCCAAAAATGTCCTTCAGACCCGCCCGGTCGATTGGCTGGTGATAGGCGATGGCGCAGAGCACCCCCATCTCCATCTCGGTGAAGGCGAGCGACTGGTCGCCAAGATCGGCTGCGGCCTTGATGGCTTCGGCGAACTGCGTCTTGGTGCGAAATATCCAGCCTTCCGCCACGTGTGCCAGCTCATAGGGTCGGCCGGTCAATTCGGCCTGGATATCGTCGATCAGCATTTCGACCGGAGCCCCCTGCCCCACCACGCGAGCCAGGTCGTCGCGGCCGACCGGTGAAGCACTTGCGAAGAGCACCGCTTCGATCCGCCCCATCCATTTGCGCCAGCGCAACTCTGGTGGCATATCGTCCAACTCCCGGTCGAACACGGCGCCACCATCCTCCGCCGGTTTCCGCTTCCTAGTCGCGATCGTCATGGCGCGATGCCATAAAGCCGGAAGGTTGGCCGCCCGGTCAACTCCCGAGCGACACCCAACTCGACCAGTCGGTCGCAGAACCGCCGCGCGGCGCGAGAGGTCATGGGGATCGAGGTGCCCCGGATGCAGGGCGCAAGCATCGACGCCGGTGCCACAGAATCCTCGCTCAGAAACAGATCAACCGCGGCCTCCGACCCTTTCGCCCGCAGTTTCGGGGCGACGCTGCGAAGCGCTTCGGCGCGGCGGGCGAGCTCACGTGCCAACCGGAGCGTCTCTTCGATGGACTCGAGGATCCGTACTTGGACGGCCAGCTCGGCCTCCTGCTCATCTGAATTCAGGTCGCGCAGCATCGCTTTTGTCAGCCGCTGCGCCGACACAGGCAACACCGTCTTCCAGTTCAGAACCCGTGCCAGGACGATGTCCGAGAGCCGGCAGGCAACCCGTTCCGCCCGGTCGTCGACCTCGAGCACGGCACGAAGGACGGAAACGCAGCCCGCCAATGGCCCGTGGGTTCGCGAGCGCTCCAAACCCGCATCGAGCCAGACACCCAACTCATCCGCGAAGTCGGCACCGACCAGGTCGGCGACCTCCCCTGTCCCGCCTGCTCGCAGGCGGACAGCCTTGCGCCAGAACGCTAGGAGATCACCATCCGGGCCACGCGCTTCACCCGGCGGCGTCAGGTGGAAAGCGTCGCGGATGTCTGCCTCTCGCGCCAGACGGCCTTCCACTTTCGAGGTCGCCGTTGCCGCACTCAGCGCCAACCGATTGCCAAGAAGTTTCACCGGCACGCCATGCCTGGGATCGCTGACCAGCTGGTCGAGCACCGTGAGCGCCGCGCCCGACAAAAACGCCACATCTTCAGGGGTTTCGGGGCGCGCCGCCGTGACCCAGGACGGCAATTGCGGTAGGGTGTTCGGGTCGTCGGAGATCGTGGCCGGCTGGTATGTCATGCCACAAGACTATCTCACAACGGCGCTTTCGTCTACAATATGATGTGTAAACCGCCCCACTCTGCGGTTCTTCGCTATGTCCAATAAATTTGCCTTATCGGACATAAAAAGATATCCTCCGGAAACATGGAGAATCCGACGAATAACAGCAGCAAAACCAGCGGCTCAGAGACCTCTGAAGCTGAGACTTTGAGCTCAG
>JBCCCX010000420.1:0-2163 GCA_039033275.1 Pseudomonadota bacterium | reverse complement strand
GTCACGCCTGCGGCGCGCCACCTCCCCCTGAAGGGGGAGGAAAAACGATGATGGACCTCACCTACCTACCTCACCTACCCCAACCGTCGCTACGGCCAAGACCATGCCCTCTACGACTGGCGCCTGTCCCGCAACCGCGCGCCCTTGCAGTGGGACGGCGGCGCGAAGGTCGCTCTCTCCTTCATCGTCCCGCTGGAATTCTTCCCGCTCAACCCCTCCGGCGTGCCGTTCAAGCATCCTGGCGCGATGGCGACGCCCTATCCGGACCTGCGCCACTATACGGTGCGCGACTATGGCAACCGGGTCGGAGTCTACCGAATCCTGGAAGCTCTGGGAGACACGCGCGCGGGCTTCGCGGTCAATGCAACGGTGGCCGAGCGCTACCCGCCGCTGATGGGCTATATCGCGGACCACGAAGTCATCGCGCATGGCGTGTCCACCGACCACATCCACCATGAAGGGATGAATGAGGCGGAGGAGGATGCGTTGATCCGGCAGATACTGGACGCCCTGCCCCCGGTCGAGGGCTGGATGAGCCCGGCGCGAAATCAGTCCTCGCGCACGCTGGAACGGCTCGGCGGTGCGGGGCTTCGCTATTGCCTTGATTGGGAGCCGGACAGCATGCCCATCGCCACGTCCACGGGCGTGACGCTGCTGCCCAACAAATACGAACTGTCCGACTTCACCTTGCTGCACACGCGCCGGCAGACGGAAGAGGCGTGGAAGCGGCAGATCCTGGAAGCCGTGGACTATCTCGCCTCGGAGCATGAGCGCTTCGGCGGGCAAGCGCTCTGCCTCACCCTGACACCCTACATCATCGGGCAGCCCTTCCGTATTGCCATGCTGGAGGCCTTGCTGGCCGAGCTGCGCGCCCGGGACGATGTCGCGATCCTGACACCCGGCGAGATGGACGCACAATTCAGAAGGCAGACCGCATGAACACGCTACCGCTGGACGGCATCACCGTCGTCGAATTCTCCCACATGGTCATGGGACCGGCCGCCGGGCTGATGCTCGCCGACATGGGCGCAGATGTCATTAAAGTAGAGCCCCTTGGCGGCGATAAGACGCGGCGCCTGCGCGGCGCGGGCGCGGGCTACTTCCCCATGTATAACCGCAACAAGCGCTCCATCGCGATCGACCTGAAGTCGGACGAAGGCCGCAATGCGGTACTGTCCCTAATCGACGGGGCGGACGTGTTCATCGAGAACTTCCGGCCCGGCGCGCTCGACAGGCTGGGCTTCGGCTGGGACGCGCTGTCCGCTCGCAACGAACGCCTGATCTACTGCTCGGAAAAAGGGTTCCTCGACGGACCGTATGAGCACCGCACGGCGCTGGACGAGGTGACGCAGATGATGGGCGGCCTCGCTTACATGACCGGACCGCCGGGAAGACCGCTGCGCGCGGGAACCTCCGTCATCGACGTGACGGGCGGCATGTTCGGCGCGATGGGTGTGATGGCGGCGCTGTATGAGCGGGAGAGCACGGGCCGGGGCAAGCGCGTCACGGCGTCGCTCTTCGAGACCACCGTCTTCCTCGTCGGGCAGCACATGGCGCAGATGGCCGTCACGGGATCGCCCGCCGCGCCCATGCCCGCCCGCACCTCGGCCTGGGCAATCTACCAGCTCTTCGACACGAAGGACGACGAACAGGTTTTCGTCGGCGTGGTCAGCGACGGGCAGTGGAAAACGCTGTGCGAGGCGTTCGGGCTGGACCACCTGCTGGACGACCCGGAGCTGGCTGAAAACCGCGACCGGGTGATCCACAAGGACCGGTTCCTGCCGGAGATCGAAGCCGCCTTCAAGGCGCTGACAAAAGCGGAGCTGATGGAGAAGATCGAACATCTCGGCCTCCCCTTCGCGCCGATCGGCAGACCTGAGGACATGTTCGACGACCCGCACCTGAATGCGGGCGGCGGGCTGCTCGACATGGAGCTGGAGGACGGCAATATGGCCAAGCTGCCCGCGCTTCCGGTCGCGCTGGATGGGGAACGCATCGGGTTTAGACGCAGCCCGCCGAAAGTGGGGGAGCATACGGATGCGGTGCTGCGGGAGGCTGGGCTGTCGAACGACCGGATCGCGGCGATGCGTGAGGCGGGGTTGGTTCAGTAACAGGTTCCCGGACTTGATCCGGGACCCAGAGCGGCTTTTCCAGACCTTCATG
>JBCCCX010000419.1:0-2172 GCA_039033275.1 Pseudomonadota bacterium | reverse complement strand
CCGCATCCTCTACGCGATGCGCCAGCTTAAGCTGAATCCGGAGGGTGCCTACAAGAAGTCCGCGCGGATTGTCGGCGACGTGATGGGACAGTTCCACCCCCATGGCGACCAGTCGATCTACGATGCGCTGGTCAAGCTGTCCCAGGAATTCGCGACGCGCTACCCGCTGGTCGAAGGGCAGGGGAATTTCGGCAATATCGACGGCGATAGCCCGGCCGCCATGCGCTACACCGAAGCCAAGATGACGCCGGCTGGCATGTTCCTGCTCGAAGGGCTGGACGAGGATGCGGTCGATTTCAAAGACACGTACAACGAAGAGGACAAGGAGCCGGTCGTCCTTCCCGCCGGCTTCCCAAACCTGCTCGCCAACGGCGCGCAAGGCATCGCGGTCGGCATGGCGACCTCCGTCCCGCCGCACAATGTGGCGGAGATCTGCAATGCCGCGCTGCACCTCATCAAGACGCCGAACGCCCGCATCGAGACGTTGGTGGAAAATCATATTTTCGGTCCCGACCTGCCGACGGGCGGCATTCTCGTGGAGCCGCGCGACAGCATCCTGAATGCTTACAAGACGGGCCGGGGCTCTTTCCGCGTGCGCGCCAAATGGGCCGTCGAGGATCTGGGCCGCGGCACCTGGCAAATCGTCGTCACGGAGATCCCCTATCAGGTACAGAAATCCCGCCTGATCGAGAAACTGGCCGACGTTATCGAGAGCAAGACCGCGTCCGGCCTCGCCGACGTGCGCGACGAAAGCGCCGAGGATATCCGCATCGTGCTGGAGCCTCGCTCCAAGAATATCGACCCGGGCGTCTTGATGGAAAGCCTGTTCAAGCTGTCGGAACTGGAATCCCGCGTCAGCCTAAACATGAACGTGCTGGACGCCAATGGCGTGCCGCGCGTCATGGACCTGCGTGAGGTCATCCAGAGCTGGCTCGATCATCGCCGCGAGGTGCTGCTGCGCCGCACGCACCAGCGTCTGGGCAAGATCGCCCTGCGTCTCGAAGTGCTGGACGGCTACATGATTGCTTTCCTGAACTTGGACGAGGTGATCCGCATTGTCCGCTATGAGGACAAGCCGAAGGATGAGCTAATGGCGGCCTTCAAGCTGACGGAGCGCCAAGCCGACGCTATCCTCAACATGCGCCTGCGGGCTTTGAACAAGCTGCAAGAGATCGAGATCAAGACCGAGAGCGATAGCTTGCGGGCCGAGCAGGCGGAGCTGGAAGCGCTGGTCGGGTCCGACACCAAGCAGTGGGACACGATCGCCGGACAGATCCGCGACCTGCGAACGACTTACGGGCCCAAGACCGAGGAAGGCCGCCGCCGCACCATCTTCGAGGACGCACCGGAACTGGACGTGGACCTGTCCACCGCCTTCATCCAGAAGGAGCCTATCACGGTCGTGCTGTCCAATAAGGGCTGGATCCGCGCCATGAAGGGCCGGATCGAAGACCTAGACTCGCTGAAATTCAAGGAAAATGACGGGCTCGCCTTCGCCGTGCCGGCCGAGACGACCGACAAGATCATCCTGTTTGCGTCCAATGGCAAGGCCTACACGCTGGCGGGCGACAAGCTTCCGGGCGGGCGGGGTAATGGCGAGCCGATCCGCCTCATGCTCGATTTGGAGAACGACCACGTCCCGATTGGGCTGTTCGTCCACGATCCCGAACGCACCCTGCTGGTCGCGTCGAGCGAAGGCAATGGCTTCCGGGTGCGCGAGGCCGACATCGTCGCGTCGACCAAGGGCGGCAAGCAAGTGTTGAACGTCCGGGGCGATGTCGAGGCTGTACGCGTCGTCGAAGCCAAAGGCGACCGTATTGCCGTAATCGGCGAGAACCGCAAATTGCTCGTCTTTCCTTTGGATGAAGTGTCCGAGCTCACACGCGGCAAGGGCGTGCGCCTGCAGAAATACAAGGGCGGCACGCTGTCTGACGTGACGACCTTCTCGGCGGAAGAGGGGCTCAGCTATGTGGACAGTGCGGGCCGTCGTAAGGAGGTCCCGGACTGGACCCTCTACGAAGGCACGCGCGGCCAGGTCGGCCGCAACGCGCCGCGAGGCTTCTCGCGCCAAGGCCTGTTCGCCCCGGACAAGCGGCTCTAGGGCGCGAGAGTGGAGCGCTGCAAACGGTCGCAAATAATTTCTGGCCAGTCCTGGCTCTTGCCTAGACCGGT
>JBCCCX010000418.1:0-2222 GCA_039033275.1 Pseudomonadota bacterium | reverse complement strand
TCCGGCCATAACCACCCCGCCGCGTAGCGCGCGTTGCCGATGACGAGCTCTCCGCCGCCGCCGACCAAGGAGGCGTCCGTCTGGAGGTGGAAAGCCGTGGCGTCGTGCAGGCGCGGCACCCAAGTGACCTGGGAGAGGTTCAGCGTCCACAGGGCCGGGTTGTCCAGAGCCAGCTTCCAGGGGTTGACCGCGTACTTGGCAGCTTCCGGTAGGCGCACTAGGGCTCGCCGGTGTCGCCGCTGAGTCGCCGGCAGTAGCTCGTTAAACGCGGTGAGGGCCGCGCGGCACGGAAGCACCACGGTCGCGGCAAAGCGAAGGAACCCGACGCCCGAACGCAGGGTCTCCAGCGACACCCTCTCCTGCGACAGTGCTGCCAGGAGGCTACGCGCCTTAGCCTGCTTCGCCTCGGTGAGCGCCAGCGTCATTGCCTGGGTATCCCAGCGCCAGCCCAGGAGCTCCTGCTGGTGTGCTGGCTCGCAACGCTTCTCGGCGTTCACCGCGGCAGGCCCCAGGAGCGCGCGGATCACCTCCTCGCCTAAGTCCAGCGCTGTGGCGCAGGCTGCCGCAGAAGCCGCGAAGACCATCAGGTCGTCAGTCTTCATGAGGGCAGGCGCCTTCGTCCTGGCCCACGCCTGAACCACGCGCGCCACGTTGAGGAATGCATGCGGGCATACCGCGTGGCCGAAGGGGAGCGCTACCGGGAGCGCCAGGTAGTCGCGGGTCACAATAGCCGTGATGGACGCCAGGGCGTCTGAAGCAGGCAAGCGCTCGAAAGCGCTCTTGACGTCCGACTTGCCGATCAGCCAACCTCGCTCGCCTCCGGAGTCGAAGAAGAACCGAATCGCGGCCGGCGTGTCGGGGTCACTGTACGCCCCGTAGAGCTCGTCTGCGTCCTCGCGGCTGTAATCCATGTTTGGGGTCCAGGCAGTAGGGTTGTCAGCATTCGAAGCATCCACGCAGAAGCGGCCCTCGCTGGATCCTTTCTTGGGCGCATGGTGCGCGCCATTCCCGTGGATGGGGAAGTGGGCGCGCACTTCCGGCAGGCTGGCAGACGGTAGGACCACATAGCGGCCGGCTTTCAGGCGTTTTCCGACATGGAAGGCCACCAAAGCCGGGTTTAGGGCGCGGGCTCGCTGGACCGAAAAGCTGGCAGGGTCTGGCGGCTTCGGCGGCGGGACGCCCTCGACGGCGTAGCGGTGCAGGCGGTCGTACTCCATACGCAGGGTCGGCAGGGCGGGGAAGCTATGCACGAACCCCCGCCACTGCGACTCGGTCAGGCCCGGCAGCACGCTGCGGCGTCGCCGTAGAACCTCACACACTCCAAACTCTCGAACCTCGGCTAAATCTGTCTCTACCCTGTCCTCGTCCACACTACTGTCCTCGCCGCCCCCCACCCAGCTGGTAAAGTCACCAGTACTGGGCTCGTGCTCCGCACGATCCGTCGCTGACGGAGACGGGGGCGGCGGTGCTACGCCTAAAGCAGTAGCAAGTAGTCAGCTGTCGCCGCGCTGGCGCCCGTTCAGCTTGGGCGGGAGCGTCTTCGCGGCGAAGGCCTTCGCCTCGGGTAGGACGGCCGCCTCATTCTCGCGGAGGCGGCCGTTGATGAACTTGGCGAAGCGCAGTGCATTAGGACCGGTTAGGTTAGCCGGGAATCGCTGTAGATGCTCGTGGGCACACGTGCTCGCCGTGCACCTCCCCATGGCCGAATGATGCCAGCAGAAGGAGCGGCCGGGGACCCTGTCGTTCACGTCACGCAGGTTTGGGGGAGGACGGCGGTCTCCTGGGTGGTCAGGCTCCAGCGGGCGCTTCGGGTTGCGCAGCCCAGGAGACTGCCCCGTCCACTCCGCAGTGCGGCGGCGTTGCAGCTCTGCTGTGATCCCCGTCGCGAACGACGTGTCCAGGTTCCAGCTCTCAAACCAGCTGGCCCGTACCTCCGCTGGAAAGGAGGGTTCTGCGAACGCCGCCGCCTGGAACTCGCTCATACAAGCAGTGGTTGCGTCGCTAAGGGCCATCTCCACTATCGAGATCATTTCATGCGCAAGGATCTCGGCCGGGTACATCACGTTCCCCGAGAGCTCAAAGAGCTTGTCGGGCAGCAGGCCCATGACAGGAATCTCGCGCGAACGGGACCGGGACTATGACCTGGTCTATGACGCCTACGCTGCCTTCCTTGGGACCGGCACAGGGCTGATGCAGCGCTACGGGTCTGAGGCGGCCGAATT
>JBCCCX010000417.1:0-2222 GCA_039033275.1 Pseudomonadota bacterium | reverse complement strand
CGGGTGCGGTGAACCGGACGCTCGACACGCTGCAGCGGGCCTTCCGGCTGCGCAATTGTTCGGACAGCATCTATGAGTCCCGCACGCGGCCTTGCCTGCAATATCAGATCAAGCGCTGCGCCGCGCCCTGCACGGGCGTCATCAGCCTGGACGATTACGACAAGCTGGTGGACGATGCGGAGGACTTCCTGAAAGGCCGCTCCGACGCGCTGCGGCAGCGGCTGCAGGCCGAGATGGAAACGGCGTCCAAGGACATGCGGTTCGAAAAGGCGGCCGAGTTGCGGGACCGCCTCCACGCGCTGGCCCGGATCACGGGCGGCAATCTGGGCAAGATCAACCCGCAGACCTTCAGCGACGGCGACGTGATCGCGGTCCATACGGCCGGGGGGCAGAGCTGCGTGCAGGTCTTCTTCTTCCGTGCCGGGCAGAATTGGGGCAACAGCGCCCATTTCCCGCGCCACGAAAAGGACCAGGGCCCGGAGGAAGTACTGGATGCCTTCGTGGCGCAGTTTTACGCCGACAAGCCGATCCCCAAGGAGATTTTCGTCTCCCACGCCCTGCCGAGCCACGACCTCATCCAAGAGGCCCTGTCCGAGCGCGCCGACCGGAAGATCGCGATCTCGGTCCCGCAACGCGGCGAGAAGAAGAAACTTCTCGAGACCGCCCGCCGCAACGCCCAGGAAGCCTTCGGGCGCCGCATGGCCGAAACCAAGAACCAGGCCAAGCTGTTGGAGGAGGTCAGAGAGCTGTTCGCCATGGAGCAGGTGCCGAACCGCATCGAGGTCTATGACAACAGCCACAATCAGGGCAGCAACGCCATCGGCGCTTTCATCGTGGCGGGGCCGGAGGGTTTTCGCAAACGCGACTATCGGACCTTCAATATCAAGGAGACCGAGGTTCGGAACGACGATTTCGGCATGATGCGCGAAGTGCTGAACCGGCGTTTCTCGCGCTTGGTCAAGGACGACACGCTGGAATGGCCGGACCTGGTGCTGATCGACGGCGGCAAGGGGCAGCTGTCGGCCGTGACGGGCGTGCTCGACGAACTCGGAGTGCTGGGCCGCATCACGCTCGTCGCCATCGCCAAGGGGCCGGACCGGAATGCGGGGCGCGAGACCTTCTACATGAACGGGCGCGATCCGTTTACCCTGCCGCCGCGCAACCCGGCCATGTACTACTTGCAGCGCCTGCGCGACGAAGCGCACCGCTTCGCCATCGGCACGCACAGGGCGCGTCGAAAAAAAGACATGAAAGCCAACCCTCTGGATGGTATCCCCGGAGTCGGACCGGGGCGCAAACGCGCCCTTCTGGCGCATTTCGGATCGGCCAAGGCCGTGAAGAACGCGTCGGCCGACGAACTCGCGGGGGTGGAGGGTGTCAGCCGAAAGCTGGCGCAAGCGATACATGACTACTTCCACGAATGAAGACCTGAACGGCGATCGTCCGCCTCAGGCCGATCCCGATCCGGTCGGGGGCGGCTTGGCCGATGCGCTGACGATCCTGCGCATCGTCGTCACGCCGGTCATCATGGCGTTGATCGTCTGGGGCTGGCCCGATCCGCAGGTCGCCATCCTGGCCAGTTTCCTGTTTCTCGTCGCCGCTATTGCCGACATTCTCGACGATTGGTTCGGCGGCTCGGCGCGCAGCACGACCCGGCGCTACGGCTATCTGGACGATGCCGCCGACACGATCCTGTTCGCGGGCGTGCTCGTCGCGCTGACGGTTGTCATTGCCCGCAACGGCATGCTGCACTGGGCCTATCTCGTGCCCGTAGCGGTCCTCGTCGTGCGGGAAGTCGTGGTCGGTCTGGTCAAGGGGTACGAGCTGTCGCGTTTCGGATGGCCGGACAATCCGCTCTCCAATGCCAAGGGCGGTTTCGCCATGCTCGGCACGCTGCTGCTGGTCGCCTCGCCCTGGGTGACGCAGTGGCTCGACCGAATGCGCGCGGGCACGGACCGCGCCATGGACGTTTACAATTCCGGATCGCCGGCGGTTTGGATCGCGGGGCAGGTCTGCCTATGGATTGCGGCCCTGTTCTCGATCTGGTCGGGCTATCTGATTCTGACGGGGAAACGGGCCGCTAGCGTCTCGGAGACCGGACTTGGCAATGTCTGAGCTCGACCTGGCCGACCGGCATCCGCTTTACTGGGTCCCCAATGCGCTGACGGTGTCGCGGATCGCCCTGATCCCCGTCTTCATTATCGGCATCCTGTCGCTGGAAT
>JBCCCX010000416.1:0-2249 GCA_039033275.1 Pseudomonadota bacterium | reverse complement strand
GATCAATTGCGGACAATCAGTTTTATGTCGTGGCGTCTGAGCACGTCGGGCAGTTCATCGTGCTCTTCCAGGCTCTCAGATTTCCGCGAAGCTAGTTTTGGGGCCGCTCGATCAAAGATTGCGAAGATATCCTCGCCGGTGAGCCGTGACGAGAATACTATTCCATCAACGTATTTATGATTGTCGTGAATGTCGCGCCCGAGGGCACGCCCGGCGGCGTGGTTGCGCGCGTTGACTGCGTCCGTCGGGGCGCCGAGGCGCGTGCAGCCGTCCTTGCGGAGATCAACGAGCGAGAGCTTAGTGCGCGGCTGCGACGAGATGAGCGCGGTGGACCGGAGCGTCACTTCCTTGAGGCCGATCTCGCGAACCTTCGTCCGAGCGAAGCGGTCGCGCACCACCACCTCGATGAACGCCGTTGCAAAATCGGGCGAGGCATAGAGAACCGTAAATCCTGAGTGGGTGGCGCAGAAGCGAGAATCTGCGGGAGCTGTTCCGAGAGGAGTCTTCGCATGGCGAGTTGGGAATATGCGATAGCTGGATTGGAACTTGATCTTAGTCAGAACGGCTCCCACCCGGTCTTTCGAATAGGCGGTTTTCGTCACGTGGTGGCAGTGCCGTAAGACGCTGCGGAACCAAGCACTTCTTCTAGTCGACCGTCTTTCAGCATATTGATCGGACGAGCGGTCCGGTCGGCGAACGGCCCTTCGACGCTTAAGAAATCCCAAGTAAGCTCAGGATCCCCGATGATGTCGACCACTCTGTCGATCCCTTCAACGACGCGGCCTTCGCCGAGGATTTGTTCCGCCGGGATCGTCAGGCCCCGCTTGGTTCCCCGCCAAGCGAGAAGCGTGCCCTTCTCAGCCCAATCATAGACGGTGGTCCGCGAGACATTCAGCCGGGAGGCCGCTTCTGAAACCCCGATCAACTCGGTGCCGCGCGGCTTGACGACCACGAAGGGCTTGAGCGCGTCGGGCACGCCTTCGGTGTTCGCGGACTCGTCGAATTGGCTCGCCGCGGTCTCCAAGGCGACCTTTACGGCAAGCTCCGCCCGGTTGGGGTGCTGTTTGAGGAAGCGTGTGGCGGTCCGTGAGAGGCCGCTGAGGCCCTTGACCTGGAAGGCGCTATCCTGCTGTTTTGTTACTGTTTCTGCCATTTCTCTAACTCGTCTCCGTGTGGACTACATCATATAGGCATAATGTTCAGTTTGTCCAGTATGTAGGGCTATCGATGCGAAAGGTTGCAAACCACGCCGAGGGAACTCTTGTTTGATAGGCGGTCACTAACATTCAGATTTGACGCCTAAATGCGGATTAGCTGTCAGATTTGACGGTTAGCGGACCGAAGGATCGTGATCGATAGCGCCACTAAGTGCACGGTCGTGCCTCGATCAGCATATCGTTGATTGCGCTCCGCCGCGTCTGACGGTCCAGCGTGTAGGTGTTCCGCCTGAACTCGACCCCTTCGAAGAGGGCCTTCACGTACCCCGACACGGTGTCGGCGGCCATGATCAGGGTCGAGTCGAGCGTGTGAACGTATTTGCTCGTAACGGAGCCTTTGGCGTGTCCGATCAGCGCAGCGATCGTGATTTCGGTGAAGCCGAGGTCGTTGGCGATGCTCGCGAAGCTGTGCCTTAGGACATGCGGCGTCACATCCCAAAGAGGCGTGTCGGCGAACAGCTTTTTCCAACTCTGCGGGAAGTTCCCGACGGCGTTGTCCTCGCCCTGACCAGGAAAGACGAAGGTTCCGTCCCGCTTCAGGCGCGCGGCCTCAAGATAGTCGATGACCGGTAAGCCGACTGGTCGCACGGACGCTCCTTCTTTGCTGTCTTTCAATCGCAGGCAGCTGCCTTCGATGTCGACCTCGCTCCACCGCAGACCGATGATCTCGCCACGCCTGCAGCCGGTCAGGGAGATGAGACGAAGAATTTCTGCGTGAATGCCGTAGTGGCTGTCATGCTGTACTTCCTTTAGAAGGCGACCCAGTGTCCGATCTCGGTATCACGGTGTGCTTGGGCGGCAGTTCGGGCAAGCGCGAGCGCACGTTCAAGTGCATCGTCCGACGGCGCCTCAACGTGCGGCAGAACGCCCGTACCTTCCCAATTGGTTCCGGTCACGGGATTGATCGCACGGCCGATTGGAATGATGATCTCGAACCGATCGTCGATCGGGAAGACACGCCCCGGATTCGCTCCGCCTCGCGTGGTTTCGCCCACGAGCGTGGCCCGATTCCGCGTGCGCAGGTTGTAGCTG
>JBCCCX010000415.1:0-2250 GCA_039033275.1 Pseudomonadota bacterium | reverse complement strand
TGACGATCAGGCGATCGCAGCTTTAAAAGAGCAGTTAATTCCTCAAGCTTTGCTCATAACCCCTAATCTTTATGAAGCTGAAATTCTCAGCGGGTTACAAAAAGTTCTAACGTAACGGGAAGGACGGCCCCTCCCCCATCCACTTAACCGACGGGCCGCAGCAGGGACTCCGGGGCGCATTGGCAGCCTCACCGACAACACATGGCCATCCCCTTCGTCAGAGATTTCACGTTTGAATACGGCAAAGCCGACCGGCTGAGCCCCTTGGTGGAGCGGGTGATCGCGGACAATCCCGGACCGTTCACCTATACAGGCACGGGCGTCTACATTGTGGGCGGCGGCGATTCGGTCTGTGTCATCGATCCCGGCCCGACCACGGAGAATCACGCCGAAGCGCTGGACCGCGCGCTGGACGGCAAGCGTGTCAGTCACGTCCTCGTCACCCATCACCATATCGACCACAGCCCGTTGGCCGCCCCGCTGGCCGCCAAACATGGATGCAAGGTCTATGGCTACGGCACGCAGCCTGTGCCGCCCCAGGGGGGCGAGATCCGGTTGGAAGCGGGCGACGACTTGTCCTTCAAGCCGGATGTGGAAATCCGCGACGGCGAAGTCTTCGAGGGCCCGGATTGGACGCTGAGCGCAATCCACACGCCGGGCCACACATCCAACCATCTCTGCTTTGCGCTGTCGGAGGAGAACTGCCTGTTCTCCGGCGACCATATCATGGGCTGGTCGACATCCGTCGTGTCGCCGCCGGACGGCGACATGGGCGATTATCTCGCCTCGCTAAACCGCATCCTCGATATGGACTTCGACGTGATCCGGCCCACGCACGGGCCCGCCATTCACGACGTCCGGCCTTTCGTCCAAGCCTATATCGACCACCGCATGGCGCGCGAGGCGCAGATCATCGCGGCCATCGATTCCGGCCTGAACGGTATTGGGGACATTGTGGCCGAGCTTTACAAGGCGGTGGACAAGCGGCTCCATCCTGCGGCCGCGCACAGCGTGCTGAGTCATCTGATCCATATGCGCAAGACGGGCCGGGTCACGGCCGACGGCCCGGACGGGCTGAGGCGGGAATACAGGCTGCCGGCCTAGAACACGCTGGCTGCCTAAAGCGGCCTACTCCGCCATAGCGTCCAGGAACGCGCCGATCCGCGCGGCGTTCGCGCCAAGGTCTGAGCCGCCAACGCGGCTGACGGAACGCACGTCAAGGCGCGTGCCGCCGCCCTGTGCCGGGCGGAGGCGGATGGTGACATCATCCTTGAACCCGTACCAGAACGTCGTGTCCGTCGCGTCGATGCGACCGGCCTCCGCATCGCTTTCCTTTATCGCCCAACCCAGATCGCGCGCGGCCTGCTCGGCACGGCCGAAGACCACGCCGGGTTGTTCCGACAGCACCAGTGTGCGGATTTCCGGATAGGCCTGCGTCTGCAGGGCGGACACGAGCGGCGTGCCTTCACCGCGCACGCGCTTGCCGGCATAGGCGACCGTGTTGACGCCGGGCGTGGCATCGCGCTCGGCCATGATGGTCGCGCCGAAGCTCGGCGGGTCCTGCGTGTCCGTCGTGATGTCGTGGATGAATGGCAGAGAGGCCGCCGTGGCCCGAACCGCATTGAGCTGCACCAGGCCCGCCACCGGCACGAGGACGGCCAGGGCTGACACGACGAGGCCCCAGAGCGGCTTGCGGCGCGGCTTGATGAAGAACCAGGCCAGCAGCGACACGCCGCCCATGATGAGCGTGGCGAAGAGCAGCATCGGTCCGACCTCGCGCGTAAGTGTTCCCAGCCCGAACTGCCACGACCAGAGACCCAATCTGGAACCCAGTCCCGCCAGCATGAAGACCAGCGGAGAGATCACCGCCAGAGCCAAGGTGATCCGCAGGACCCAGCGCCGCAGCCGTACCATGACCGGATCCCGTTGTGCGGCGGGTTTTACGCCTGGAACTGGCGTATCCGTGACGACGGGATCGTGGTCCGGCGTGACGGGGATTTCGGGCTTATCACTCGGGGGCTTCGGGTTCGTCATGGCGCGCGCTTAGCCGCCTTTAGGGATAAAGACGAGTCTTCGACCAATCCTTGCCGGCGCGTGTGAACAGAATGCGGTCGTGCAGGCGGAAGGCCCCGTCTTGCCAGAACTCGATCTGATCCGGCACGACGCGGTAGCCATACCAGTGCGGGGGACGCGGAACCTCGCGACCCTCGAAGCGGGCTTCGGCTTCGTTCATCGCCGCGGCGAGCTCCT
>JBCCCX010000414.1:0-2255 GCA_039033275.1 Pseudomonadota bacterium | reverse complement strand
GGCGGCCAGCCCCTCGGCGAAGTGGCGCAGGTAGGCTCGGGCAACCTCCTCAGGTCTCTCGGCGTCCGCCAGAACCTCCCAGAGGCCGGCCTCGACCCGGTCGCGATACCGGCACAGCACCGCGGCCAGCAGGTCGTCCTTGCTGCCGAAGGTCCGTGCGAGCGCCGGCTTCGCGAGGCCCAGTTCGGCGGCGAGCTCGTTGAGTGACACTGCCGTCGGCCCGGCGCGCCAAAGCAGGTCCACGGCCCGGTCGAGGACGTCGTCCTCGTCGAACTGTCGTGGGCGTCCGCGAGCCTTCGACCGTTGATCTAAGGTTTTTGTTACCATTTGGTATTTATTCCTTGTGCAGTTGTTCGGAGAATTATATTACCAAATGGTACTGAACACAAACTATGACATCGAAGGTGACCCCTCATGTATGACGACATTCACATTACCCCATCCCCGGACCAAGCCGTAGGCAATCATCTCGGTGAGAAGCGGGCCAGCAGCGCCAGTGGCACATCGCGCCTCGGGCTCTGGGAAACCGAAATGAAACATCGCTTGTTCTTCGCGGTGCTCCTTGCGGTCACCGCGTGCCTCCCCGCAACGGCCCAGGCCAACACTCCGGAGACCCGCTTCGTCGAGGGCGACGATGTGCGATACGCCTATCGCGCGCACGGCACCGAAACCGGAACGCCGCTGGTCCTCTCCCAACGCTTCCGAGGCACGATGGACGACTGGGATCCAGCCTTCCTCGACGCTCTCGCCGAGACGCGTCCGGTCGTCGTGTTCGACGGCGCCGGGGTGTCCTCCTCCACGGGCGAGGTGCCGACCAGCATCGCTGGCATGGCCGACGACATGGCCGCGTTCGTCGGGGCCCTCGGCCATGTAGAGGTCGACGTTCTCGGTTGGTCGATGGGCGGATTCGTCGTCCAGGAACTCGCCATGCGCCATCCTGAGTTGGTGGACCGGCTGATCCTCGTCGGCACGGGCCCTGCAGGGAGCGCGGAGACACCCGCCCCGGAGGAGGGCGTGTTCGAGGTCGCGACCAGGCCCACCTATGGCGCCGAGGAACGCGAGCATCTCTTCTTCGCCGATGCCCCGTCCAGCCTCGCGCCTGCAGAGGCCTCCATGGCGCGCATCGACGCCGAGCGCGATCCGAACGCCGAGCCGCCGACCACACCCGAGGTAATGCAGGTGCAAGGCGCCGCGATCGGGGCATGGCTGGGAGGCGGAGACGGTGCGTTCGAACGTTTGGCCGCAATTGAGACCCCGACGCTGATCGTGGCCGGCGATCGCGACCCGTTCTTTCCTGTCCTAGGGGCCTTCCTCCTGAACCGCGAGATTCCGGACACCCGGCTTGCGGTGTATCCGATGGCCGGCCACGCGCCTCATCACCAGTGGCCAGAGCACGTTGCCCAGATCATCGACGACTTCCTCGCCGACACGACACCAAGCGTGGCGGATGAGTAGCGAAAGATCCCGCGGACATGCCCGCGGGACCCTTCAGCCCGAAGAGGGACGTCCAAAACTCGAAGAGATTGCCCCATGAAACGTCAAACCCTGATCCACACCGGCGCGACCCGCGCCGTGGCGACGTTATTGGCAACGAGGAGCGTGGCTTTTTGGCAAACGCCGGCACAACCGTCGCAGGGCGACCCATGTCGTTCGATCTCTGGGCGCGCGTGATCACGCCTGTGTCCTTGCCGCACTTTCACGACCCGCCGGGATCCTTTCACAACCGTACGGTGGCGCGAGTTGGGCGCACCTTTCCGCTTGCGGAGCCTGCCCTGAACCCCTGCAATCGCCCCGTGCTGCATCGGCTGCGCAGGTGCTCTGCACAATTCGCCGCTTATCAGACACACGTATTGCCACTAGAAAACGTCTAGAAAAATCAAAAATTCTCCCACTTCCCTGCGCTAACCTGCAGTGTCATGAGGCACAGGAGCTTCAAAGCGAATCCGGGACCTGAACCTTGGTCTCTCGCTGGAACTCTTCAAAGCTCGAGTTCAGCGTGCGAAGCAAAACTAAAAACTCGATGACGTCGAGCCGCCGCTCACAAGTTTCATATTTCCCGACGAAAGACGGCGGTTTCGCCAGACGTTTTGCAAGGTCTGCCTGCGATAGACCCGCGCGAGCGCGAAGCTCGATCAGAAATCGCACAACGTCCCTGTAAGCTTTTGTATGAAGTGTTCCTGCCAACTGCCCTGTCCGCCCTCTCGACAGGACCAGCTACTCCCGATATAGGATTAACCCCAAAATGGGAGTATCGT
>JBCCCX010000413.1:0-2268 GCA_039033275.1 Pseudomonadota bacterium | reverse complement strand
TTTGGCTCACCGAAGCGCAGCGCATTCATCAGCGCAATCGGACGCGCGCCCATGGTGAAGACATCGCGCATGATACCACCGACACCCGTCGCAGCCCCCTGATAAGGCTCGATGTAAGAGGGGTGGTTATGGCTTTCCATCTTGAAAATGATGGCGTCGCCATCGCCGATGTCGATCACGCCCGCATTTTCGCCAGGGCCTTGGATGACGCGCTCGCTCGCCGTCAGGAACTTGGCGAGATGGCGGCGCGAGCTCTTATAGGAGCAATGCTCGCTCCACATGACGGAGAAGATACCGAGTTCCGTCAGGTTCGGCTCGCGTCCCAGCCGGTCCAGCACGATCTTGTATTCGTCGTCGGACAGACCGTGTTCGGCCACGATCTCGGGCGTGATCGCCTGTTCGGTCTCTGTCTTGCCGGCCATCTAAAGCGACCCCAGAATGGATTGGAACAAGGCTTTGCCGTCCGTGCCGCCATGGACCGGGTCGACGGCGCGTTCGGGGTGGGGCATCATGCCCAGCACGTTGCCGTCCGCATTGACGATGCCTGCAATGTCGTTGCGCGAGCCGTTCGGGTTCTGGCTGTAGCGGAATACGACCTGGCCGCCTCCCTCGATACGGCGCAGCGTTTCGTCGTCCGCAAAATAGTTGCCGTCATGATGCGCGACCGGAATGTCGATTTCGTGCTTGGCGTCGTAGAGTCGGGTGAAGCGGGTCTGCGCATTGGCCAGGCGCAGGCGGCTGACCCGGCAGACGAATTTCTGGTTAACGTTGCGCATCAGAGCGCCGGGCAGCATGCCGGCTTCCGTCAGAATCTGGAAGCCGTTGCATATGCCCAGCACGGGCAGGCCGCCGTCTGCCTTGCGCTTCAGATCCTGCAGGACCGGGGAGTTGGCGGCGATGGCCCCGGAGCGTAGGTAGTCACCATAGGAGAAGCCACCCGGCAGGACGACGAAGCGCACATCGTCCGGGATGGACGTCTCCTTGTGCCAAACCATGCGCGGAGGCTTGCCCGTGGCCCGCTCCAGAGCGATGGCGGCGTCCCGGTCGCAGTTGGACGCGGGAAAGACGATGACGGCGGTCTGCACGGTCGCCCCTATTTGGCCTGAGCAGGGGCGGCGGCCGGCGCGTCGAGCTCGATGCGGTAGCTTTCGATCACCGTATTGGCGAGCAGCGCTTCGCACATCTCCTTGACCCGGGCCTGCGCCGCATCGGCATCGCCATCCGCGAGGGTCAGCTCGATTACCTTGCCCTGTTTGGCGTCCTGGACTTCCTCGAAGCCGAGATCGTTAAGCGAGGCGGCGATGGCGCGGCCCTGCGGGTCCAGCACGCCGGGCTTGAGGCCGACATAGACACGAGCGATCATGAGCAGGTCTTCCGAGGTCAGTCGTTGGAGGAGATGACGGAGATGTTGGCGGGCGAGGGGTTAGGCTTCAAGATGCCGAGGCGCGTGGCGACTTCCTGGTAGGCTTCCGTGACCTCGCCGAGGTCGCGGCGGAACCGGTCCTTGTCGAGCTTCTTGTCGGTTTCCCGATCCCACAGGCGGCAGCTGTCGGGGCTGATTTCGTCGGCCAGCACGATCATGTGCCCGCCCATCCCGTCCGGATGCTCCAGCCGGCCGAATTCCAGCTTGAAGTCGATCAGCTTGATGCCGATGCCCGCGAACATGCCCTGGAGATAGTCGTTGATGCGCAGCGTCATGGCGATGATCTCGTCCAGCTCGCCCTGGCTGGCCCAGCCGAATGCGTAAATGTGTTCCTCTGCGATCAACGGGTCGCCCAGATCGTCGCGCTTCAGGCAGAACTCGACCACGGAGCGTGGCAGCTTTTCGCCTTCCTCCATGCCCAGCCGCTTGGCCATGGTGCCGGCCGCCACGTTGCGGCAGATGACTTCCAGCGGAATGATCTCCACCCGCTTAATGAGCTGTTCGCGCATGTTGAGGCGGCGAATGAAATGGGTCGGGATGCCGATCTCCATCAGCCGCATCATGACGAATTCGCTAATGCGGTTGTTGAGCACGCCCTTGCCGTCCAGCACGGCTTTCTTCTCGGCATTGAAGGCGGTCGCGTCGTCCTTGAAGTACTGGACGAGCGTGCCAGGCTCCGGACCCTCATAGAGAATCTTGGCCTTGCCTTCGTAGATCTGCTTGCGGCGGCTCATATCTGCTTGCGTAAGGCTGGCGGCCCTCTCGCTCCCGTGGGTGAGGTGCCGCCCCATAGACGAGCTTGGCCCGCCCGGCAACGGCGCGCGCGAGTCCGGGGCGGGATAAGT
>JBCCCX010000412.1:0-2290 GCA_039033275.1 Pseudomonadota bacterium | reverse complement strand
TCCGACAAACGTGATTTCGATCACCGACGGCCAGATCTTCCTCGAAACGGAATTGTTCTACCAGGGCATCCGTCCGGCCGTGAACACCGGTCTGTCGGTGTCGCGCGTTGGCTCCTCCGCTCAGACCGATGCGATGTCGTCGGTCGCCGGTCCGGTGAAACTGTCGCTGGCTCAGTATCGTGAGATGGCCGCGTTCGCGCAGTTTGGCTCCGACCTCGACGCCTCCACGCAGCAGCTCTTGGCCCGTGGCGCGCGCCTGACGGAGATGATGAAGCAGCCGCAGTATTCGCCACTCACCAATGCGGAGATCGTCACCATGATCTTCGCCGGCACCAACGGCTACCTCGACAAGATCGACGTCTCGGACGTGGGCCGTTTCGAAGAAGGTCTGCTGACCTTCATGCGGTCGAAGAAGCAGGACGTTCTTGACTGGATCACCAACGACGATCCGAAGATCAAGGGCGCCGATGCCGACAAACTGAAAGCCGCCGTCGAAGAATTCGCCGCCGATTTCGCGTAAAGGGCCCCGAGCATGCCAAGTCTCAAGGACCTGAAAATCAGGATCGAGTCGGTCAAATCGACCCGCAAGATCACCAAGGCGATGCAACTGGTCGCCGCTGCGAAACTGCGCCGCGCGCAGGAAGCGGCGGAGATGGCACGGCCCTACGCGGAACGGATGGAGGCTGTCATGGGCGGCCTCGCCGCGGCCGTCGGCAATTCCGAAGGCGCGCCGAAGTTGTTGGCGGGCACCGGCAAGGACGATGTGCATCTGCTGGTCGTCATGACGGCGGAGAGGGGCCTTTGCGGGGGCTTCAATTCGACAATTGTGCGTCTGGCACGGCAGCGCATTCAGGAGCTTCTGGCCGACGGAAAGACCGTCAAAATCCTGACCGTCGGCAAAAAGGGCCGGGAGCAGATCAAGCGCGATTACGAGGCGAACCTGATCGGCCATGTGGACCTGAGCGAAGTGAAGCGGATCGGTTATGCCAACGCGGCTGACATCGCGTCGGATATTCTGGGCCGTTTCGACGCTGGGGAATTCGACGTCTGCACGATCTTCTTCAACCGCTTCCAATCGGTGATCAGCCAGATCCCGACCGCGACGCAGGTCATTCCGGCGAGCTTCGATGCGCCGGAAGAGGGCGCCAGCGAAGATACGCCCTACGACTACGAGCCGTCGGAAGAGGCCGTGCTGGAAGACCTTCTGCCGCGCGGCGTCGCCACGCAAATCTTTACCGCGCTTCTGGAAAACGGCGCCTCGGAGCAGGGGGCCCGGATGTCCGCGATGGACAACGCCACCCGCAACGCAGGTGACATGATCGAGCGGCTGACCATCGAATACAACCGTTCGCGTCAGGCCGTCATCACCAGCGAGCTGATCGAAATCATCTCGGGCGCCGAAGCGCTCTAAGACAACCCGGAGATACGACACATGGCTAATGCAGTCGGGAAAATCACCCAAGTTATCGGCGCGGTCTGCGACGTGCAGTTCGACGACCACCTGCCCGAGATTCTGAACGCTCTGGAAACGGACAACAACGGCAAGCGGCTGGTACTTGAGGTTGCGCAGCACCTTGGCGAAGGCACGGTGCGGACCATCGCAATGGACGCGACCGAAGGCCTCGTGCGCGGTCAGGCTGTCACCGACACCGGCGGTCCGATCAGCGTGCCGGTCGGCAACGCGACGCTTGGCCGTATCCTGAACGTCGTGGGCGAGCCTGTGGACGAAGGTGGCCCGGTGGAAGCGGACGAAAGCCGCGCCATTCACCAGCCCGCGCCCGAGTTCAACGACCAGTCGACCGAGTCCGAAATCCTTGTCACCGGCATCAAGGTTGTGGATCTGCTCGCGCCTTACTCCAAGGGCGGCAAGATCGGCCTCTTCGGTGGTGCCGGTGTGGGCAAGACGGTTCTGATCATGGAGTTGATCAACAACATCGCCAAGGTGCACTCGGGCTTTTCGGTCTTCGCCGGTGTGGGGGAGCGGACCCGTGAAGGGAATGACCTCTACCACGAGATGATCGAATCCAACGTGATCAAGCCTGACAATCTGGAAGAAAGCCAAGTGGCTCTGGTCTACGGCCAGATGAACGAACCTCCCGGAGCGCGTGCACGTGTGGCCCTGACCGGTCTGACACTGGCCGAGCAGTTCCGCGATGCGTCCGGTACTGACGTTCTGTTCTTTGTCGACAACATCTTCCGTTTTACCCAAGCTGGTTCCGAAGTGTCCGCCCTGTTGGGCCGTATTCCTTCGGCGGTGGGGTACCAGCCAACGCTGGCGACCGACATGGGC
>JBCCCX010000411.1:0-2307 GCA_039033275.1 Pseudomonadota bacterium | reverse complement strand
TCGTCGGCAGGAAGCGGCCCTGCACCTGCATGACGTCCGGCAGCGTGTTGGTGCGGGCGCGTAGGAAGGCGTTCTTATTGATGTCCTTCCAAGCATAACCGATCGGCGCGACCGCGTGCCCGGTCTTGCCCGTGAAATCGTCCATCAGGCCCTGCATCAGGTCGCGGCCGGAATCCTCGGTATAGGTCCAGTTCATGAACTCGACCTCGTCCGCCATGGCGGTCGCCACCGTAATGGTAAGCGTCGTGGCCAGCAGCGCGGCACTGACGTTTCGCAGAATTGACATCGATCTTCCTCCCTAGTGGACCAAAGCTTGGAACTCTGTTTCAAAGATCACTACGCGATACGTCTACTGAGATCAAGGGTGTTGGAACAGAGTTTCAACTGTGCGGTTTGACCGCTGCCGGGTACGGACGCTGCCAGCCACGCCTGTGAAAGGCATGCCCTTCCGGGGCCTGCGCTTCGGCGACGCGCTTGTCGGCGTGGGCCGCCAGGAAACCGCGCAGGAGATCGGTGGTGAGCGCCTGGTCGAGCCGGGCGCGCACCTTCGGCGCCTCCTGCATCCGGTCCGTCGTCTCGTCGGGCAGGTGGAACAGAGCTTCCGTACCGTTCCGATAGCGCACCAGCTTCCACGCCGCGTCCCGGGCCATGACGCCATGCGCCGTCACGCCGGTCACGATCCGCTCCGGGTCGGCGCGGCCGAGCACGGTGCCGTCGCAATAGGCGGGCGGCACCAGCCCGGCCCAATCGAGGAAGGTCGGATGAAGGTCGGGCAGCGTCGCCAGCTGATCGGACACGCCGCCAATCACCTTTGCGCGCGGGTCGCGCACGATCAGCGGCACGCGGATCGAGGGCTCGTGGAAGGTCGTCTTGCCCACCAGCCCGAAGTCACCGAGATAGTCGCCATGGTCGGAGGCGAAGACGACGATCGTCCGCTTCGCCCGGCCGCTGTGATCCAGCGCGTCGAGGATGAGGCCGACATCCGCGTCGAGCCGCTCGACCAGCGCGGCGTAGTGATGGCGCAGGCCCCGGATCTGGTCGGCGTCCAGCTCGGCATAGTCGAGATCGGCCCAGGCCCGGCGGTAGGAGGCGACGAACGCATCGCGGTGCCGTTCGCTCTCGGGCGTCGGCGGGTGCGGCTTGGGCAGCGCTCCCGGGTCGATTCGCGCCAGCGCTTCGGATGGTGGATCGTAGGGGCAGTGCGGCCCTGGAAAGCCGACCATCATGGCCAGTGGACGGTCGGCGGGCGCATCGAGGAGCGCCTGCGCCGCTTGGGTCGCCACCCAGCGGTCGACCTCCAGCGCGCCGGGCCGCGTGTCGTCGGTATAGGCGCCCTTGGCCGCATGATAGCCCGGATGGGTACCGGCATGGCGTTTGGCGAGGCCGGCGGCGCGCAGGGCGGCGGCATAATCGTCGTCGATATGGAGATGCCGCTTGTCCTCGGCGATGATGCGTTGGGCAAAGCCTTCCGAAGCGTCCCAGGGGTAGAAATGCATCTTGCCGATCGCGGCGGTGTGATAGCCGGCCGCGGCCAGCCGCTCCGGCCAGGTCTGGACGCCCATCCGCGCGCGGTCCGGGCGCGGCCAGTGCAGGTTGTCGAGCACGCCGCAGGCCTGCGCGGACTGGCCGGTCAGCAGGCTCGCCCGGGCCGGTACGCAGATCGGCGAGGGCGAGATGCAGGTCTCGTAGCGCGTGCCGGCTGCGGCCAGCGCGTCGATATTCGGCGTCTGGACGAAGTCCGCGCCGTAGCAGCTAAGGAAATCGGGCCGCAACTGGTCCGGCATCAGGAACAGGATATCGGGCCGCGCGTCGTTCTGCATCAGACCACGCCCCCATCGACCACGAAGGTCTGGCCGGTGATCATCCGGCTGTCATCGGCGGCCAGGAACAGCGCCATGCGGGCCACGTCCGGCGGCAGCAGGAAGGCCTTCAGGCACTGCCGGCTCAGATAGTCGTCGAACTTATCGGCGTAGATCCGCTTCGCCCGGGCCACCTGGCGCTCGGTCAGGATCCAGCCCGGCGCGATGGAATTGACGCGCACGCCCTGCGGCCCGACCTCGCGGGCAAGCGAGCGGGTCAGCCCCTGGATGGCAGATTTCGCGGTCGTGTAGCAGATCAAGCCGGCCGCGCCCTGCATCCAGCTATTGGAACCCATGTTGACGATCGCGCCGCCCGTCTGCGCGAGGTCGGGCAACACCGCTTGCGAGGCGAAGAACTGGTGGCGCAGGTTCACCGCCATCCGGTCGTCCCAGTCGGCGGGCGTGACGTCGGCGGCGGGCTTGCGGTCGTCATTGCCGGCATTGTTGA
>JBCCCX010000410.1:0-2321 GCA_039033275.1 Pseudomonadota bacterium | reverse complement strand
TGTGGGGAAGCCTTCGACGGCAGACCCCGGCAATGAATGCCGGGGACGGGGCCAGAATTGGCTGCAGGCTCAATAAATGCGGGGCGGGGCAGGTAAGAAGGGGCGAGGGTGGCTGAGTGTCCAACGCCCGCTCATACAGCCGAGACCGACCCTAACTCCGCCGCCGGTTCGTCCGCCGTTTCGCGCGGCGTTCAGCCAATTTCTCTTTGAGCGGCGGCAGACGGGCCGGCAGTTCGGCCATGATGGCGTCGCGCTCCGCTTTGGTGCGCAGGGACCAGTAGGCGATTTCGTCCGTCGTCCGGCCGCAGCCGAAGCAAAAGCCGCTTTCCTTGTCCATCGCGCAGATCAGGACGCAAGGACTGTCCACCGGCTCCAGCGCGGCGATCTCTTCGGGGGTCATGTCGTTGGCCATGTCAGCTCTCAGCTTGCTGCGGTCGCGCACCAAACGCGATACCACAGGGATTGGAACAGCGGGAAGACGGCTTCGAAACCGCTCTCGCCCAACAGAAGCTCGACGCGGCCCGGCGCAACGACGGGCATGCCGCGAATATGATCCGGCGCGCTTCCGACGTCATCTGCACCGAGTCCTTGAAGCGCGGCTTGTCGGAGGAAGAGAGGTTCATAGCGGTCGAACTGCACATCCAGGCAGACATCCGCATGGACGAGCAATGCGCCGGGCTTCAGCCGTTTACGGATTTCGCGCAGATATGCCCTTTTGCCACCGTGTGTGTCGTCATCAGGTAAAAAGTGCATCACCAGGAGCGAGGTGGCGGCGTCGAAGGCTGCTGCGTCCCCAACATCGTTGATGGTCCCCTGCACGATCTTCACCTGTTCTGGTCGCTCAAGGGTCTGCCTATAGTATTGGGCAATGCTGAGCATGTCCGCCGACGGGTCCACGCCGACGATATCGTAATCAATATCGGAACCGCCCAGCCGTTCGATTTCGCGTCCGCCGCCAGCGCCGACGACCAGAACGCGCCCGCCCTCGGGACGCGCCACCTCGACGGCGGACTGGACCAGCGCATAAAGTGCTTCCGCACCGGGCAGGGCCTTTTGCATGTCCCGGTAGCGGGCGACCTCGAACGGTGCGTCCTTATCGTAGTCCATCCACTCTCTTAGCCGCGCGGACCAACCATATAAAGGTTTTTTTATATCGACTTCCAGACGCGTCTCGCCTAGAGGCTGCGCCATGTCCGACGAACCCGAACTCATCCTGGCCGACCTGTCCGACGACGACCTCGTGGAGCAGATGAAGGACGACCTGTATGATGGCATGGGTCCGGAAATCACGGAAGGCACCCAGATCCTGCTGGACCGGGGCTGGGACGCCAACCGCATCTTGTCCGAAAGCCTCGTGGAGGCCATGCGCATCGTGGGTCTCGACTTCGCCGACGGCATATTGTTCGTGCCCGAAGTGCTGTCCGCCGCCAACGCCATGAAGGGCGGGATGGAGCTGCTTCGTCCGATCCTGGCGGCGTCCGACGCGCAGGTTTCTACGGGCCGCGTCGTCATCGGCACGGTGAAGGGCGACATTCACGATATCGGCAAAAACCTGGTCGGCATGATGCTGGAAGGGGCGGGCTTCGAAGTGTTCGATCTGGGCATCAACACGTCGCTGGACGAATTCCTGGAGGCCATCGACAAACATGACCCGCACATTCTGGGCATGAGCGCGCTGCTGACGACGACAATGCCCTATATGGGCGTGGTCATCGAGGATCTGGAAAAGCGCAACATGCTCAAGGACTTGCCGGTCATGGTGGGCGGCGCGCCGGTCAACCAGGAATTCGCCGACGCCATCAACGCCCATGCCTACGGACCCGACGCGGCGACGACCGCCGAACTCGCCAAGACCATCGTCGGCGTTAACCGGTGACGGTGTTGATCATAGCCTGCGGCGCGCTGGCGCGCGAGGTGAGGGCGGTCAGCGGCCAGCTCCCGGCCTTTGACCTGCGTTGCGTGCCCGCAACCCTGCACAACCGGCCGCAGGAGATCGTGCCGGCCATCGAAACGATCCTCGACGAAACGTCGGGCCGGTACGACCGGACGGTCCTGGCCTTCGGCGATTGCGGCACGGGCGGCGGGCTGGACCGGCTTTGCGAGGCGCGTCGCGTGGACCGTCTGCCCGGTGCGCATTGCTACGCCTTCTTCGCCGGACTGCCGGACTTCGACGCAATGATGGAGGAGGAACTCGGCACTTTCTTCCTGACAAACCATAGCCACTACTACTACCAACAGCCACATTCGCAGATCCACTGGTATTTAAAAACATACTCCAGTTTCCAATTGCAACATTGTGATTCCCTGTGGTATTATTATTT
>JBCCCX010000409.1:0-2327 GCA_039033275.1 Pseudomonadota bacterium | reverse complement strand
TGTGAGCGCGCCAGCGAGAACCGGCAGAGACAGAACCAGCAGGAATGCCGTGATGAGCATAGCCCATACGAAGAGCGGCATTTTGTGGATCGTCATGCCTGGTGCGCGCATGTTCAGGATCGTCGTGATGAAGTTGATCGCCCCGAAGATGGACGAGAAACCCGCCGCCAACAGGCCGATAATGATGAAGTCGAAGGCCGGTCCGGGAGAACCCGTCGTGGACAGGGGCGGGTACATCACCCACGCGCCGCCAAAGCCGTCGCCTTCCGCCGCGCCGGGCACGAAGAAACTGATCAACAGGCAGATCAGCGCCACGGGAAGCAGCCAGAAGGACAGGTTGTTCATGCGCGGAAACGCCATGTCGGGCGCGCCGATCATGATGGGCAGGAAGTAGTTGCCGAACCCGCCGATCAGCGCGGGCATCACCATGAAGAAGATCATGATCAGCCCGTGCATGGTCACGAACACCAGATAGGTGTGCGCGTTGGTGAACACGTCGATGCCCGGCGTGGCCAGCTCCATGCGCATCATGAAGGACAGGTAGCCCCCGATCACGCCCGACAGAATGCCGAACAGAAGGTAGAGTATGCCGATGTCCTTGTGGTTGGTGGAATAGAACCACCGCGCCCAGAAGCCGGGCTTTTCGTCGTCGGCCGCAGGCGTGTGGACGACCGGAATGTCTTCGCCGGGTATGGCAACCATTATCTTGTCCTCGTTCTAGTCGTTGGCTGCGTCGATGGCGGAACCGCCACCCGCGCCGTTATTTTCAAGTGCCGCGAACTTGTCTTCGGGCTGGCCGCCGCCCGCGATGAAGCGTGCGAATTCCGCTTGGCTGACAGCCTTGACCTCGATGGGCATGTAATAGTGGCGGATGCCGCAGATCTCGGAGCACTGGCCGTAATAGGTGCCTTCCTCATAGACCTCGAACCAGGTCTCGTTGATGATGCCGGGCACTGCGTCCATCTTCACACCGAAGGAGGGTACGGCCCAGCTGTGCATGTTGTTGATGGATGTCACCAGCACTTTGACCTTGGTGTTCACCGGCACGACCAGCGGCGCGTCCGTCGCCAGCAGATAGGGCTGCCCGACCTCGCGCGACTGCGTCTCGTCGAGCGGGTTGGACACCCATTCCTCGACATTTTCATAGTCCGGATAGGAATAGAGCCAGTTCCACGTATTGCCGACCGCCTTCACCGTCAGTTCGGTCTCCGGCAGCCGGTCCTGCTTGTAGAGCAGGTTCATGGACGGAATGGCGATGATGACCAGCAGGATCACCGGGACGACTGTCCAGACGATCTCGATCAGCGTGTTGTGCGACGTCTTGGACGGGACCGGGTTCTTGCTCTCGCGGAAGCGGATCAGGATGTAGGCCATCAGGAAGAAGACGAACAGCACGATCAGCGTGATGATGACCTGCACGATATTGTGCACGACGATCAGCTCTTCCATGACCGGCGTGGCCGCATCCTGCAGGAACCAGCCCATCGGCTCCGGCCCATACTCGTTCAGGCCGCTCGGCGCGTCCTGGGCGAAAGCGGTGGCGGAGGCGGCGCCCAGCAGGCCCGCCCCGATCATGGCTCGCATGGCGTTGATCGCGCGCATCTATTCCTCGTTTCTTCAGCTGGGAACGGCACCGCGAAGGCCCCGCCCGTGTCGTGTATATAGTCGCGCGGACCCCGCATCCGAAGGTCCGAGTGGACGCGGATTGTCGCAGAGGCCGCCGACGCGGTTGGCGCCGCTCTTACTCCCCGACAAACGCGCTGGAAACCCCCGTCGCCCGCATTCCCGCTCCCCTGGCGTGACTTTCTTGCACCTGACCGGCCCGAGCTGCGACAGGTTCGCGGCTGGGAGGCGACATTTCAGCGTGCGTTCGGCCGCGCGCATCCCTAGATGGGGCGCCTGACGGCAGACCGGGAGCGATGAATGGCAGATTTCGTATTCGACGACAGCGATCTGGACGCGCCCGCCGCGCGCGCCGTGCTGGACACGACCCTGGCAGGCGCGGATGACGGGGAGCTGTTCGTCGAGCGTTCGTCTTCCGAGGCGCTGTCCTTCGACGACGGGCGGCTGAAGACGGCCAGCTTCGACACGTCGCGCGGCTTCGGCCTGCGTTGCGTGGCGGGCGAGGCGTCGGGTTTCGCGCAATCCTCCGAACTGTCGCCGGAGTCGCTGCGCCGCGCCTCGGACGCCGTGCAGCTCGTGAAGGCCGGCCACGCCGGCACGATGAGCGCCCCGCCCCGCCGCACCAATGCCGTGCTCTATCCCGACATCGACCCCACGGAGGACCCGGCCTTTGCCGACAAGGTCGGGCTGTTGCAGCAGATCGA
>JBCCCX010000408.1:0-2330 GCA_039033275.1 Pseudomonadota bacterium | reverse complement strand
TCAGCGTGAAGGATCCAGTTTCCAGGGTCTTCATCGTTTCTTTGCCGGCCGCGGTACCCGAGAAACATCGTTCCGTCGTGGTCGCTGGCAGCAGAGGCAGGAGTTGCTTCGAGCGAAAGGTAGCTGGCAATCAACAGTCCGGCCGACGCGAGTGCGCGATTGGCAGAAGCGTTCGATTTGTAACCGGCCGCGCTCGCGACACGCGGCTCGGACAAACCTTCATCGTCGGCCAGGGCCAGGGCGGTCAGCATGGCGCGTTGCGGGCGCGAAAGGGCAACCTGGGCCACCGCTTCGGAAAACTCCTCAATGCTTGGTATGGCGAGACCTGATGTCGGATCGGCCCGACGTTCGTCGGTCCTGCGCGTTTCCCGCGCATCGATGACGTCGTGTAGCGCTGCGATGGCGGCCTCTTCCGTGGCACCTTTGGCTTCGGCGATCATCCCCCGCGCGTTCGTCGGCGGTTTCGGAAAGGCCCTGGCCACGTATTCCCCGGAAAGGCGCCCGGACTTGATCTGGTAGCGGCCGTGTTCGCCCAACTGGATCGTGGACGGTGTATCCGACGAGCGCTCGGAAACCCTCTTTTTCTTCTTGTCCGTGAAGAATTCGCGGCCGGTGGCCGTACGGACTTCCGTGTTGAAACGCGTCATGGTGATGTTCTCCTAAGACGGTGACCGGCAGGAGCTGCGTGTCCCACGGCCACCTCAATTGCCTCAGTCATGCCGCTCGCGCGCATGGGTCAGTTCCGAAGTCGCTTGTCGCTCAAGCAAACCAAGGTTTCGCAAGCCGGCCGGATCATTAACAGACGCACGACTGGTGTCGCATGGCTCGGGACGAGCACCATCGCGCAGGCAGCCTCTGGGTTGAGTGTCGTGGGCCAGTAGGCAGCCATGCGAAGTACGGAAAACGACGCAAGCTACGCCCTCAATTCAAAGCCGCTGCGTGCGGAACGCCGTAGTGGGGCCGGGGTGCACGAGACCAGCTTTTTACACGTGGCAGAATACGCGTGCAGGTCGCATTTCCGGTGCTGATACGGTGTTCGATCACGTTGCCAGGGCACTCCGCACGGAGTGCCCTGGTGTTGTGTTCAGGCGAGCGCGAGATTGGTCGCGCTTTCGCGGCCATCGCGGCCGGTTTCCACGTCGAATGTTACTTTCTGGGCGTCCGAAAGGCCGGTCAGGCCGGAACGTTCGACGGCGGAGATGTGGACAAAAACGTCCTTGCCGCCCGTATCCGTCTCGATGAAGCCGAAGCCTTTTTGGGTATTGAAAAACTTCACGGTGCCGTTGGCCATGTCCGTGGTCTCCTGTTCATATGCTGCCCACAGGATGCGGCAGCCCGGCAAAGTCAGACTGAGGGATCAACTGAAGCCGGAATAACGGAAGCAGGAGGTCGCAGAGAAAAACACTCGCTCGACTGACATGCGCCTTGCCGAAGCGAATTACAAGGGTTGTCTTGCGATGTCGCGAAATTGCTTAACCGGTGATTACCGCTGATGGGGCGGCATTGAAAAGCCATCGTCGGCTTCCCATGTATGATCGGAGTTATCGCTCTGCCGCGTGAGCAGGCGGGTCCACTTCCGCCCCCGGCCGTGACGCACCGTTTTCCCACATCACGAAGGGGGGACGCCGCCCGAGGCGGCTCCGGGCACAATGCGGTGCCGGAGTGTTCGCCCCAGGTGCACCCCGACCGACCGCGCGCGTTTGCGTTCGGCGGTGACGCCGGATGCAAGGTCCGGCCAAGGAATGACATGACTTTCAATGAACTCGGGCTCAATGCCCGCATGGTCTCGCGGCTCGAAGCCCTGGGACTGACTCGACCGACCCCCATCCAGGAACAGGCGATCCCACAGGCGCTGCAAGGCCGCGACATTCTGGGCATCGCCCAGACCGGGACCGGCAAGACTGCCGCCTTCGGCATCCCGCTGGTCGTGGCACTTTCCAAAGCTCAGGAAAAGGCCGCGCCGAAATCGGCGCGCGGGCTCATCCTTGCACCGACGCGTGAACTGGCCAATCAGATCGTCCAGAGCCTTCAGGGGCTGACGGCCGATCTCCGCATCACGCTCGTCGTGGGCGGAAAGTCGATCAATGCGCAGGCCGCAAGGCTCGCTCGTGGTACCGACATCCTCGTCGCCACGCCGGGCCGGCTGATCGACCTGATGGATCGCCGGGCCGTCGACCTCGGCAAGACAAGGTTTCTCGTCCTCGACGAGGCGGACCAGATGCTCGACATCGGTTTCGTCCATGCATTGCGCCGCATCGCGCCGATGTTGGGCAAGAACCGGCAAACCATGATGTTCTCGGCCACGATGCCGAAGGCCATGGCGGAGCTGT
>JBCCCX010000407.1:0-2333 GCA_039033275.1 Pseudomonadota bacterium | reverse complement strand
GATCCAGACTGACGCCCGGATTGCGGTGACGCCAGCGGCGGAATTCCGCACGGCGGCCATCCCAGTAGCGGCGATGGCGCGGCTGCCAGCGATGGCGCAGGCCGCGCCGGTCGAAGACATGGATGCCATGGCCCGGATAATAGAAATTGTCGTACCAGCCATAATAGGCGGGAAACCGCAGCGACCGGTGGAACCCGCGCCGGTCGTAGAAGCGATTGTTCCAGCCGACCTGGCCGAAATAGCCGAACCCGTCGTCGTAGACGTCCCAGCCCCCGCCATAAGCGCCGTGACCGCCATAATGGACGTCGTGATAGCCGGCGGACACGCCGACACCGACGCCGGTGCCGCCATAGCCGTAACAGGCACCCAGACCCAGCGCCATGGTGGCGATCAGTCCCGCTCTTACGGTTCTCAGCATGCCCTTTTCCTTCCTCGCTATATCGGTCCCCACCAATTCTCGCGTGGTCGTATTCTCGTGAACGGATATGCCGGTTGCGGGTTGAACCATCACTGAACCCGATGTTTTTGCAGGAGACAGGTTTATGGCGGACGCGAAATGGAACGGTCGGACGATCGCGCGTTCCGACGACACGGTCGTCGTCGAGGGCAATCATTATTTCCCGCGGGCGAGCGTCGAAGACGGCGTGCTGGTCGACAGCGATACGACCAGCGTCTGTCCGTGGAAGGGCACCGCGCACTATTTCACGCTCGTCGTCGATGGCGAACGAAACCCCGACGCCGCGTGGTATTATCCCACGCCGAAAGCGGCGGCGGCAGAAATCAAGGACCGCGTCGCATTCTGGAAGGGAGTCGAGGTCACGGCCTGACGTCCGGAAAAACAGGTCCGGAATATGAAAAGGGGCCGCTCCGGCTGACACCGGAGCGACCCCTTTCCTGTCGCTGTGGATCGGGCGCTTAGGCCTTGGTCAGGTGTGGCGAGATGAGCTTGTTCATTTCGAACATCGTCACCTTGTCCTTGCCGAAGATCGGCTTCAGCTTGCCGTCGGACATGATTTCACGCTTGTTTTCAGGGTTCTGCAGGTCATGCTTCTTGATGTAGACCCACATTGCGCTGACCACTTCGGCGCGCGTCATGGTGCTTTTGCCAGTGACGGCGGCAAGCTCGCTCGACAGCTGCATGGGCTGCTGCAGGGCGTTGGGTGATTTGGCCATCTCGTCGGTGCTCCTCTTTTCAAGCTATGCAGGCGGCGCGCCAGTTTCCGGCCCCCCCACCGCCAATGGCGCCGATGAAGCCGTTTCGAGGGGCGGCGTCAATGGTCAGACCGCGAAAAACCGCGCGCGGTCCGACCGGATTCCGGTCTCGCCTGCGATGTCACGCCCCGCTGGCGGCACTCAGGTACCGCCGCTATGGCATCGCTGATGCCCACGCCCGCACCTGCCCATCCGTCGATCTTCGCGCCGTCGCGGCGTGACGGTCTCGCCCGTCTGGCCGGTTTCGCGCCGCGCGCGGGCCGCGCCTATCAGGCGAACCGGAACAGCGATTTCGGCCCGGACCGGCGGGACGCGACGTCCCTGCTCTCGCCCTGGCTCGCCCATGGTCTGATAGGCGAGGCAGAGGTCCTCACCAGCGTCCTCTCCGCCCACAGCATGTCGGATGCCTACAAGTTCGTCAGCGAGGTGTTCTGGCGGATTTATTTCCAGGGCCATATGGAATGGAAACCGGCGGTCTGGCGCGTCTATGTCGAGGCCCGCGATGCCGATCTCGCGCGTCTCGATCAGGATCAGGGCCTGCGCGCCGCCTATGACGCGGCGGTGGCAGGACGCACGGGCATCGACGCCTTCGACGCCTGGGCGCAGGAACTGGTCGATACCGGCTTCCTGCACAATCATACGCGCATGTGGGTGTCCTCGATCTGGATCTTCACCCTCGGCCTGCCCTGGACGCTGGGCGCGGATTTCTTCCTGCGCCATCTTCTAGACGGCGATGCGGCTTCGAACACGCTCAACTGGCGCTGGACCGCGGGGCTTCACACCAAGGGCAAGACCTACCTCGCGACCAAGGCCAATATCCGACGCTATACGGACGGGCGCTTCGCCCCCGACGGCCTTGCAAATGAAGCACCCGCGATCGACGAACCGGTCCAGCTCCACCGGCAGAAGACCCTGGCGCTTCCCGATGCGCCCATTCCGGACGGTCCGTTCGCGCTTCTGGTGCACGAGCGCGCGCTGGCCCCGGAGACGCTCGACCTCGCCGGCCGCAAACCCGACCTGCTGATCGGCGTCGCCCGTCCCGATGCCCGGTCGCCGCTGGGTGCGGCCCCTGCCGTCGCGTCATGGACGACCGCCGCGCTCGATGACGCGCTGCAACGGGG
>JBCCCX010000406.1:0-2339 GCA_039033275.1 Pseudomonadota bacterium | reverse complement strand
CGCAAGGCCTATTTCGAAGCCAACCAGGACATTCACGGCGCGCTGGTCGAAGCCGCCGGAAACGCTGTCCTCGCCGCGCAGCACCGCATGCTCGCCACCCGCATCCGCCGGGCACGGTTCATGGCGAACCAGTCGGAGGCACGCTGGCGCCAGGCCATCGAGGAGCACGAGGCGATGATGGCGCTTCTCCACGCCCGGCGGGCGACGGAACTGGGTGCGCTCATGAAGAGCCATATGATGAACAAGTTCGCCGCCCATCAACGCGTCTTGAACGCCGAGGTGTCGCCCGCGCCCCGGACCGCCTAGTCCCCCCGCGGCCGTATATACCGACCTGTCAGACCGGCGGATGCGGGATATTCTGAAGACTGGGATAACTCTGGATGGTCCAACATAGGTCCCATGCGATCCGGTAGCTTTCGTGCGCGCCATCCCGCGGAAGATAACCCAGCCCGGCGAAGACCGGCTCGGCCGTACCTGGATCGCTGCTCGCTTTGATCGGTGAAGCCAAGCCGCATCCTCTTCTGCGTCCCGTCCTGCCGCCACCGACGCCCTCAGCCGATCGCATAGGCCCCGAGCGTCGGAATGGGCCGCAACCGAGGGCGCCATTGCCGCTCTTCCTAGGGCCACAGGAGGGGCCGCAGGCGGGAAGACGAGCGAGGCCCGACGGCAAACGTAGATCAACCCTGCGATCCAACGGCATGGCGCTGCGCCGAACCTGACGGCATCAAACTGATCCGTGGTGGAACGAGGGGTTCTTGTACTCCGTGAATAGGGCCAGAGCGGCGAAGACGAACGCATCGTCGCGCATCGTGCGGTCGGGCCAGGGGTTCTTGTCCGTGATCAGGTCCGACCCGTCGCCGGCATCGTAGACGTAGAGGTCCGCGTAATCGTCGCCGATAATGGTATCGTCGCCCAAGCCCCCGACATGAACGTTCACCACGGCACCATCGACGAGCGTATCGTCTCAAGGGTCGCCCTCGGAGATCGAGGAACCTTCGGCAATCGGCGCTGTTGCACGAGGCGTCTGAAGGCCGGAGGTCCCCTTTCCCTGTCTGGCGTTGGGTTACCGGCCGCGAGACGAGGATGCCGAGTTCGGGGAAGCGGTTGAGGATGGCATCGAGGACTTGGAGCTCGGCGGTCTGACGGTCGAAATCTCGGGCGTCAAGCTTCTGGCCGAGGAGCGTCACGCAGTTCATCTTCGTCTCGGCGCGGTTTCTGCGGTGGTAACCGCTCCACTTGCGCCAGATCGTCCCGGGCCGAGGCGTTTGATAGCGCGCAGGGCTTCGTTGCGGCCCGCTGCGGAGGGGCTGCCCTTCTTCCATGACTTAGCGTTGCGCCTGGGCGGGATGATCGCATCGGCGCCTCGTCCGGCGATGGCATCCCGGCAGCCACGACCGTCATAGGCACCGTCGGCGGGGACCGACACAATCGGCTCGCTCTTAGGGATCTGATTGAGCAGGCCGAGCAGCACCGGCGCGTCGCCCACCTCGCTTCCGGTGATCTCGACCGCGCGGACTTCGAGCGTCGCCTCGGCCAAGGCCAGATGCACCTTGCGCCAGACGCGCCTGCCCCGCCATGTCTGCGCGCACGCCATTTGCCTTGGACCTTGATGCCGGTGCTGTCCACAAGCAGGTGCAGCGGCCCGCGCGAGCCCTGGTATGGCAGCTGCACAGCCGGGCGCTTCTGGCGTAGACACAGCGTCGAGAAGTCCGGCACCGGCCAGTCCAGTCCCCTAAGCCGCAGCAGGCTCGCAACAAAACCGGTCGTCTGCCGCAGAGGCAAGCAGAACAACACCTTGATCGTCAGGCACGCCTGGATCGCGGCGTCGCTATAGACCGGCTGCACGCCGCGCTTGCTCGAAGGCGCTACGTTCCACGGCATCGATGGATCGATCCAGACGGTCAGCGACCCGCGCTCATGCAGTGCGGCATTGTAGGCCGACCAGAACAGGATGCGATAGCGCGTAGGCGCTGGCTTGGACATGCCGCTCAGCAATGCTGCTGGATTAACAATGTGAATCCCAAGCAGATTTCGTGCAATAACACCCATCGTAGGGGTACGACAGGCAATGCAGGGTCATCGGTCGATACGAGAAACAAGGCGGTCGCGGCAGCGTCGTAAGATCGAGCGCGTGTGGGTCGCACCTGTGTCGAACGTGAACCCTCTTCCTCTGTCGAATCGCTTCAAGCTGTCCTGACGGTCCTCTGGGTTGCCGGTCAGCCGTCCTCGCTCCAACCCGCGCGAACGATGTTCCGCCCGGGACCGTTATACGTGCAGACGTTCTCTTTGCCTCCAGGTCCGGGGATGATTGAGAATGGCGAAGTGTCTTTGGAATAAGG
>JBCCCX010000405.1:0-2384 GCA_039033275.1 Pseudomonadota bacterium | reverse complement strand
ATCGGCGCGGGCACCATGTCGAGACTGACGACATCGTAGCGATAGCCGGCCGAGCTTACGAAAAAGGCGGAATCGAGGATGGCGGGTCCAAGGCTGTAGAGGCTCGCGAAAACGACTGTCGTCAGGGTCAACAGAGCCATGATTGCAAGCAGTCCGCGATGTTCGGAATGTGTGAGGATCCGGGTGAACTGCGTCCAACGCCGCAACCTCAGAAAATCCCACAAGACCGCAAGGTTGAATGCGCCGAGCAGGCATAATAGCGCTAGGACAACGGCGGAAAACGGCGAGATCGCATTGGCAAGCGGACCCGAAAAAGGCTGCAGACCGCCCGTACTCATGCCGGACAGGGCCAAGCACAACGCATCGAACGTACCCGTGCCGCCCATCACCAGCAGGACGAACCCACCTGTCGCGATAAGCAGGTAGACCCCGGCCACGAGACGCCCAATGCCGACGATCCGCTCGAACAGATGGCCTGTGCGGTAGGTAAACAGGGCGGACCGGTAGATTCCTGTACCAGTGAGGTTCAAGGCCGCGAGAATGACCACGGCGAACGTCGCCACGCTGACGCCTCCGAAGAATTGCAACAGGGACCGCCAAAATAAGACCGTGCCCGACAGTGTCTCCGGTACAAGCGAGCTCGCCCCTGTCGTCGTCATGGCCGAAACGCCCTCGAACACGGCCGTCACAGGATCGGACGTGGCACCCAGAACGTAGAAGGGTAGCGAGCACACGAGCGGAACCACGCTCCAGAACAGGATCAGGAACAGGATCGCCTCGGACGCGCTTTCCTTGGAGGCTGCCTTGAAGCTTGCCGTGATCATCAGCGTACCGACCAACGCAGAAACGGCAGACAGCAGTGCCATCAGCCCCGCCTCGCGCACTTCGAGCAGGACGACAGACACCATCGCCGTCACGAGCATCAGAAACGCGCTACTCAACAGCGCGTAGCCAAGCCAAAGTAATATCTTGACGAGTCTCACCGACCGCTCCGGAGTCTAGGCCGCGGGTCCGTCGTGTCAGTAGAGTTCGACACCGACCCGGAACAGAGCTTCAATATCTTTCAGGGCCTCACGCTCGGCGAGGAGGACAACGCGGTCGCCTTCGCGCAGCAACAATGAGGGATCGGGCATGAGCACTTTTCCGTCCCTGACAATGGCGCCGATCGCAACACCATCGCCAATGCCGGCCTCAGACAGCGTTTTGCCGGCGAAGAGCGAGGTTTCAAGCACCTCCCCTTCCAAAACTTCGGCCGAGCCCTGGTCCAGCATGTATACGTCGAGGATGCGACCCCTGCGGACATGCCGAAGGATGGAGGACACGGTCGAGGCGCGCGGGTCGATGACCATGTCGATGCCCAAGTCCTTTTGTAGTTCCTGCATCGAGCGCTCGTTCAGCAAGACAATCGTATGTTTGGCTCCCAAACGCTTGCCAAGGATCGACGACAATATGTTGGTCTTGTCGTCATTGGTCAGCGAAATGAGCACATCCGCCATTCCGGCTCCCGCTTCGTCCTGAACGGTGGCTTCCATCGCGTCCCCGTGCAGGATGACGGTTTTCGGGAGTTCAGTCGCGGCAACCTCGGCCCGCATCTTGTCCGCTTCGATCATCCGGACACGGATGCCCGACTGGCCTTCCAGCGCCCGGGCCACGTAAGTGCCGATACTGCCACCCCCGATAATGACCACGTGACGGGCGCTGGACTCCCGCGTTCCGACGACTTCCAGCAGTCGCTGCGCATGTTCGGTTCGCGTGACGAAATAGGCGTCGTCGCCGATCTCCAGCGGATCGTCGGGATTGGGCGCGAACAGTACGCCGTCGCGCCGGATCCCCACGATCGCGGCATGCAGCCCCTCGAACAAGTCGGGAATCTGCCGGATCGGTGTATCGATGATCGGGCACTCCGGACCGATCCTGACGCCGAGAAACTGGACCAGACCTTCCGAAAACGGCACGACGTTAAACGCGCCAGGCATGGAGAGGCGGCGCAGGATCGCCTTGCCAATCTCGATCTCCGGCGAGATGATGATGTCGATGGGCATGTTCTCGCGCGAATAGAGATCGTTATACTGGGCCGCGAGATAGGACTGCGCCCGCACACGAGCGACCTTGGTCGGAACGTCGAACAGGGAATGGGCGATCTGGCACGCCACCATGTTGACTTCGTCGAACTGGGTGACGGCGATGATCATGTCGGCGTTTTCCACACCAGCGCGAACGAGCACGTCCGGATGGGAGCCGTGGCCGACGACACCGCGCACGTCGAGATCGGTCGTGATCTGGCGGACGAGGTCGGCGGAAATGTCGACGACGGTGACGGTGTTGTTTTCGACAGCGAGGCGGGTCGCCAATCCGTACCCGACTCGTCCGGCACCGCAGATGAT
>JBCCCX010000404.1:0-2385 GCA_039033275.1 Pseudomonadota bacterium | reverse complement strand
GCCATGGGGTCCGGATGGATCGAGGTGGACCGCCAAGATGCCTACAATGTCACCATGGCGCCCTTTTCCGACCTCGACCTGCTCTTCCTGACCGGGGACAAGAAGGTGCCGGGCGCGGTGGAGCGCCTGACCGAATATGTGCTCTACATGCTGTGGGACCTCGGCCTGAAGGTCGGCCACGCCGTGCGCACGGTGGATCAGTCGGTCCGGCTGGCCAAGGAGGACCAGACTATCCTCACGGCCCTGCTAGACATGCGCCACCTGCGCGGGGATGCCGGTCTGTCCGACGAGCTCTACACGCGCTTCCGTCGCGAAGTCACCAAAGGGTCCGGCCGCGCCTACATTTCGGGCAAGCTGGCGGAGCGCGACGAACGCCACGCGCGCGAGGGCAATTCGCGCTATGTGATCGAGCCCAACATCAAGGAGGGCAAGGGCGGTCTGCGCGACCTGCACGTGCTCTACTGGATCGCGCGCTATCTCGACCGGGACGGGCAGCTGATCGACCCGCAATCCGCAGGCGACTATGTCGGCATGGGCCTGTTCGACGCGCCTGCCGCGCAGCGTTTCGAACGTGCGGCCGACTTTCTGTGGCGGGCGCGGCACAATCTGCACTGGATGAGCGGGCGCGCGGCAGAGACGCTCTCCTTCGACCGGCAGGTGGAACTGTGCCGCCTGATGGGCCACGCATCCGGTCCTGTGGAAGTCGCGGTGGAACGCTTCATGCGTGAATATTTCACCAACGCAAAGGAGGTCGGCGCGCTGACGCGCATCGCCTGCGCCAAGTTGGAAGAACAGCGCGCGATCAAGATCCCGAACCTGTTCGCCCTCATGCCGGGATCGCGCCAAAACCTGCGCAATCCGAACCTGAAGCTGACCACGGGGCGGCTCAACTTCTGCGACCCGCTGGAGATCAAGAACGATCCCAGCGTGATCCTGCAACTGTTCGAGACGGCCGGGCGGCGCAATGTGGACGTCCATCCGGATGCGCTGTCGGCCATCGATTTCCGCCGCAACCTGATCGACTCCGACTTCCGCCGCGATCCCGACAATGCGGCACTGTTCATGCGCCTGCTCGACACGGCCAAGGCTCCGGCCGCCACTTTGCGGATTATGAACGAAGCCGGCGTGCTGGGGCGCTACCTGACGGAATTCGGCGGGATCGTCGCGCGCACCCAGTTCAACATGCATCACGCCTACACGGTGGATGAACACACGCTGCGCCTGGTCGACGCGGCCGACGACCTGATCAAGGGACGGCATGCGGACGACATGCCGCTCGTCAGCGAGGTGGCGACGAGCCTGAACCGGGAGGAACGGCGCATCCTCATGCTCGCCGCCCTGCTGCACGATACGGGGAAGGGGCAGGGAGACCAATGCGTGGAGGGCGCGCAGCTGGCCCGCCGCGCATGCCGCCGTCTGGGCCGGTCCAAGGAGGTCACGGACACGGTCGCCTGGCTGGTGCGCTCCCATCTGGAGATGAGCGAAACCGCACAGCGGCGCGACATTTCCGATTCCGAGACGGTCGGCGATTTCGCCGCGCTGGTCGGCAATGTGTCGCGCCTGCGGCTGCTCTACGTGCTCACGGTCTGCGACATACGCTCCGTCGGGCCGGGCGTGTGGAACGACTGGAAAGGCACGCTGCTGGACACGCTGTTCCGCTCCACCCTGGCCGTACTGGATGGGCGCAAGGATCTGGACGGCCCGGCCCGGGCAGCCAGCTTGCGCGAGCAATTGCTGGACCGGCTGTCCGACGAAATGGCGAAAGCCGTCGATCCGGTGCTGGACCGGCTGGGCACGGCCTATTGGCTGTCCTTCGACATGGCGGATCTCGCCCGGCATGCGCGCTTCATCGACAAGGTGTTGGCCGCATCCGGCGGACCTCCGGGCGGCATATTGGACGGCGTCCATACGCGCGTGGACCGCCCGCACGACGCAACAGAGCTCTGGGTCATGTGCGCCGACAGGCGAGGGCTGTTCGCCGATCTGTCGCGCATCATCGCCAGCTGCGGTGCCTCGGTCGCGGGCGCGCGGCTTCACACGGGTCCGGTCGACGATGACGGATCGGCGCAAGTCTTCAACGTCTTCTACCTGCAGAACGCGGACAGCAAGGCGTTCGGATCGCGCAACGAAGCCGCGCGCAAGACGCTGTCCAAACGCGTCGGCGCGATGATCGACGGGACCGAGCACGTCCATTCCATTCCGCAGGCCCGCCTGTCGCGCCGTGCCGACGCCATTCCCGTGACGCCGCGCGTGCGTTTCTCCGACTCGTCCGCCGGCACGACGACCATCATCGAGGTGGAGGGCCGCGACCGGCCAGGCCTGCTCTCCGACTTGGCGGGCGTACTGCGCGACCACGATCTGGAAGTGCTGTCCGCCCATATCGAG
>JBCCCX010000403.1:0-2388 GCA_039033275.1 Pseudomonadota bacterium | reverse complement strand
TGATATGTATACTGAATTCCCGCTTCTTCTAAGTCGGCTTTCGCTTGCTTGCAGTGAGGACAACTCTCTTTGCCAAACAAATGACTCCTCTCAATTGGAGCTTTACTAGCATAACCTTGCGGCGCTACTCTGCCTGTTGCAAGAAACGAAATTGTAGTCCACTACAAACAGAAACCGGCCTTCAAACGCCGCATCGGGGAAAGCTTGGAAGACGCGCTAGGAAATTGCTGTAGGACCGCTAGACGTCGTTGGGCGCATGGCGCCTCGATATCTGAGCCTTGCATGGTAAGAGCGCAGCCTTGAGCAAGTCTCGACAAGCCTACAGCCGACTGTTCTGGCTCTATCTTCTGCTTTGCGTTCCGGGAACGATCCTTCCACTTTCCCAATTTCTGCCCTGGTTTTTCGAGCACGGCTTTGACGTGCCGCGCTTCTTCGGCGATCTCTTCTCCAACAATATTGGCGGTTTCTTTGGCTGGGACGTCATCGTCGCCTCCGTCGCCCTTCTGGTTTTCATTGTCGCCGAATCCCGCCGTCGCCCCGTCCCGGGAGCGGGATTTGCCGTTATCGGCGGGTTGGTCGTCGGCGTCTCGCTCGGCCTTCCGCTTTTTCTCGCCCTTCGCGAACGCGCTACCGCGCCCGCTCCGACTGCCCAGATCTGAAGGAGAATCGAAATGTCCGCACAGACACTTGCCACAGGGCTCAGCCCGAAACTCGACGTATCCGATCCCGATCTCTGGCCGGACGATGCGTGTCTGGATGTATTTGCCCGGATGCGTGTTGAAGACCCGGTGCATTATTGCGAGGACAGCGCCTACGGCCCCTACTGGTCCATCACGCGCTATGATGACATCATGGCGGTGGACACCAACCACCAGGCCTTTTCGTCCGAAGCCATATTGGGCGGGATCGTCATCGCCGACGAGATCACGGAAAGCGACGACCCCAACGATGTGATGCGTAACTTCATCTCCATGGACCCGCCGGACCACACGGCCGTGCGCAAGTCGGTCAACCCGATCGTCAACCGGCCCAACCTCGCCAACTTCGAGTCGCTGATCCGCAAACGCACGCACGACCTGCTGGACGACCTGCCCGTGGACGAGCCGTTTGATTGGGTGAGCCACGTCTCCATCGAGCTGACCACGCAGATGCTAGCCACGCTGTTCGACTTCCCTTTCGAGGACCGCCACAAGCTGACCCGCTGGTCGGACGTAGTGACGGCCGAGCCCGGCTCCGATGTGGTCGGCAGCAAGGAGGAACGTTTCGCGGAACTAATGGAGTGCCTGCAATATTTTACCATGCTCAAGGAGCAGCGGCGCGGCAATCACGGCGGGATGGACCTGGTGTCCATGCTGGCGACCTCGCCGGCGACCATGGACCTGTCGCCCTACGGCTTCCTCGCCAATATCGGCCTGCTGATCGTGGGCGGCAACGACACGACCCGCAACTCCATGACGTCCGGCGTCTACGCCATGTCGAAGAACCCGGACCAGCTCGCCCAGCTGAAGGCGGACCGCGACCTGCTGCCCAACATGGTGTCGGAGATCATCCGCTGGCAGACGCCACTGGCCCATATGCGCCGCACGGCTGTGCGCGACGAGGTCGTGGGCGGCAAGACGATCCGCGAAGGCGACAAGGTCGTGATGTGGTATCTATCCGGCAATCGCGACGAAAGCATCTTCGGCGACGATGCCAACGATTTCGACATTACGCGCCATAATGCACGCCGCCACATGTCTTTCGGCTTCGGCATCCACCGCTGCATGGGCCTGAGGCTCGCCGAGTCGCAGCTGCGTATCCTGTGGGAAGCCATCCTTGAGCGTTACGACCGCATCGAGGTGCTCAATGAGCATGGCCGAGTCCGCTCCAACTTCGTGCGCGGATACACAGACATGCAGGTCAGATTGGTTCCGAAATAGTTATTGAACATATGGTTTCCTGGACCTCGCTTCACCATTGCTGCGCGAGTGAGAGGCGACGCATCACTGCTCAGGACGCCTTCAACATCGGAAGGATAGGAGGCATCCGGCAACCGGTTCGCCCAGCTGGTGTTGAGCGTCCCGCCTTCGCGGCGAAGCAGGGCGGTGATCCACCGACAGTCATGTCTCCCATACCGTTCCGCCAAATGCATGATGGCCGATGTGAAGGCCGCCGCGTCCTCTCTCGGACGGCGGGGGTTTCTCCGAGTGGATCGGTGCCGGCCGAGGACCGGGCAAGCGCAGCGTTCGGAAACACCGAGCTCGTCGCGCACATTGTCTACGGCTAGCTGGCGGCGCGAAGGGCTTAGTACTTTTTTCGACAGCTTCCTTGGTGGTCGTTGCATCAAGCGTGAGGCCTGACACAGCCTTCCTCCAACGAAGGCTCTCTCTAGCGCTTTTAGCCGACGGG
>JBCCCX010000402.1:0-2430 GCA_039033275.1 Pseudomonadota bacterium | reverse complement strand
TGGATGGCCCCTCGCTGCGAGAGGGTCGGAGACCGTCTCCCCGCCGCCTGTGCCTGACTGGACGCGGCGCCCTGCGGGTGACGGCTTTTGGTCCCGACGCGCGGGCTTGTCCCCGTCGTGAACTGGTACCCTTTTGTTTTCGCCATCGGCGGAGGCAAGCCCGCGCCTCGTGCATCACGGCACGAACCGGACGCGAAGGACGAACAGGCCGAGGCCCCGATGCCCGGCAGGACGTGGGCGCGTGGGGGAAGAGAGCCAGAAGCAGCGCAAGAAAACAAACACGCCGATAACAGAATATCGTCCCCGGCATTTATTGCCGGGGTCTGGTCTCCTGCTTCACCACAAGAGGAAGGCGGGCGGGACAGCTCGTCTTGTGGAGCCTGCCGACAGCAGACCCCGGCAATAAATGCCGGGGACGGGGAAAAAGGGAAGAGGGGAAGAGGGGAAGAGGGGAAGATAGAAGGAGTGCCTTGGGATGGGAAAGAGGGAAGGAAATGCCGGGAACGGATGTGGGGTGCAGGAACGTGTGAAGGAGAGAGCGGTAGTAGAGCACAACCATGACGGCACCTGGTCAGACCGCGATTGCGTAACTTCAGTCATGGTTCGACGCCTCCCACCCCCCGATTAGGTCGCCCATTCTAACTCTGCTTCCCACCTATCTGCCATGAGTCCGATCCGCGACATCGATTTCCGCCGCCGCATCCGCGATCTGTTCGCAGGCGGGATGCCTGCCATGCGCGAAATTAACCTTTCGCAAACCCACGTTAACGCAGTAAGACGGGATTCGACCGACGGAGCGGGGCGCCAGACCGCCGCCCGTCATCGGGGGAAACGGTCCAGATCATCCGCTGGGGCTTCCAGCGGGACGCGGAAATTCCGCGACCGGGCCGGGAAAGACAAGACCATGAGTTTTCAGCCGAACCTTCCGCGCATCTTCTTCTCGAAGGTGGGCAATCAGCGCCTCCGCACCGCCATCTGGACGGGCACGGATAAGGGTTTCGGCAAGCGTACGCCGCTGCTCTTCTTCAACGGCATCGGCTCGAACCTGGAGATCGCGCAGAACTTAGCGGACACGTTTACGGGCCGCGACATCATCACCTTCGACATGCCCGGCGTGGGCGGCTCGCCCGACCCGACCGTCCCCTACCGCCCCTGGTGGGTGGCCAAGGCGGCCAAGCAGATATTGCGCGACAATGGCTATCACCGCGTCGATGTGCTGGGCGTGTCCTGGGGCGGTGGTCCGGCGCAGCAATTCGCCTGGCAGAACAAGTCAATGACGCGCCGCCTGATCCTGTGCGCGACCAGTCCTGGCTGGACCATGGTGCCGGGTAATCCCAAGGCGCTCTCCAAGATGATGAGCCCCAAGCGCTATATCGACCGGGATTTCCTGGCGAAGAATTTCGAAACGCTCTACGGCGATGCCGCCGGTCATGCGGGCGAGTTCGCGGTCAATATGGTTCCGCCATCGGTCAAGGGCTATCTCTACCAGCTTGGCGCCATGATGGGCTGGAGTTCGGTTCCATTCGCGCGGCGCGTCCGGGCGCGCACGCTCATCATCATGGGCGGCAACGACCACATCGTGCCGCCGGTCAACGGCCGTATACTGGACGCGCTCTATCGTCGCTCGCGGCTGGAAATCCTCGACGGGGCAGGGCACCTGTTCCTTCTGACCCGCCGGGAGGAGACAGTGGCCATCATCCGCGACTTCTTCGGCGAACCCGAAATGCCGATCCCGCATGCCGAACCGGCCGAAGTGCCGTCCGTCGCGGCCAGCTTTGTCCATGCCAACGACCGCAAGGCCCTTCCCGCAGCCTGACCCGATAGGAGACCCGCCATGTCCGACGACAAGTCCGAAGACAAACAGTCCCGCAAATCCACCGACATGGCGCGCCGCATCTGGCTGGCGGGCATCGGGGCTTATGGCCGCGCGTTCGAGGAAGGGCGCGACATGGTCAAAGGCTTGTCTGGCGACCTGTCCGACAAGACGTCCAACGCTTTCGAACAGCTCGCCGAGCGCGGGGAGAAGATCGAGATGGCGGCCAAGGTGAAGGGCGCGCAACTGGCGGGTAAGGCGTCGAGCTTGGGCGACGAGGTCTCGAACACGCTCGCCATCGACGAGCGCATCGCCGCCATGCGCGAGCGCCTGTCGGGTGGCGGGGATGACCGCGTCGCCGCGCTGGAGGCCAAACTGGCGAGCATCGAGGCGAAGCTGGACAAGGTGCTGGCGGCGCAAACCCCGAAGAAAGCGTCGCCGAAGCGCACGACGACCCAGCGGACGAAAGCGGCTCCGGCTAAGACGGCGGCCGCGAATAAAACGGCCGCGAAAAAGCCTGCCGCGAAAAAGCCTGCGGCGAAGAAACCGGCGGCGAAGAAGTAATGCATCCCCTCTCCCTTGAGGGAGAGGGTGCCCCAAAGGGGCGGGTGAGGGTG
>JBCCCX010000401.1:0-2449 GCA_039033275.1 Pseudomonadota bacterium | reverse complement strand
GCGGTGCCGGCGACGACCGGCTGGAAGGCGGCTGGGGTGGCGACACCTATGTCTACGACCTCGGCGACGGGAACGACGTCATCTTCGAATATTCCACCACCAGCGATGGCCGCCAGACATATGGCAATGTCCTGCAGTTGGGTGCCGGCATCACCACGGACAATCTGGTCGTGACGCGGCATGGTGACTGGGATGATGTGACGCTCAGCTTCACGGATGCCGACGGGTCGATCCTGCTGGACGAACAGCTGCGGAGCGACTTCTCCCGCTACGGTGTCGATACGATCAGCTTCGCCGACGGCACGACTTGGGACTACCGGCAGCTGACCGCGGCCGGGCTGGCGCAGCTCAAGACGGACGGCGACGATACCCTCGTTGGCCATAAAGGCACCGACACTATCGAGGGCGGCGCGGGCAACGACACGATCTATGGCTGGGACGGCTGGGACACGCTGATCGGCGGTGCCGGCGACGACCGGCTGGAAGGCGGCTGGGGTGGCGACACCTATGTCTACGACCTCGGCGACGGGAACGACGTCATCTTCGAATATTCCACCACCAGCGATGGCCGCCAGACAAATGGCAATGTCCTCCAGCTGGGCGCCGGCATCACCACGGACAATCTGGTTGTGACGCGGCAGGCCGATCAGGACGATGTGCTTCTGACCTTCGCCGACGCCGACGGCTCGATATATCTCGACGAGCAGCTGCGAAATTCCTTCTCCCGCTACGGCGTGGACGAAATCAAGTTCGCGGACGGTACGGTCTGGACGAATTCAGACCTGCAAGCCGCCTTCACGGACCCGCAGACCGCGGCGGCCAACGCGCTGCCGGACGATGTCGGCATGCTCCTGTTCCTGCAAAGCGATATCGGCGCACCGAATATCCATATCGCCTGACGAATAAGCGCGATTTTTTGCGTATTGCTTACTCCTCCCCCATCCGCAGCGCCGCGATGAACGCTTCCTGGGGAATGTCCACATTGCCGTACTGGCGCATCTTCGCCTTGCCCTTCTTCTGCTTTTCCAGGAGCTTCTTCTTCCTGGAGATGTCGCCGCCATAGCATTTGGCGGTGACGTCCTTGCGCATGGCGCTGATGGTTTCGCGGGCGATGACCTTGCCGCCGATCGCCGCCTGGATGGGGATCTTGAAGAGGTGGCGGGGGATGAGGTCCTTCAGGCGTTCGCAGAGGCCCCTGCCCCGCGCCTCGGCGACGCTTCTGTGGACGACCATGGAGAGCGCATCGACGGGCTCGGCGTTGACAAGGATGTTCATCTTGACGAGGTCGCCCTCGCGATAGCCGATCTGGTGATAGTCGAAGCTGGCATAGCCACGCGAAATGCTCTTCAGGCGGTCGTAGAAATCGAACACCACCTCGTTCAGCGGCAGTTCGTAGGTGATCTGGGCCCGCCCGCCGACATAGGTGAGGTTCTTCTGGACGCCGCGCCGGTCCTGGCACAGTTTCAGGATCGCACCCAGATAGTCGTCGGGGACGTAGATGGTCGCCTCGATCCAGGGCTCCTCCATGTTCGCGACCTTGACCGGTTCCGGCATGTCGGCGGGATTGTGCAGCTCCTGCGTGGTGCCGTCGGTCATGTGGACGCGGTAGACCACCGATGGCGCGGTCGTGATCAGGTCGAGGTCATATTCGCGGGTCAGCCGCTCCTGAATGATTTCGAGGTGCAGAAGGCCGAGGAAGCCGCAGCGGAAGCCGAAGCCGAGCGCGGCGGAGCTCTCCGCCTCCCACTGGAAACTGGCGTCGTTCAGGCGGAGCTTGCCCAGGCTCTCGCGCAGCTTCTCGAAATCCGCCGCGTCGATGGGGAACATGCCGCAGAAGACGACGGGCTGCACGTCCTTGAAGCCGGGCAGCGCCTCGGTCGCGCCATTCTTCACCGTCGTGATGGTGTCGCCGACGCGGGTTTCGGCGACCTCCTTGATCTGCGCGGTGATGAAGCCGATTTCGCCGACGCGCAGTTCGGGGAGCTCGGTGCGCTTGGGTCCGAAACAGCCGACGCGGTCGATCAGGTGCTTGGTGCCCGCCTGAATGAACTGGATCTCGGCGCCCTTTTTCAGCGTGCCGGCGACGACGCGGACCAGGATGACGACGCCGAGATAGGGATCGTACCAAGAATCGACGAGCATCGCCTTGAGGGGCGCGTCGCGGGTACCCTCCGGGGCGGGCAAGCGCTGGACGATGGCCTCCAGCACATCCGGAATGCCGAGGCCGGTTTTGGCGCTGATCTGAACGGCATCGGTGGCGTCGATGCCGATGACGTCCTCGATCTGTTCACTCACGCGGTCGACATCGGCCGCGGGCAGGTCGATCTTGTTGAGCACGGGGACAATCTCGTGATCGGCATCAATCGCCTGATAGACGTTGGCGAGCGTCTGCGCCTCGACCCCTTGGCTTGCATCCACAACCAGCAGCGAGCCTTCGACGGCCTGCATC
>JBCCCX010000400.1:0-2456 GCA_039033275.1 Pseudomonadota bacterium | reverse complement strand
GTAGTAGGTCAGCGCCTTGGTGATGCCGTGGCGCACGGCGCCAGCTTGGCCGGACAATCCGCCGCCTTTGACAGTGGCGACGACATCGTAGGCGTCGACGCGGTCGGCGACCTGGAAAGCCTGCGCGATCACGAGACGCAGCACGGGGCGGGCGAAATAGACTTCCTGATCGCGGCCGTTGACCGTGATTTTGCCGTTGCCCGGCTTGATCCAGACGCGGGCGATGGAGTTCTTGCGCTTGCCGGTGGCGTAGGAGCGACCGTGCTCGTCAATCTTGGGATCGGGCAGTGGAGCCTGTTCTGCGGCTTCGGCGCCCTGGTCTTCCATGGCGGATTTGAGATCTTCGAGGCTCGTTGCGACGACTGTGTCTTGCTCAGTCATGGACTTACGCTCCCTTCACGTTTTTGCGGTTGGCGGACTTCCAGTCCACCGTAACGGGGTTCTGCGCCTCGTGCGGGTGCTCGGCACCGGCATAGACGCGAAGATTGGAGAGTTGCTGGCGCGCGAGCGGCGACTCCTTGGGCAGCATGCGCTGCACGGCTTTGCGCATGACGCGGTCGGGAAAGCGACCGTCCAGGATCTTGGCCGGTGTCGTTTCCTTCAGCCCGCCCGGGTGTCCCGTGTGACGATAATACTTCTTGTCCGTGCGCTTATTGCCGGTGAATTTCACCTTGTCGGCATTGATGATGATGACATTGTCGCCGCAATCGATGTGCGGCGTGTAGTCTGGCCGGTGTTTGCCGCGCAGGCGCGTGGCGACGAAGGATGCAAGGCGACCGACAACGGCATCTTCCGCATCGACGACGATCCAGGTCTTCTCGACCTCCGCCGTCTTGAGAAACTTGGTGGTTTTCATGTCTATCCCAGAGAAAGAACGAAAGGCCCGCATGGAAGCGGGCCCGAAACTTGATCTGCGGGGCAATATGGGGTCGGGCAAACGGCGTCAAGACTCACCTGCACGATTTGGCTTGAAAGACATGATAGAAAACAATGGTTTGAAGAAACGGTATTTCAATACCGTAACGCACTTGCCCGGTGAACCATCCATATCGAAACCAGGAAAACAAGCACGGAGCTGAACTGGTGGAGCAGGGATAGGTTCAACGGCGCGACAGCCAGCAAAGTCCAAATGCCCAAAACCACCTGCCAACCCAGCAAAATGGCTAGAAGAATAATGGGCCCGCGCATCCGGTCATGTCGGACGTAGCGAATAGCGAGCCACGCAAAAAGGCCCAGTAATATGTAGGCTAAGGTCCTATGGTTGAATTGGATCGCAGCCGTGTTCTCGAAGAGGTTCCGCCAGGCCGGGTCTTGAAACCAATAGCCGGACGGGACGAAACGTCCGTCCATCAAAGGCCACGTATTGTAGGTTTTGCCGCTCCCCGTGCCGGCCACGAATGCGCCCGCAACGATCTGGACGTAGACCAGAACGAGGAACAGCGAGGCGAGCCACGCTTTCGCCTTTCCGCTCTTGGGCGGCCAGCCGTTGCGCTCGTCCAAGAAGAGTCGAAGGAGCACTCCGAGAATGATAAACGCCATGCCCAGATGCGCAGCAAGGCGATACTGGCTGACCGCCACCATGCCGTCCTGCAAACCCGAATAGACCATCCACCAGCCGATCGCCCCCTGCACGCCGATCAGCAGGAGAATGCCGAACATCGTCCAGCCCTTGTTTATCGGAAGGCGCTTGGACAGGAGCAGGATGAGAAACGGCACGGCATAGGCGAGACCAATGATCCGCCCCAGCTGGCGGTGCGCCCACTCCCAGAAATATATGAAGCGAAAGCCGTCAATATCCATGCCGGGATGTTCGGCCTCGAACTCCGGAATCTGTTTGTACTTCTCGAACTCCGCGATCCAAGCCTCCTGGCTCATCGGCGGTAAGGCACCCGTGATCGGAGCCCATTCCGTAATCGACAGGCCGGAATTGGTCAGGCGTGTCGCGCCGCCGACGACGATCATCGCGACGACCAGAACTACCATGAAACCGAGCCAGAACGTCACCCAGCCCGGGACGGATCGATCGTAAGACAAAGCCATGCGGCCTTATAACGAACCAGACGGCGCAGCACCTGCGACAATATCAGCGAGAGAGGCGAAAAACGAATGGTCGGAGTAGCAGGATTCGAACCTGCGACCCCACGCCCCCCAGGCGTGTGCGCTACCGGACTGCGCCATACTCCGTTCCATTCGTGGGGGCGGCGTATAGTCAGGCTGCGGGACCTCCGCAAGGCGTGAATGCGCGCGCAATGGGCCGGACCGCATATCGGGCCAGAGTAGAATGACAGGGTTCAGACAGCCTTGTCGAAACCATCCCAGCGGTCCCGCAGCTTCTGCAAGCGTTGCAATGCATCCTCCAGGCCGGTCGTATCGACTGGCGGCGCTTTGGCGGGTTTGGGGGCGGGCGCAGGATCAGGCGCAGGGTCCGGTTCGGCGGGTGTGGCCGGTTGGGTATT
>JBCCCX010000399.1:0-2484 GCA_039033275.1 Pseudomonadota bacterium | reverse complement strand
CGCCCAGGTTTCGCGCGCCTTGCGGTTGCGGCGGTGGTGGCCGCGCGTAGTGATGAAACCTTGGTCCCCGAGCTTACCGACGTGGTCGCCGGCGTGAGCATCGCCGCCCAAGACCTTCACCGCAAATCCGCCGCATAATCAACCCAACCAGATGCGCCAGATCCTCTCTTAGCTCAGGCGGCCATCTGTCCCAAAATCCCTGACGACGGACACGTCGGCTGCGACACGCCGAGCTTTCGAGCCGCCGCGCTGATGCTGCCGGCATCGGCAACCGCCACGAAATAGCGGAGTTGGCGAAACTCCATACCAAGCTAGCCCGATGGACCTGGCAGACCTGCCATTGCTTCGCATACGAGATAGCTCAGACCGAAGAACCAGTCTTGGTGACGTTGGGAGAAAACCGCCGAAAACAGAGAGGTAGAACTGGCTACTAGGGAAACGTAATGCGAGGGGGCGCTTGAAGGTAAGCTCACAATCGAGATAGCTGCTTTCCTTGAGGGAGCTAAACCATAAGCCGATTCTTCGATTAACGACGGAACCTCAGTTGGTCGAGCCATTCGGCGAGAGCTCCGACCAGACATCAAGAGCGGGAATTCTTCAGAGACAAAAACTGAATTTAGTCTTTTCTCCATTTTATATTCATTAAGCGTGATTTGGTCGGATTTTATTAAGAGCCTCCCACCCAGAATCAATACACCGCAATCTAATGTTCGACGGAGAATATCAACTACCATTCCCATCTCCAGCGCGCTAGGGCATTGGTCTGCTCTTTTTAGGTCCATAGAGATGTTCGCTATCGGGCACCCATTCCAATTCACTCTAGCCTTCGACTCGCGTGCGAGAATTGGTTCGAGGTCGAATGCGTTGGCCTGGGTGACCCGATTATCCGAAAAAAACGGCGCCGTCGCGGTGCCCCTGAGCGCTTCCTTCGAATCCAAAGGATTAACGCTGCTAGAATGTAGGCGTCCGCTATCCATGAACCAACGTGTTGTGTGCCAGTTCCCGCTGTTCGTCATCGGACGAAGTGGCGGCGGGCTATACATCAGTTCTCCCGAAATTCCGCAGGGCCGCCCGCACCCGCGCTATCGATCCGCCAGCCGCGAAGCGTCCAGTCGATGTTCAGCTCGATCAGACGATCCCTGCTCGGCACGCCGGCCGACGTACGCCAGTCCGGGAAGGCAGCGACGATGTCGTACTTGATCCGGCGAACGCCGTCCGGTCCAACGCCTCCACGCTCGAGTTCCTCTTCCACGAGCGAGCGGAAGGTTTCCAGATACGCGATCTCATCTCCGACGAGCTCGTCGAAGTCGCCGGCAGGACCATGACCGGGCGCGATCGTCTCGGCATCGGGGAAGCGCGCGCGCAAGCCCTTGAGCTGGGTGATCCAGTTGTCGATCTCGCCCTGGTAGAAGACCGGAGTGGTGCGGTTGTTCACGAAGTCCGCGGTGAAGAGGACGCGATCTTCGGGCACGTAGAGAAGTGTCGTCTCCAGAGCCTCGTTGCCGCGCAAGGTCGTCGGTTCGATCACGAGTCCGCCGGCCGCGAAGGGCATGCCGTCGCTCAGGCCGATTTCGGGGACGGGGATATCGGCCGGGATATCGGCGCCGAAATCGTCGACACGGTTCGCATAGAAGCCGTGCTCATCGTTTTCGATGACCCTATGCGTTGTGCGCGTCGCGAAGGCGGGCGCATTGCCGGAGGCCGCGCGGAACGTCTCGAGCCCGCCATAGTGATCGCTGTGCATGTGCGTGATCAGGATGGCCGAGATATCGTCGGCAGAGCGCCCCATGGCCGACGGGAACGCATCGAGCGCTTCCTGCGCTTCGGGGATGCGCCAAAGCGTGTCGATCGCGACGGACCCTTGAGGACCACGAACGAAGTAGGCGTTGATCGAGTGGTTGCGGACGGAGTCGACCGTGTAGCCCTTCACCCGATTGGAGATGTCGTTCAGCCCGGCTGTCCCGTGGGTCGGCCCAGCCAAGGCATCGGTTTGGGCCTGGGCCGTCCGGATAAAGGGGATGGCCAGGGCGGCGACCGATGCGGCCGCTACGAACTCACGACGTTTCATGCTGCGATTCCTTTGATTGCAGAGAGTTGAGATGATGGGCGCGCGTCGAAGCGGCTGGGCTGTCGGCGACGCTGCTCCGACCCGTCCGGGCGGCGGGTCGCCGCGCGATCTTGGTGGTATCGGGCACGAGGCGGCGCTGCCTGTGACGAGATCCGAGATTATCCGGCTCTCGCGTGGTCACGGAATGGTCCTTTCGGCGACGAAAGCGTCCGCAACGACCGCGTCGTTCCATTCGATGCCGGAGCCGATGCGGTCAGGCGCCACCGCGGTGCCGTCGCGCACGCGCAGGGGGTCGCGGATTAGCTCGGCCCCCCAATCGACGAACTCGAGCCAGTCCGCCGTAGGCGTGGCTGACAGAAGGTGAACCGAATATTCAGGCGCCATGTGGCTCGACATCGGGATATTGTGCCGTGCGG
>JBCCCX010000398.1:0-2495 GCA_039033275.1 Pseudomonadota bacterium | reverse complement strand
GGACTCCTTGGAGACTGAGCGCCTCCTTGCCTATCAGGATTTTTCGGAAGGTGCATCGCTGCCGAGGATTCGGCGGAGACAAGGCACTATCGCTGTTTCGCGAGGAGGCCGCACTGATCTGTGTTTGCGTCAGATCCGTTTGTCTGGCCATTTCCCGAGGTGGGTCGCCGCCACGGTTTCACGCATGGACCGGGTGGCGAGCGGATCGAGCCGACGGAACGTCTCCCGTTCTGTGGGTAAGAATCGCGTAAAGGCGAAGGGCCGCCCTCCTTTTTCGGCGGGCGGCCCCGGTGATCACGTCAGACGCTGGAGTTTAGGCGAGGGCGTGGGTCGCCGCGTCGAGTTCCTTGTTGGTCTCGGCGTCGTTCTTCGCCGTGTGCGCCTTCTCGGCCGCCTGGTAATGCTTCAGCGCCGAGTCCTTCTTCGGACCAGCGGGCGCTTTGTCCCATGCGGCCTTCACGGAGGTCATCTTCTCGGCAGTCTTGGTCTGTTCGGGAGTCATTGGGATTGTCCTTTCCTGGACGCTCCGAGAATAAGAAGCGCGCCGACATGCCGACCTTTTTGGGATCGGCACGCCCACACGCTTCTCGGGTACTCGGAAAAATGCACCACCGAATGTTCGGCGGGCACGTCTCACCTAACCAGCGTCGGAGCCACGCCGCACTGACGCAGGTTAGTCCCGGCGCCTGTGGCAGGTCGAATGACACCGCGGCACTCAGGCCACCATAGTTTGCTGGTGAGAGATCCTCAGCCAGGTGTCGTCATCGTTGAGATACGTTGAGGCGCAGAGCGCCTTGTAGATCGGCACGTCGGCTTTCTCTGCCGAGACCCGGTAGGTGAGAATGGCGATGTCTTGACACCGCGTGACGCGACGTTCGGCCATGACGACGGAGCGCCAGCCGGTGCTCTGCTTTAGATGGGTCCAGATCTGGTCACCCTGGAGGATGCCGGGCGGATAAGGGAAGATCATGATGGCGTTGTTCGCTGTCGTCGCCCGCGCGTTGTCGGCGCCACTGGTCCAGAAGTGTTCCTCCATGTCCCAGAGAACGCCCTGTTCGCGCGGCGAAAGCGTCCCGGTCTTGTGCGCAGAATGACCCATTGGCGTTGATGTCTGAGTGGAAACGGTCATTCGCCAGACCCCGACCCGCCAACCATAAACATCTGAAACAGCACAAAGATGATCGCGAGCACGGCCCAGATCGCGCCGCTTTTACCCGGGCGACCAACGGCCACCGTCGAGGCAGCTCGCTTCAGGGTACCTGGCGCCGGGCCATCCGGGAGCAGCTGGCTCAGGTCCCGTGCGACCCTGCCGTGATCGCTTGCGAGCGTGGGAACATCCGGAAATCGAGCAAGCAGCTTTCCCAACCGTGATCGCGCGGCATCGCGCCCCAGCGCGACCAGGTCAGCGGTTTCTTTCCACGGATCGAGGCCGAGCCGCGCGAGCGTGGAGAGGACCGTCACGACATATCCGTTTCGATCCTCGCCGACGGACGCATAGAGAAACCGATCAAACTCGGGTGGGTGCGGGTTGAGTACATTGGGGTGGGCCATCGTCGCTCCATTCCTTGGTTGCAGGAACGCAGATCGCCCCTGTTTCCCAAAGGATACGCGCGGGTCGGTCTCCCCGCCCTTACACAGGTCAGTGCGGACGACTGTGCCCGACGAGTTCGCAAACGGTTCGGCGCCAGAGGCTAACCTGTGTCAGCGCAAGGCGAACGATGATGAGCTACAAAAGGGGAAAGCGTTCGACTGTTCCGCCCCGGACTCCAAGGGGCCGTAGACAGTGATGAGCGACGAATCTGCCAACATCGCGGAGACCAGAGATGACCCTGCGGTCGACCAGATCGACGGTGACGTTTTCGAACCCGTTCACCTTGCCGGGATACCCGGACGATTTGCCTTCGGGTGAATACGAAGTTCTCGTCGAAGAGGAGCTTCTACAGGGGCTGAGCTTCGAGGCTTACCGACGCACGGCGACGTACCTGACAGTGCGCGGCAGGGGCAGTCATGCGGAACGTACCGAGTTGCGCGCGATTTCCGAAAACGACCTGAAAGAGGCGCTGAGCCGGGATGCAGCCACAACCGAAATGAACAATCACAGCGATGCGGCGCTTTCCCCGCAGGAGGACTTGAAATGAATACTCCCGAATGGCTCAAACCTGGTATCTATGGTGCCGTGATCGGCGCTGTCTTTGTCGGCGTCGTCGGATTCACGTGGGGCGGCTGGGTAACCGGCGGCACTTCGAATGACCGGGCGATGGCGATGTCCCGTGACGACGTCGTTGCCTCCATGGTACCGGTCTGCCTCGACATGGCGCGATCCGACCCGGCGCGGGCGGACAAGCTGGCAACGATCCGGGCCGCCTCAACCTACCAGCGGCGCGACGCTCTCATGACTGCGGGTTGGGCGACGGTGCCGGGAACCGATGCCCCTGACCGAGACATTGCGCAAGCTTGCCTGGCAGCCCTCGATGTCGATGGATCACCGGAGCGCG
>JBCCCX010000397.1:0-2509 GCA_039033275.1 Pseudomonadota bacterium | reverse complement strand
GGGCGACCGCGTCACTGCGCTGGACATCAGCATGGCGAAGAATGCCGCCGGTTTGCACAAGGTTCTGCATGATGGGGCGGACGTCCTTTACATCGACCACCACCAGACCGGCGATATACCGGACAGCGACCGCCTGCACGTCATCACCGATGGCGCCAAGGTGACCTGCACCGCCTATCTGGTGGACCAGTATCTGGATGGGGCGAAACCGGCTTGGGCCGTATGCGGAGCCTATGGCGATAATTTCCAGGGACTTGCCGCGAAGATCGCGGGCATTCGCGGGCTCGACCTGCCGATGGGACGCCTCCGCGAACTCGGAGAGCTGGTCAACTACAACGCTTACGGGCTGGATGTGGATGATCTGCATTTCCACCCGGCGGAGCTGTTCCGCATCATGCTGGACTATTCCGGACCGGTTGCGTTCCTGGATGACGCTCCAGCCGTGTTCGAGACCTTGCAGAACGGCTTCCGGGCCGATTGGGACGTGGCGCAGAGTGCCCGCGAGATGGATGTAAGCGATGCCGGGCAAGTGCTCGCCCTGCCTGCCGGGGCCGCATCCAACCGCATATCCGGACTGTTCGGCAATGCGCTGGTCGACGAGGACCCGGATTTGGCTTTCGCGGTGCTGACTGAAATTTCGACCGGTGACGCTTACCGGGTCTCGATTCGTGCGCCCCGCGCGCGGCGCACCGGATCGGCGGCGGACCTGGCCGCGGCGTTTGGCGGCGGGGGCCGAGCGGCAGCGTCCGGGATCGACCGGCTCGAAGCGGCCGACGCACCGCGCTTCGTCGACAGTTTCAGGGCTGCATTCGCGCCGTAAAGCAGGGTCACGAGAATTTCATGCACATCCGGGAGCGGAATGGGGCATAAGACGTTCTGCGAAACCACACCGGCTTTGATGGAGACTGTAATGTCAAAGCGCCACCGCAAGACTCGCATGTTCGACGATGTCGTCCTGGACATGGATTTCGTCGACTTCGAAGCGCCCAAGGGCAAACGTCCCAAGGGCAAGGACTGGGGCAAGGCCCGCCGGTCCAACAAGAAAGCAGCCTATTGGGACGCGTAGCGGTTTCGGCCTCCGGCCGGAAATTTTCGATCGATGATCGAAAATAGCGGAGCGCCGTGAGCCCTGCGAACGGACTTGCGCAAAGCGCAAGACGCCACATCGAAATTCAATATTACATGGCGGAAGGATGCGAACACCCTTCTTTCGCATCTATCAAATATGGTCTCTTTCAGGTTTGACTAGCGAGGGTAGGCTACGGTGCCCTATTCCGCTACAACTCGCGCTTCCGCCAGGTAGCTTTCCGAACGCATCTCGATCAGTCGGGACGCGGTCCGTTCGAACTCGAACGACCCGTCGCCTGATATGTAGAGCTCGGACGGCTCCGTCTCGGCGCTGACGATCAACTTCGTCCGGGTCTCGTAGAGCGCATCGACCAGCGCGACGAAGCGTTTGGCTTGGTTCCGCATCTCGCGCCCCATCACCGGCACGCCGTCGAGCATCAGCGTGTGAAAAGTCTCCGCAAGGACCAGATAGTCGCCCGCGCCCAAGGCACGGTCGCACAATTCGTCGAATGTCGCCCGCGCCGCGCCGCTACCGGTCCGGTCCAGCGTGAGCGTGCGCCCCTGCACGTTCAGTTGGGTCGGACGCATCTTGGCGTCGCCGGTGATACGGGTCCAGATGGCGTCCATCGCCGCATCCGTGTCCGGTCCCAGTGGCGTGTGGTAGACGGGAGCCGCCGTCAGAGCGCGCAGGCGGTGATCGGTTTCGCCGTCGAAATCGAAAATGACCAGATGGTCCGGCATCATCTCGATGAAAGGGACAAACAGGGCGCGGTTCAGCCCGTTCTTGTAGAGATCGCGAGGCGGCCGGTTCGACGTGGCGACAACAACGACGCCTTCGTCCCAAAGTGCCGCGAACAGACGCGATAGGATGCTGGCATTCGTGATGTCGTTGACCTGGAATTCGTCGAAACAGAGCAATGTCGCTTCGGCCGCGATGGAGCGCGCGACAGGAGGTATCGGATCGTCACCGTCGCCGCGCTTGTGATGCGGACTGGCACGCCGCCCAGCACGGTCCAGCCTTCGCCAGTCCCGGATGCGGGCGTGCACGTCGATCATGAAGGCGTGGAAGTGGACACGGCGCTTCTGCTCTAGGGGCGCGAAACGGAAGAACACGTCCATTAGCATGGATTTGCCGCGGCCCACGCCGCCCCACAGATAAAGTCCCTTCGGGGTGGGGTCCTTGCCGAACAATCCGAATAGACCGGAGTCGGGATCGTAGTCCGCCAAACGTGCATTGACCGCGTCGAGCGCCTCCGCGGCACGCGCCTGGACGGGATCGTCGGACAGGGCACCCTGCGCCACCTTGTCGGCGAGCCATTGCCGGACGCTCGGCACCGCATCGCTCACAGCGAGAGCGCCAGGACGGCGGCTGCGAGTAATCCATAGGTCGCGGTCACGGTGGCGTAGAACATGAGGGGTCGCCGTATCGGTCTTAAAGGTG
>JBCCCX010000396.1:0-2520 GCA_039033275.1 Pseudomonadota bacterium | reverse complement strand
GTCGGGGGTAACGGTCAAGAGGTGGGCACAGGGTCGTGTGTCGGGGAGGGTGAAGACACTCAACTCTTATCCTCATCTGCATTCTTATGCTCGACTGGACCCCGGCGTGCGCCGGGGTGAGCGAAAGAGAAGGTGGAGAGGTTTGGCAAGACGCCCATTGGGTTCGCGCCTTGATATTCCCTTCGGTCCCCTTCTGGCCCGCTGCCTAAGCCTGCCTCCGACGCGCTGGTGCGCAGGTCTGCGACGGACGGCTTCGGATCCTTATCGGAAACGCAAACCCAAAGAGCTAAACCGCCACGTCCGCAAACTGCGCGTGCTCCTGGATGTACTCGAACCTCAGATCCGCCTTCTTGCCCATCAGCGTGTGGATCAGGCTTTCCGTCGTGACCGTGTCGTCGGCGTCGATCACCACGCGGGCGAGGGTGCGGGTGGCGGGATCCATGGTGGTGACCTTGAGCTGGGCGGGGTTCATCTCGCCGAGGCCCTTGAAGCGGCCGATCTCGACCTTCCGGCTAGTCTTGAACTCCGTCTCCATCAGTTCGGCGCGTTGCAGATCGTCCAGCGCGTAGACCGTCTTGCCGCCGGCGCTCATCTTATAAAGCGGCGGCATGGCCATGTAGAGGCGGCCCGCCTCGATGAGGCCCGGCGTCATCCGAAAGAAGAAAGTGATGAGCAGCGCGGCGATGTGCGCGCCGTCCACATCGGCGTCGGTCATGATGATGACGCGCTCATAGCGCAGATCGTCCAGGTCGAACCGCTTGCCGAGCCCGATGCCGAGCGCCGTGCAGAGATCGTTGATCTCGCTATTGGCGGCGATCTTGGCGTTCGTCGCGCTCTCCACGTTCAGGATCTTGCCCTTGAGCGGCAAGATGGCCTGCGTCTTGCGGTCCCGCGCCTGCTTAGCGGAGCCGCCGGCCGAATCGCCCTCCACGATGAACAGTTCCGTATCGTCGCTGCCCTTTTGGGAGCAGTCGGCCAGCTTGCCGGGCAGGCGCAGCTTCTTGGTCGCGGACTTACGCTTGACGTCGCGAGCTTTGCGGCGGCGCAGGCGCTCGTCGGCGCGCTCAATGGCCCATTCCATCAGTTTCTGCGCCTCGTTGGGGCGGGAGGCGAGGAAGTGGTCGAACGGGTCGCGCACGGCCGTTTCCACCAGGCGCGCGGCCTCCGTGTTGGACAGCCGGTCCTTAGTCTGGCCCTGGAACTCGGGCTGCTTGATGAAGGCGGAGACGAGCGCGCCCGCGCCGAACATCACGTCGTCCGGCGTGACGTTGGACATCTTCTTGCCCATGCCGGTCAGCTCGGCATGGGCGCGGAGGCCCTTGGTGATGGCGGCGCGCAGGCCCTGTTCGTGCGTGCCGCCGCCGGGCGTCGGCACGGTGTTACAGTAGGAGCGCACGAAACTGTCCGCCTCGCCATACCCGGCCGGAGACCAGGTCACGGCCCATTCCACGCGTCCGTGGCCGCTATCCTTCTTGGACTTGCCCGCGAAGATTTCGGTCAGGGTCGGCTTCTCGCCGATGGTCTTGGCCAGATAGTCCTTCAACCCGTCGGGAAAATGGAAGACGGCCTGCTGCGGGATCGGGCTGCCCTCTTTCAGCTTGGACGGGTCGCAGGACCAGCGGATTTCCACGCCGGGCTGGAGGTAGGCCTTGGCGCGGGCCATCTGGAACAGGCGGGGTGCGCGGAAGGCGGCCGTCTTGCCGAAGATCTCCGGGTCGGGGTGGAAGCGCACGGTCGTGCCGCGCCGGTTGTTGATCGCGCCCAGCTTCTGCAATTTTCCCTGCGGTTTGCCGCGCGAGAACGCCATGCGGTAGAGCTGCTTGTTCTTGGCGACCTCGACGATCAGATCGTCGGACAGGGCGTTGACGACGCTCACGCCGACCCCGTGCAAGCCGCCCGACGTCTCGTAGGCGCCTTCGGCAAACTTCCCGCCGGAATGCAGCTCCGTCATGATGACTTCCAGCGCGGTCTTGGGCTTGTGCTTGGGGTGGACGTCCACCGGAATGCCGCGCCCATTGTCCGTGACGGACAGGTAGCCGTCCGCGTCCAGATGGACCTCGATCCGGGTGGCGTGACCCGCCACGGCCTCATCCATCGAGTTATCGATCACCTCGGCAAAGAGGTGGTGCAGCGCCCGGTCGTCCGTGCCCCCAATATACATGCCGGGCCGCAGGCGGACGGGCTCCAGCCCCTCCAGCACCTGGATGTCCTTGGCGGAGTAGGCGGTTTCGGCCGAAGCCTTGGCGGACAGCAGGTCTTTTTTCGCAGCGGGCATAAGGGTCCGAACGGGAGAACGAAAGGTGAATACGCCGAAGCAATATGAGGGTTGGCGCGAGCGCCGCAAGGGGAAAAGCGGGTCTCGGTGCAGGGGTTTCGGGAGAAATCCTAAGAGCGAAACCGTCCCCGGCATTTATTGCCGGGGTCTGGCCTCGTACTTCACCACAAGACGATAATGGCCGGAACCGCTCATCTTGTGGAGAGTGCCGATAGCAGACCCCGGATGGGCGAAGCGGCGATCGC
>JBCCCX010000395.1:0-2532 GCA_039033275.1 Pseudomonadota bacterium | reverse complement strand
CGGCCCGCCCGGATGCCCGGTTGACCATGGGCACCTTACTGGCATAGCGCTCCAGAGCGGCATCCGCGCTCAGAATATGCACGCGATCGGTGACATCCAGTCCGATGATCCGCGTGACTGCGCCAGATTTCGGGCAGGTCCAGAGATCTTCCGCCGAGACCTGCTCGATCCGCTCGCCCCGCAGGGTTTCGACACCAAGATCGAGCGTGCCCGCCGCCCTGGCGCGTTCGGTCTGATCGCTGATACGCGCCATGAACTCCTCAAACAGCGCGTTCTGCATATGGATGGGCAAGGCCAAAACGCGGTTCAGGAAGCGCTGGATCGGCGGAAGGTCTTCGAGCAGCACGCCATCCTTGTCGATCAGGCGCAGCGCCGTCCAGTCGGTAAAGGTCTCATAGTCCATCGCCGCGGCGCGACCCGCTGCGAGATCGGCATAGTAGCCGCGCAGCGCCGCGCGCGCGATCGGGCTTTCGAGATTGTCCTCCGCGCGGAACATGCCCTGAGCACCCGTTTCGCGTTGACCTTTAGTGAGCGCCCCGAGCTGGTCCAGCCGCCGTGCGATCGTCGATGTGAAGCGGTTCTCGCCATTCACATCCGTCGTGCAGACTCGGAAGAAGGGCGCGGAGACCTGCGCTGAGCGATGCGTGCGCCCGAGCCCCTGGATCGCGGCATCGGCGCGCCATCCTGGTTCCAGCAGATAGTGCCGGCGGCGTTTCTGGTTCTTCGCGGACTCGGACGCGTGGTAGGATCGACCGGTGCCGCCTGCATCGGAAAAGATCAGGATGTCTTTCTCGCCATCCATGAAGGCCGCTGTTTCGGAAGAATTGCTGCTCGCGGCGCGCTTTTCGATGTAGAGGGCACCGTCAGAGGATTTGAGCGGGCGGATCGAGCGCCCCGTGACCTCGGCCACCGCCTCGTCGCCAAAGGCCCAAGTGATCTTGTCGAGCGCCGACGGAATAGGCGCGAGAGACATCAGCTCCACCATCGCCTCTTCACGCAACTGCAACGCCTCCCGCGAGACCACCAACTGGCCGTCCGCATCGCGCAGTGGTTCGGCCACGATATTGCCGTCGATCTCGACGAGCTTCTGGGCATGGATCGGGAAAGCCTGTTCCAGGTAGCTCAGCACATAGTCCCGCGGCGTCAGCGCTCCTTCGACCAGTTCGTCCTCCGGGTCCATCGCGTCGAGGCGGCGTTTCAGGAGGCTCTCGCCCGTGGAGACCACCTGGACGACGCAGGCATAGCCCACCTCACGATCGGCGCGCATCGCGTCGATCACACTTGGCGCTTTCATCCCCATCAGAAGGTGATTGAAGAAGCGTTGTTTTGTGCTTTCGAACCGCGACTTGGCTGAGGCCCTAGCACCCGACGCATTCGTCTCGCCAGAGGCGTCATTGACACCCGTCGCGGTCAGTGCCGCTTCGAGGTTTTGATGGATGGTGCGAAAGGCACCTGCATACGCATCGTAGATCTCGATCTGTGCCGAGGTGAGCGCATGCTCGAGCACGTCGTATTCCACCCCATCGAAGCTGAGCGCACGGGCGGTGTAGAGCCCGAGTGTCTTGAGATCACGGGCGACCACCTCCATGGCCGCGACGCCACCGGCTTCCATGGCGGAGACAAAGCTTTCCCGGCTCGGGAAGGGATACTCTGGTCCCTGCCCCCAAAGACCGAGGCGCGAAGCATAGGCCAGGTTGTGCACGCTCGTGGCGCCAGTCGCCGAGATATAGAAGACGCGGGCACGTGGTGCTGCGAGTTGCAAACGCAGGCCTGCAAGGCCCTGCTGCGAAGGCTTGGCTCCCCGCCCCGCCTCGGACCCGGCGGCGTTCTGCATCGCATGGGCCTCGTCGAAGGCGAGGACGCCGTCGAACGCGTCCCCCATCCAATGGAGGATCTGGCTCAGGCGCGTGGTGCCGCATTTGCCTGCGGAGCGCAGCGTCGCGTAGGTCACGAAGAGAATGCCGTCGCCCATCCCGATGGGCTGATCGGGTTTCCATTTGGAGAGCGGCTGGATGTCGGCGGGTGAGCCGCCGAGATCGGTCCAGTCGCGGACCGCGTCCTCGATGAGCGTGGCAGATTTCGAGATCCAGACCGCTTTGCGACGACCCGCGAGCCAGTTCACGAGAATGAGCCCCGCGCATTCCCGGCCCTTCCCGCAGCCGGTGCCATCTCCGAGGAAATAGCCCAGCCGGTAGGCCTGCGCCTCCGGGTCGTCGTCTGCGCGGGTAAGCTTGGATTGATCGTCATCGGCGGTGAAGCGTCCGGGCAGATCGCGCGCATGGGCGTCGTTTGCCATGATGATCGTCTCGAGCTGCGCCTCGGAGAGGTCCCCCTCCTCAATCAGACGTGCGGGCAACCGCAATGAGTCGTCACTTGGACTCAACGGCTGCGGCGGTGCGACAGAGGCCATGGCGATGCTCTCGACCAGCGGCGTGGGATGTTCCTGCGCGCCTGCGATCTCGATCCGCTGCGGGCGGTAGCGCGCGTAGATATCTGACACGGGCACGTTGTCACGCGGGGCCGCAAGTTGGG
>JBCCCX010000394.1:0-2544 GCA_039033275.1 Pseudomonadota bacterium | reverse complement strand
CTGCGCCCGGAGCCGAACGACCCCGAGCGCTTGGAGCGCTTCGCGGAAGGGCGCACCGGCTATCCCTTTGTCGATGCGTGCATGCGCTCGCTGCATGCCGTCGGGTGGATCAACTTCCGCATGCGCGCCATGCTGATGAGCTTTGCCTCCTACGATCTTTGGCTGCCTTGGCAGCGCACCGGCACTGTGCTGGCGCGTCTCTTCACCGACTATGAGCCCGGCATTCACTGGACGCAGGCGCAGATGCAATCCGGCGAGACCGGCATCAACGCGGTGCGCATCTATTCGCCCATCAAGCAGAGCTACGACCAGGACCCCGACGGCGCCTTCATCCGCCGTTGGGTACCGGAGTTGGCGCACCTATCCGGCAAGGATTTGCACGAGCCCTGGCGGCTGGACGCGCTGCCTGACGGGTACCCAGAGCGGATTGTCGACCACGCATCGGCCGCCCGCGAGGCCAAAAGTCGGATCTACACCGTCCGGCGACAGGCCGACGCACGCGCCGAGGCCGAAGACGTCTTCCAGCGCCACGGATCGCGCAAACCACGCCGAACGCGAACGCCGCCGCGTCGAGCCGCCACACGCAAGGAAGGAAAAGCCGCGTGATGAATGCAGCGGTCCCACTGGTGGCGAGCACAAGACCTTGACGCTTCCGCCAGAGTTGGAGGCGCGGATTACCCCGCTGGACGAGCGCGCCATCGACGCAGACGGCGCGGACTACGTCCTGTGCTGGCTACAGCAGGCGCTCCGAGCGAACGACAACCCGGCCATCGACGCCGCGATCGCGCTTGGCCAATCGGTGGGCCTGCCGGTTCTCGTCTATCACGGCCTGCGGATGGATTATCCGCACGCGTCGGACCGCCTTCACCGTTTCATCCTCGGTGCCAGCCGGGACCTGCAACGCGGTTGCGAGGCGCGCGGGCTGCGCTGCGCGACCTATGTCGAGACAGAGGACGTCAGCGAGCGCGGTCTCCTCTACCGCCTCGCCGAGCGGGCGGCCGCCGTGGTGACGGATGAGCAGCCCGTCTTCGTCGCCGCCTGGCAGGCGCGTGCCTTCGCGGCCAAGTGTAACCGGGCGGTGTTGAGCGTCGATTGCGCGCGGCTCGTCCCGACGCGTGTCCTACCCGCAGGCCTGCGCTCGACGCCGGAGTTCCGCAAGGCCTCCGGTGTCCATCGAGACCGGTTCCTCGCCGCGCCGTCTGACTTCGAGACCGATCGCAGATACGAGGGGGACCTGCCCTTCGGGGATGCACGCAATGCCGACTGTTCGGACGCCGAATTGGATGCACGCGTGGCCGGCTGCCGGATCGACCACACGCTGCCGGCCTCCACCATCTTCCCTGCGACGGCGGCTGCAGCGCAGGGGCGGCTGGAAACGTTCATCGAGCACCATCTCGACCGCTACAAGTGGACGCGCAACAACCCGGTGGAGGAGGGCGCGGGATCGATGCTCTCGCCCTATCTTCATTTCGGCCTGATCGGCCCGCGCCAGATCGCGCAAGCCGTCAAAGCGTCCGACGCGCATTCGGCCGCCAAGTGGAAGTTCGTGGACGAGCTGCTGACCTGGCGCGAGTGGTTCCACTATCTGTGCCACCATGCCGAGCAGCCCGAAGCGTTCGCCTTCGTGCCCGAGCGCCCGCGCCGGTCCCTACTGGACCATGCGGACGATCCGCGCGACCGCCTCTATACTCTCTCCGAGCTGCTGCACGGCGAGACCGAGGACGAAACGTGGAACGCCGCCCAGCGCCAATGGCTGGCGACCGGATACATGCACAACAATCTGCGCATGTATTGGGGCAAGAAGATCATCGGTTGGACGGCCCATCCGCAGGAGGCCTGGGTGACGGCCTGCTACATCAACGACCGCCTGTCGCTCGATGGTCGCGACCCGGCGACCTATGGCAACATGCGCTGGGTCTTCGGCGACGCCAAGCCCGCCTATCGGGAGCAGGAGGTCTACGGCTGGGTCGCGCCGAAGACGGACGGTGCGCTTCGGAAGCGCAAGGGGGTTCCGGAATGGCTAACCGCGATGGCAGCGAGCGACGTGCCGCGCATAGCCGTCCCGAATGCACCCTTCATCGCGACCGGTTTCGAGAAGCGGTTACTTCCCTAACGATCTAGGCGAACATCTCCCGCGGGTTCCGCTACTGGTCTCAACGCCTACGAAAAGGGTGCGGAAAAACGCGTCTTCCGAGAGATGTGTTCGAGGCGGCTCCTGCACTGTGCGCACGCCAGACCACGTGGGCCGAGACGAGCAAAGCCTCTACACGTCGTGCTCCGCGACCAAAATGTGTAGCCAGCCCCCGCCTACTCCGACCCGGAAAGGCCAGACCGTCAAGATTACGAAAGCATGGAGCCGATTGGCTGGGGAACCTGGACTCGAACCAGGACCGACGGAGTCAGAGTCCGCTGTTCTACCATTAAACTATTCCCCAGCAGGGCGCGGCCGTCGGGCGGCGCGCTCTGCGGTGGCGGGGTTATAGGCCGAGGGCGGCGCGGGTTTCAAGCGGGATTTTGCGTCGATCTTTCGTAGGGCCGGAGAGG
>JBCCCX010000393.1:0-2546 GCA_039033275.1 Pseudomonadota bacterium | reverse complement strand
CCCATCGGCATGCAGGTCTCCTCGATCAAGATGAACCGATCCGAAGCCGAGCCGATGCTGTAGCTCTCCTGCTTGCTCGACATGCTGGCCGGCACACCAAAGCCGATGAAGACTTCCTCCCGGTCAGCGAAGCGACCTTCGAGAAAGGCAGTGTCCGGCTTGCGGATCTTCGGGTCGATAATTTCGACATCGTCCGTCAGAAAGGTGGTGTGGATCTCACCTTGCTGATTGCGGCGCTGCTTTAGGCGGAGCTGCGCAACGATCTGCTCCTTCTGCGCATCGTCGGTCACGCCCTTCTTCGAGACGACATAGACACCCTGGTCGCCATTGCTGCGATTCATGTTGCGCTGGAAGTTGCCCGCCAACCAGTCACTCTCTGCGGCGTTTTTCGCAGAGGCCATCTCGCCGAGTCCATTCTCGTCATCGTAAGGGTTCCAAGTCTTATGGTGCCAGACTTGCTCCGGGTCAAAATACATGCGCTTCCCGCGCTTGTTGGTGTATTCGTAGGCCTCGATCTCGTCGCCACTGTAAATGATGCGCACGTTATCTGGACCCGAGATTAAAATCGGGTTCGAGATCGGGCCGACGTCAGGGAAAGGAAGTAGAACGGAATCGTCCATCAGCCAAAAGCAATCGCCCTCCAACTTGAGCCAGCCGACTGTGGCCTCCATCCCGTCGTCGTAGCTCATGCCCATAAAGGGCTTTTTCCAAAACGCCTTGACGCGCGGGTCCTGCACTTCGGTGCCATCACCATCGGCACCCAGCACGCGGAGCTCCATCGGCACGCCTGCAATCGGTCCGGCCACATGCTTGATGGCCCGCATTACCCACACGCTCTGAGCGAATGGCTGCGCCATCTTCGTGGCACCGGAAGTGCCGCCCTCAATTCCCATCGCGGTGGCAAAGTTCGAAGCTGCAGATTTCCCCGCTACAGCAGAAAGCACACTAAGACAATATTGCCCTAATTTACCCATGTTTCACCTCCTTCGGACGACCTAAAGCAGGGCGATGTGCACGTTGAATGCGTTTTGCTACCTGTGGGCATTGCAATGGCATTGCAAAATCGCTTAAGCGGACCTCACGAGTATCTTTGCAATCTGTCCCTTGTCGGCGCTTCTCAGGCATTGTGTGGCTTCGTTTCATTAGATGATAATGCACTCCAAGTTTGAAGTTGGGACTTTCCCAGCGTGCTTCGCCAAGGCGTGGGACCAAAAGCGGTCGGCGTGGCCGCCTTCATCGCTGGCGGCGGCGAAGCGACTGTTGCCTGCGGCGGTGGTCTCTTTTCGGATCTTCCGGAAGTCGGCATGAGTCGCGCGGTCGAAAGGAATCTTGGTGCTGCGGTCTTCGAAACTGGCCCGCATGGGATAGGCCAGATCCTGTTTGACTGCGTTAGAGAAGGTGACTCCCTCGGCCTTATATTCGCCGTGGCGGCGCTGCACATCTTCGACAGGCTTGGAGCCCAGGCCGGTCTCGTCGAGGCAGGTGCGGCGACAGACTCCGATGATTGGATCGTAAATGGCCTCTTGCTTATAGTATGGCGCGCGCTGCAACTCGATTTGAGCGACGCAGCAATCGATGCCTGCGACCTTCTCGTAAACGGTGATGACGGTGAGGTCGGCGTGACGGCCGAAGTCGATGCCGACGTAGCAATCCTTAGCTGCGAGCCATTTAGATAATCCCTCAAGCGTGATACCGTGCGGAAGGAGCGTGCGGAGGCTGCCCTTGCGATGGCGGATATCGTCGTAGATCTCTTCGGTATGCTCGACGAGGTTGTCCTCTTTCTTATAGGAACAGGCATCGAGCATGTCCTGTGTGATGAAGGCGCTGGCCTCATCTTCGGGCACACACATATACTCCTGGAGAAATGCCGACTCGTCGGTCGCGCCGGCTTTGACGTGGTCGAAGTAGACCTGTTCATCCATCAGCATACGCGGGTCGCCATCGGGGAGTCGTTGCTGGAGCTTATAGAGGAGTCCTTGGTCGAGCGCATCTTCGAGCGTGACCTTGTGGTGCGAGATATTTTTCGGATTGCCGTTCTCGACGATCTCGCGAATCAACGTATTGAAGTAATTAGACGCGCCGCGGTGCGTGGAGAAGATGTCGAGCGTGCCGCCCCAAGTGATGCCGGGATAAGCGATGTCGTAGAGCCGCTTCGGATCTTTATGCAGGGCAAACTCGTCGAGCTTACGCGCGCCACGCTTACCGGCCTGCGCGTCCGGGTTACTGGAAAGAGAGTTGATTCGGCGACCGGTCGGGAATGCCAGGACAAAGGCGGAGGCCTTCTCGCCGTTGTCGTTGGCGATGTCCTGCAGGCCGAGCACGTCAGCCGCTTGCTGGTAGCGCGTCGCCCAGAAGGCAGAGTCATCGAGGTAGAGCTTGGCCTGCAGCTCGTCACGCGAGCTCACCCAAACGTCCCAAAGGTTAGACGCACATGCTTCCATTGAGGTGAGCGCATCCGTCCAGGTCCAGCCAATCTGGCGGGACTTCTCGCCCAGCTTAATCTGAGACTTATCCGCGCGCCACGCTTCCTGATATGGAAGGAGCAT
>JBCCCX010000392.1:0-2574 GCA_039033275.1 Pseudomonadota bacterium | reverse complement strand
TTTTGCCCTAGGCGGAGGAACTGGAAGAGCTTCGTGCAACGACTTCGGAGCAGCTTTGGCTTCGCGATCTCAACCTGAGCAGATTCCGCAGGGTCGATACACAGGCGGGGGCCGTGGCGCAGCTTCGAGGCCGTCGAATGCGCCACGCTTGAATGGGTCGACTGGTTCAACAACCGCCGCCTCCTCGAACTCATCGGCCACATCCCGCCCGCTGAGGCCGAAGCCGCCTTCTACGCCGCCCTGGAGAAAGCAGAGATGGCCGCATAGCCAACGAGATAACGTCTCCGACAAACCCGGCGCGGTTCAGTGCGGGTTCCTCGTTCTCGGCATGCGGACACCTTCCTGTGAAAGCCGATTTGTGTCCACGGAACCGGGGGAACTCCAGGGAGTAGCTCACCCCCGTCATGATGAATGGGCTTTGGTGTCAGCGCAGGCCTGATAGACGGCCATCAGGCTCGCTAGATGCCGGCACTCGGAGCGAATGTCGAAGTCGGCGACCACTCGCTCTCGGCCGGCGACGCCCATTTGGGCCCAAGTCTCAGGCGCCGCGAGCAGCGTCTTGATCTGCTCAGCTAGCGTGTCTGCGTCGCCGGGTGGGACGAGCACGCCGCTAATCCCATCCTCGATCAGCTCGCCCACACCAGCGATTCTGGTGGCGACTACAGGCATTCGGCTCGCCAAAGCCTCCATGAGCACTACTGGAAGGCCTTCGGCGAAGCTAGGTAGAACGAAGATATCTGCCTCGGCCAGTTTCTCGGCAACGTCTGCCTGCGAGAGGTAGCCAGTGAAAATCACGGCTGTCTCAAGCCCTAACTCGCGGGACTGCGCTTCAATTGCTGCCCGGTCGTGACCATCACCAACCAGCGTCAAAGTGGCATCCGGATGGTGTAAGTGCACCTGAGAAAAGGCCTTGAGTAGCACAGGCAAGCCTTTCGCCGCAGCGAGTCGACCGACGAACAGCAGCCTCTTGCCAAGCGCCTTTGACCCCGGACAATCGTAAAGGTCCGGGTCGATCCCGCAATGCACGATGTGCATACGTGGCCAATGAACTGGCTCCGAGAAAAGCATGCCCTGGCTGCGGCAGAAATGGCTGATGCAAGCTACGAAAGCGGCCCTTGCGATCTTTTCGTCCAGCCGCCAGCGCTCCGTCTCGAAGAAGACGTACGGCCCATGCAGAGTGAAGCTGTAGGGGATGCCGCTCACGGCGCTCATAAGCATCGCTACGGTGCAACTGGCCTGGGCGATGTGATTGTGCAGGTGGCGCACGCCCTTTTGCGCTAGGTAGTGGGCGAGCACAACGGCTTCGGCGAAGTAGGCCATCTGCAGCAGAAACCCCTTCAGGCCCGCCTGTCGCGTCCGGACCGCGAGAATGAAAGCGGAGAGATACCGCTTCGGCGCGCCGAACAAGGCGCATCCATGCGCCCTCAGCGACGTGATCGGATCCGCCGCCGCCGCAAGCACGCAGAACGTCGATCGCGCTTCGGCTTCCTGTTCCGGCCCGACATGGTGCGCGGGCCCCGTGCGGCGGATCGAACAGGTGAGCACCTCGACGCCCAGATCGCGCAGGCCGAAGACCTCGCGCTGCACGAAGGTGTCGGTGGCGCGCGGATACTGCCCGGTCAAGTAGGCGATCGGACCTTCGGGCAGGCGGGGGGACGCGTCGGTCATGCCCAATCCTCGGAACGCGAGAAGGCGATCGCCCGGTCCATCGCCTCCTCGAACGTCATCGCCGGCCGCCAGCCCAGCCGGGCCTTGAGGCGGCCGTTGTCGTAGCGGAACGGGCGCAGCCGGGCGGCGCGCGTATCCGGACGGAACAGGCCCGGACCGCGGGCCGACAGGCCCGGGACCAGACCCAGGACCGCGCCGACGGCGGCGAGGGGCCAGACCGGCGCCCTCAGGATTCGCTTCGGCCAGCCCGACCGGGCATAGGCGCGGACATAGGTCATCTGGTCGGGCAGGTCGTCGTCGATCACGTTCACCACCTCGACCCCGCTCGGCGGCGTCTCCGCCGCGCGCAACAGCGCCTCCGCCACGTGTTCGACCCAGGCCGTCGGCACGAGGGCGTCGCCGCCAAGGACAATCGCTGCAGGTCCGGCCCCAAGGCCCAGATGCGCGTTCCACAACCGGTCCGGCCCGAAGACGGCGCCGGGGCGCAGGATCCACGCGGGCCGGCTGGCGGCTCGCACCTTCGCCTCCTGCTCCAGCTTGCCGCGGCAATAGGCGTCGCGCCGATCAGGCCTCGGCTCGAGGGGCGTCGCCTCGTAGATCACGGCACCTACAGGCAGATCCGCATAACCGTAGACCGAAAAGGAGCTCGCCAGCACGAGCGTCGGGGCCGGGTTCTGCCGGCCGAGGGCGATCAGGAGCGCATCCGTCCCTCGCGCGGTGTCCCGACGCTGCGCTTCCGCATCTCCCCCCAGGCTCGTGGCGAGGTGGATCACGGAGCCGGCGCCCGTCAACGCGGCGTCGAGCGCCTCGGGGTCGTCCGTGCCCAGATCCACGACGACGGTCTCGACCCCCGGCGTGTCTCGCCAGAGCCCGCAGTCCCGCCGCACGATCGCGCGGACCGGAAGA
>JBCCCX010000391.1:0-2588 GCA_039033275.1 Pseudomonadota bacterium | reverse complement strand
CGCACATCTGGCTCGACATGGATCCAGCCGCCATTCGGCATGGGCACGGTGCGGATTTCAGCGCCGCACTCCGGACAGGCAGAGGTAAAGGGCGTCCGGCGGGCGGGTTCGCCAGCGGTCGCTACAAGCGCCCAATGCGAAACCACCGGCGTCTCCCCGCCACTCTCAAGCGCGCGTTTATGCGCGCGCCGCTTAATCCATTTCCATGTCATCGCGTCCATCCATTGTCGGCAAAGTCAGCATGGAGGCGAGGGAAGGATGATTCGGTTAAGCGACGGCGCCTGGCGGCGGAAGTCCGGACCACGGCGAAGACGTTCAGCCTTCGCGTACACGCCTCAAGGGAGACCGAAAGTTCCGAAGCGCATGGCTTTAGCTACTGAACCGGCCGCGTCGGTTTCGATATTTCAGCGTGCGTCAGGATAGTCATGGGGGCGATGCAAAAGGATAGATCCGTGCAGCCTCTCTACTCGGCGGAAGCATAGGAGCCAGTCGCGACCTCGCTAAGCAAACCCACATGTTTGGTTCCGTCCCAGCCTAAGTCCGCCCTCGCGCGGTCCGAGTCGAGACGATTGTTCACAGTGAGGAAAAAGGCGGTGAAGGGGTCTAGAACGCTGGCCGCCGTGTCCATGTCGACGCCCGTTACGGGAACGCCGCCGGCGGCCTGTGCGATAGCGCCTGCGATCTCGCGCACGGTAGGCGAGTCATCTGAGGCGATGTGGTAGACGCCGTTTGCGTGCGACTGGTCAAGCGCGGCGATATAGGCGTCAACAGCGGCGTCTACATGGACCGTGGAGGTTCGCGCTGCTCCGTCGCCGACATAGATCGAGCGACCATCACGTTTCGCAGCGGCCAACAGAACGGGCAGGAAGACGCTGCCGCCATGTCCGTAGACGAAGGAAGCGAGCCGTAGTTCGACCGTGCGCAGATTTTCAATCTGGTCCCCGTGCACGGCGACTGTCGCGTGCGCGCGCGGCGCTGCCGGGTGGTCTGTAAGGATGGGGGCGGTCTCGTCCAACGCACCTTCGCCGCTGTCGCCGAGAAACGCCGTTCCGTTTGAAACGATCAGGGTTTTGCCGCTGCCATCCATGGCCTTGATGAAACTCTCCACAGCGGCCTGATCGCGGGCACAGGCGGCTTCGAAGTCTCCCCTATGTCCGGAAAAGGCGGTGTGGATTACGGCGTCGACGCCGGCGGCGGCGTCCCCCCAGCGTTCAGCGGTGTCGAAGTTCAGGACGAGCGGTTGGACGCTAGAGGGGAGTGCTGACTCGCGACTCTGCGAACGCACGCCCCCGACAACCTCGTCGCCACGCGCTGCAAGCTTCACCGCAAGTCGATATCCGACATAGCCAGTCGCTCCAGTTACAAGTATCTTCATGTTCCGTCTCCTTCGTTCCACCTTGGAATAAGGAGGCTGGACGAGGACGAGAAGAACGCACTTGCCGGTAACCTTACATGGCCAGACCCCAGAGAAGCCCGACAGATTGCCCCTACGAGACGGCGGCTCAAGCAATCAAATGCATCAGCGGTCGATGGAAAGTCCTGATCGTGAGGCGTCTCCTGGAAGAGGGCGACAGCGGTTACAATGAGATGCAGCGCGCCATGCCAGGCGTGTCGGCCAAGATGCTGACGCAGCAATTACGGGAGCTTGAAAGCGACGGCGTCGTTAGCAGGACCGAACTTGTGTCCGATCCGCCCAAGACCGTGGTCTACTCGCTCACAAGCCTCGGACGTGACCTCGCGCCCGTTGTAGGCGCCTTGTCCGAATGGGGTCAGAAGCTCACGCGCAACAGACACCAGCAGGCTGATTAGTCCGAAGAGTCATGTTGGCTTCCAATGTGGCCAACGCGCAGTTCACGCGATCGCAGCCCCGCCCGAAATCATCGCTTTGACACTTGGTCCGTCAATGAACGATCGGGGAAACCCGAGATCAATCGCGGAGATGCTATCCAATCGGTCGAGTTCGGAGTGCTCCAGTTGAACCGACAAACTCGCGATGTTTGAGCTCAACTGCTCTTTCGTTCGTGCACCGATTATCGTCGACGCCACCCCCGGTTGTTGGCGGACCCAGGCAAGCGCGATTTCGGCGGCGGTTTCGCCCCGTTCGTCAGCAATCTGCTGGACACACTGGGCAATCTCGATGTGCCGCTTCGTCAAGCGGCCATCCCTGCGGAGCCAGGCGAGACGGCCGGCAGGCGATTCATCCGCAGTCTCGAGGTCCGCCCGCGAATACTTACCGGTCAGAATACCGCCGCCGAGCGGGGACCAGGCCATGACACCGAGACCGCAGGCATCGGCCATCGGGATCAAGTCGCGCTCGCTTGTCCGTTCCACAAGACTGTATTCGGCCTGTAGGGCGATGAACCGAGTCCAGCCCCTGAGTTCTGCCATTATTTGCGCCTGAGACACGATCCATGCGGGCGTATCGGAACATGCGATGTATAGAATTTTCCCAGCGCGCACGAGATCATCAAGGGCGCGCATGACTTCATCGACAGGCGTACGGTACTCCCACATGTGAAGCCAATAAAGATCAATATGGTCAGTCTGGAGCCGATTCAGGCTCTCCTCAAGCGACTGAACAATAGCCT
>JBCCCX010000390.1:0-2593 GCA_039033275.1 Pseudomonadota bacterium | reverse complement strand
GTTCGCCATCTTGGCGCAGATCGCGCCAGGTCTGCTGCGCACACAGATCAGCTGGGTGCTGATCCTGTCCGGTCTGGCCGTATTCATCGTCGCCATGCTCTATGACATGCAGGACCTGCATCGCCGGACACGCTTTGCCGACAATGCGTTTTGGCTGCATCTGCTGGCCGCACCGCTCCTGATCCACGGACTGGTGGGCCAAGCCGTCATGGCCAAATCCGAAATCGTATTCGACATGATCCCGGTCTTTGCGTTCACCGAACACGACGCGATCATCATCCTGGTCAGCATGGGCGTGATCACACTGATCGGGCTGGCGATCAATCGCCGGGCCCTGATCGTCTCGGCCCTCGGCTATGCCGGCGTTGCGGTCGGGTTTCTGATCGCTCAGACTTCGCTCGGGATCGGCACGACCCTATCCACGACATTGATCGTGCTGGGGGCTGCCATCGTGCTGCTGGGCGTGGCCTGGCATCCGGTCCGCAACCAACTGATCCGGGTCCTGCCGAAATGGCGCATCTTTCCACCGCCCTATGAGCCGCCGGCTCAAACTGCATAGATCCAGACGGTAAGGATCAGGCCCTTGATTGCGGGGCTCAAACCCCCACATCGCACCCCATGACAGATTATGCGTCCGCCTTCACTCCACGTGAAATCGTTTCCGAACTGGACCGCCATATTGTGGCGCAATCCGATGCCAAGCGCGCCGTCGCGATTGCGCTGCGCAATCGCTGGCGTCGCAAGCAGCTGGACGAAAGCCTACGCGCCGAAGTCACACCCAAGAACATTCTGATGATCGGACCAACTGGGGTTGGTAAGACAGAGATTTCCCGCCGCCTCGCCAAGCTCGCCCGCGCGCCCTTCCTGAAGGTCGAAGCGACCAAATTCACTGAGGTCGGCTATGTCGGGCGCGATGTGGAACAGATAATCCGCGATCTGGTCGAAGCCGCCATCACCATGCTGCGCGAGGAAAAGCGCGGCCTCGTCACGGCGCAGGCGGAAGCCGCCGCGGAGAACCGCATCATCGACGCACTGGCGGGCGACAATGCGCGCGAGGGCACGCGCGAAGCTTTCCGGCGCAAGCTGCGCGCGGGCGAGCTGGACGACACGGAAGTCGAGCTGGAGCTCGCGGACACCGCCTCGCCCTTCCAGGCGATGGACATACCGGGCCAGCCCGGATCCAGCATGGGCATGCTCGACCTGTCGGCCATGTTCGGCAAGATGGGCCGGACCAAGACGGTCACGCTCAAGGTCCGCGACGCCTACCAGCCGCTCCTCTCCGAAGAAGCCGACAAGCTGGTCGACGATGACAGCGTCAAGCGCGAGGCGGTGGAACTGGCCCAGGAGGACGGGATCGTCTTCCTCGACGAAATCGACAAGATCACCACACGTTCCGACGCGCGCGGCGGCGACGTGTCCCGCGAAGGCGTGCAGCGCGACCTGCTCCCCCTCATCGAGGGCACGACCGTCTCCACCAAATACGGCCCCGTGAAGACGGACCACATTCTCTTCATCAGCAGCGGCGCCTTCCACGTCGCCAAGCCGTCCGACCTGCTCCCCGAACTGCAAGGCCGCCTGCCCATCCGCGTCGAACTCCGCGCCTTAACAGAGGCCGATTTCGTGCGCATCCTGACCGAGCCGGAAGCGAGCCTCATCAAACAATACACCGCCCTCATGGCGACCGAAGGCGTGACGCTCGACTTCACCGAGGACGCCGTCGCCGAAATCGCCAAGATCAGCGCGCAGGTGAACGGCAGTGTCGAAAATATCGGCGCGCGACGGCTGCACACGGTGATGGAACGGCTGCTGGACGAGATCAGCTTCACCGCGACGGACCGGGACGGGGAGACGATCACAATCGATGCGGGCTATGTGCGAGGGACGGTGGGCGAGTTAGCGAAGGATCAGGATTTGTCGAAGTTTATTTTGTAGCGTGTGTCAGGATAAATTGACAGATTGGGACTGCTACCATACGTTCCGATCATGCCGAGGCTGATCGCGTCTTCCACCTTTCAAACGTGGATCGGCACGTTGAAGGACCGGCGTGCGGCGGCTCGGATTGACGATCGGATTCTCAGGTTGCAGGCTGGAAACCCCGGCGATCATAAATCGGTCGGAGGCGGCGTTTCGGAACTGCGCATCCATTTCGGGCCAGGCTACCGGGTCTATTACACGCGGCGCGAGAACGGGGACCTCGTCATCCTTCTCGCGGGCGGCACGAAACGAACGCAGGCGCGCGACATCGACAAGGCCGTCGCCATCGCCGCTCTCGAAAATTGGTAAGGAGGACAAGCCCATGGTCGATCAAGTCCAAGAGCCTGCCGTCACGTTCCACGACTACGACCCGGCCCGCAATCTCGACACGCCCGAAGCCGTGGCCGAATTCCTGGCGGCCGCACTCGAAGGGGGCGACATGAAGCATTTCGCCCGCGCCGTCGGCATCGCGTCGCGCGCCGTGGGCATGACGGAGATGGCGCAGAAGACGGGTATTTCGCGGTCGGGGCTGTATGATCTACTGGACGGGAAAAGCGCACCGCGGAGCGACAGCCTGTTCAAGGTGATCGAGGCTTTGGGGGTGAAGCTGACAGTTGTG
>JBCCCX010000389.1:0-2596 GCA_039033275.1 Pseudomonadota bacterium | reverse complement strand
TGTTCTTTGTCTCATATCGGGTCGAGACATGATCTGCCGGAGCGTTCTGCCAGTCTGACGCCCGTTCTGCCCGCCTGCGCCGAACAAGCTGTGCCTCCGCCGCCCGAGCCCGCTGCTCCGATAGCGGATGCTTTCCTGGACGGTCTCAAGGCAGACTACCCTGTGACGCTCTCCCCGCTGGGCGACGGCGTCTGGGTGCATACCACGCAGCACCGCTTGCCCGGCCAAGCCCCGATTCCGTCCAATGGACTGGTGGTCGTGGACGGCGAGGCGGTGACGCTGGTGGACGGGGCGTGGGGTGAGCTGGCGACCGTGGCGTTGCTGGAGGCCGTGCGCGAGGAGACCGGCCTGCCGGTCACGCGCATGGTCATCACCCATCACCACAATGACCGCATCAGCGGTGTCGACGCGGCGGAACGGACCGGTGTCGAAGTCTTCGTCCACCCCGATACGCCGGGATTGGCGGCGCAGTCCGGCCAGCCCGTTCCCGACACGTCGGTCGCCGCGCTGGCCGAACCGGAAGCGCGCGTGAAAGTCGGCCGCGTGGAAGTGGCCTATCCGGGGCCGGGCCACGCAAGCGACAACATCACCGTATATGTGCCCGATTCCGGGGTCCTGTTCGGAGGCTGTCTCGTCAAGGGCGCTGGGGCCAAATCGCTCGGCTACATCGCCGACGCCGACCTGCCACGCTGGCGCGACGCCCTGCTTTGGACCAAGGCGACCTATCCCGAAACCCAGACCGTCGTCCCCGGCCACGGCAAAGGCGCGAATCTCCGCCTGCTAGATGCGACGGTGGCCTTGATCGATGCGAAGATCGCTGAGGAGACGGACGCCGGTTAAGGGCCCCGCCCCCGCCGCTTCTCCGCCTGCCAAGCCGCCAGCCCTTCCGCGTCGTCCACATCCGTCAGTGTTCGCAGCCGTGCCACGCGCCCGTCCAGCCGGGCTTCCAAATCCGAAAGCGCGTGCTCGCTCGACCAGCGCACGCCGTCGAACGTGTCCGGCGGCAGGGGCGCGACCGCGCCCATCAGCCAGAAGCCGCCATCGGTGGCCGGGCCGAACACGACCGGCGCGGAGCGCAGCGCGGCGAGCCCCGCCGCAATGTCGTTCCTCCCGACCTGCGGGCAGTCCGTGCCGATGACCAGAACCGGCCGGCGCAGGCCCGAAAAGACGTGTGCCAAGCGCGGGCTGAGCGACCCATTCGGCTGGGGCCGTTGCGCATGAGCGTCCCAAGCGGGGACCGTGCCGATGGCGCGGGCGGGCGTGACATAGAGCGTCGTGTTCCAGCGCGGGTCTTGCACTTGCCGCAAGATACGAGCCGTCATGGCAAGGTACAGGCGCTGCGCGTGGGTCGGCCCGATGTCGCGCGCCAGGCGTGTCTTGGCCGACCCCATGCCGGGCCGCTTGGCGAACACGTAGAGATCGGGCTTCACGCCCCGTAATCCTCGAGCAACGCCTCGACGCTCGCGCCGCGCTTGTACCGCCATAGCAGGTGCAGGTTGCGCAGACCCCGCCGCCAGAGGCCGTCGCGCTTGTGCCGCGAAACATCTGTCGTCAGGAATGCCGGCAGCGGACGCAGGCGCGCCGCGCGCCGGATCCGCTCGACCATCTCCACATCCTCGAACAGCGCCATGTCGGCATAGCCCCCCAATCGCTCATACAGGTCGCGCGATATCAGCAGGCCCTGATCGCCATAGGGCAGGCCCAGCGCCGCGCAGCGCAAGGCCACCATGCGGTCCATGAAGCGCGCCAATATCCCGTCCGCATCCGCTCGGAAGCGGAAATAGCGCGGACCGCCATGCGTCATCGCGCGGTCGACGACATTGCGCCAACCTTCCGGTAGTTGCGAATCGGCGTGGAGGAACAAGAACCAGTCGCCCGGCGCGCCGGAGAGTAGCGCCAGACGCGCCCCCAGCCGGAGCTGCGCGCCGCGCCCGCGCGCCCCGACGGCGAGCAAGGCCCCGCCCCGCAAGGCCGCGCCCAAAGTTGCGTCGACCGACCCTCCGTCGCTGACGATGGTGCGCGAACCGGCAAGCTGCGCCAGGAGCCGAGGCAGGTGCGCTTCCGCATTATATGTGGGGATGATGATGACCAGCACGCGCGGCGCGATGCGCCAAGGCGTTAACCGGGTCAACGGCCACCGCGCTCACGCCTGCGTGACAGTGGGCACACAGCCATCCCCATTTCCTGACACCGTCCCCGGCATGTGTTGCCGGGGTCTGGCCGAGGGGCTTGCTCACAAGACGCGGCTTGTGGCGACGGAGGATGACAGGCCCCGGCAATAAATGCCGGGGACGGGCGTGATTGGTCAGGACAGGATTGGTCGGGGACAGTATGGGGTGGAGTTGGCTAGGCGGTGCTTGCAACACCCTTCCGCTCAGGCCGGCTTGACCGGCCTGTCCGTCTCCCAGAGCTGTCTGCCATCCGAGAGAGCCGTGATCGGCTCATCGCCGCTGGAGCGTCCATCTTCGCCTAATCCCCAAACCGCTTATTTTGCTGGGGTAAACCCGTGTCGTCCCCGGATATTTTTGCCGGGGTCTGGCCGAGGTGGGCAAGGCGCTCACGGCTCGTCCACATTGTCGTCTTCGAGCAACGCGAG
>JBCCCX010000388.1:0-2606 GCA_039033275.1 Pseudomonadota bacterium | reverse complement strand
GACAGCCCGTTCTTCGACGGCTTCGTCGTGTGGATCCTGATCTTCTTCATGGTGCTGGGCTATACCTATGGTCGCGTCACGGGCACGATGAAGACGGACCGCGACGTGATCGACGGCATGGCGGACGCGCTGTCCTCCCTGGGGCTCTACATCGTGCTGGTCTTCTTCGCCGCGCAATTCGTGGCCTTTTTCGGCTGGACCAATCTGGGTGCGATCTTCGCCGTGTCGGGCGCGGAGTTCATCAAGGAGACCGGCCTGTCCGGTCCGCTCGTCTTCGTGCTGTTCATCCTGATGTGCGCGGTCATCAACCTGTCGCTCGGCAGCGCGTCCGCCCAATGGGCCGTGACCGCGCCGATCTTCGTGCCCATGCTCATGCTGGTCGGCTACTCGCCCGAAGTCATCCAGGCTGCCTACCGGATCGGGGACAGTTCCACCAACATCATCACCCCGATGATGAGCTATTTCGGCCTGATCTTCGCCTGGGCGCTGCGCTACGACAAGGATCTGGGCGTGGGCGGGCTGATCGCCATGATGCTGCCCTACACGATCTTCTTCCTGGTCTTCTGGATCGGTTTCTTCGTGCTGTGGACCTTCGGCCTGGGCCTGCCGGTCGGCCCGGGCGCGACGGCGGTCTATGTACCCGGTGGATAGGCACGCACCTTTACCACGCGCTTCAATAGCGCGGCACGGCCGGGCTGATCAGGTTGAGAGGCAAGGCGGTCGTGTCCTTGGCCTGGCGCAGCACGATGCGGCTCTGCACGTCGCTGATCAGGTCGATGGAGAGCAGCGTTTCGCGCAGGAAAGTCTCGTAGGCATGCATGTCGGTCGTGACGATACGCAGCATGAAATCGACGGCGCCGGTGACGACGGCGCACTGCACCACTTCGGGCATGCGGGCGACCTCGCGCTCGAACTTCTCCATGTTGGTGCGGTTGGGCAGGGACAGCTTGACGGCGACGAAAACCTCGAAGTCGAGGCCGAGCAGCTCCCGGTCAAGCAGTGTGACGCGGGCGGAGATGATGCCGAGTTCCTCCATGCGCTTGATGCGGCGCCAGCAGGGCGAGGAGGACAGGCCGACCTGCTCAGAAATATCGGCCACCGAAAGGCCCGCATTGTTCTGCAAGAGATGAAGGATCTTGGCGTCGATATTGTCGATCTGGCCCTGTGTCTTCACGGCTCGTCCTTATCGCAACGGCATGGCTCACGCGGATGTGCCCGCACGAATGTTCGGCCAGGCTAGCGCAAGCGGGAAGAATTTGCCAACATTCTCTTGAATGCCGCACAGCAGCGACAGTATTTCTCGCTTAAAGGGGCAGCGACTGAGCGCTCGGAACGGGCCGGACGGATAGGAATTATCGAATCATGGCCGCTTCCCCAACCCCCTTGTCCAACCAATCGCGGCTGCATGTGCCGGAACCGCCCTTTCGTCCCGGCGACGCGCCCGACTATAGCCACATCGCGGTCCCCACGGACCACACGCCGCCCCGCCCAGACCCGATGTGCGACGATCACGAGACGGCCGAACATGCGTTGAAGCTGATCCGCGTGATGCGGTTTTCCGGCGAAACGGCCGGAGACTGGGTGCCGAACCTGGATGCCGACATTAAGCGCAAGATGCTGCGCGACATGATGCTGACCCGCGCCATGGACGACCGCATGTTCGCCATGCAGCGCCAGGGCAAGATGAGCTTCTACATGAAGTCGCGTGGAGAGGAGGCCGTTTCCGTCGGCCACGCCGAAGCGTTGCGCGATACGGATATGGTCTTCCCGACCTACCGCCAGCAGGCCATTTTGATCAGCCGCGGTGCCTCCATGCTGGAGATGATGAACCAATGCCTCTCCAATTCTGGCGATCCGCTACAGGGCAAGAATGTGCCGGTGCTCTACTCATTCAGGAAGCACGGCTTCTTCTCCATCTCCGGCAATCTCGGCACACAGATGATACAAGCCGTCGGCTGGGGTATGGCGGAAGCCTACAAGAATGAGGACGGCATCGCCTCCGCCTTCACGGGCGAAGGCGCGACAGCCGAAGGCGACTTTCACTACGCGCTGAATTTCGCCTCCACCTACCGCGCGCCCTGCATCATCAACGTGGTCAACAATCAATGGGCCATCAGTTCCTTCCAAGGCATCGCCATGGGCGAAGGCGAGAGCTTCGCCGCCCGCGGCACGGGATACGGCCTGGCGACCCTGCGCGTGGACGGCAATGACGCGCTGGCGGTCTATGCGGCGACCCGCTGGGCAGCTGAGCGCGCGCGGCAAGGCGGCGGTGCGACCGTGATCGAGCACTTCACATACCGGGCCGAGGGCCACTCCACTTCGGACGATCCATCCAAATACCGTCCCAAGAACGACGCCGAAGTCTGGCCCTTCGGCGATCCGGTGGAGCGGCTGAAGACCCATCTGATCCATATCGGCGAGTGGGACGAAGAGCGACACGAATCCTACGCGGAAGAGGCCAAGCTTTTTGTACGCAAGACCTACAAGGAGGCGGAAAGCCTCGGCACGCTGGAAACCGGCCCGCAGATCGACGACGCCACCATGTTCGAGCAGGTCTACGACGTACCCCCGCCTCTGCTGCTCGAGCAGCGGGAGATGTTCAAGCG
>JBCCCX010000387.1:0-2611 GCA_039033275.1 Pseudomonadota bacterium | reverse complement strand
AGAGACGAGAACGCCGGTCGAAACGGCCGCGCTGTCGAGGCGCGCATAGGCGCTCCACCCGCCGAACGCGCCGAAGGCGATGATCACGCAGGCGATGCTGGCGCGGATCGTCCCACCGACATTGCTGCTGACCTCCGGGGCGTCGATGACGTCCTCGGGGAGCTCGTCCTGCATGACGCGAGGATTGGCCATGTTCGTACCCTTTCTGGTGTCGCCCTAGCCGCTGCCTTCGATGACTTTGAGCGGCACGGCACGCCCTTGAGCCTGGGGCAGGCGGCGGACAATGTCGTCGCGCTGACCATAGGCGTGTAGGGCACCGGCATGCATGACGAGCACGTCATCGCAAATGGGCAGCATGTTAAGCTTGTGGGTCACGATGACCACTGTCGTCTGACGTTCCTTCAACCTCTCGATCGTGCGGAAGAGAGCCTCTTCGCCCTTCGCGTCGAGAGACGCGTTGGGCTCGTCCAGAAGGACGATCGGCGGCTTGCCGAAGAGCGCCCGGGCAAGACCCAGACGCTGACGCTGGCCGCCGGAAAGACCCTGACCGCTGGCACCAAGACGCGTGTTAAAGCCTTCCGGGAGCGACTGGATCAGATCCATCACTTCGGCCGTCTGCGCGGCCTCCAAAATGAGGCGTTCGTCGCGCGTGCGATCGGGATAGAAGCGCGCAATGTTCTCGGCGACCGTGCCGGGCAGCATCTCGATGTCCTGGGGCATGTAGCCGAGGAAGCGGCCGAGCTGATCGGGATCCCAGTGCGAGAGGTTGTGACCGTCGACGGCAACCGACCCGCTCGCCGCCGGCCAGACGCCGGCTAGGCCTCGCAACAGGCTCGACTTGCCGGCGCCGCTCGATCCTATGATCGCCAGGACACGGCCCGGCCCGAGGCCAAACGAGACTTCGCGAACGACCGGCTTCTTGTCGGTTGGCGAAAGGATGGTCAGCCGTTCGGCGGTCAGGAGACCCTTAGGAACCGGTAATTGAACGCGCTCGCCGCGCGATCTCGCGTCTTGGAGAAGATCATCCAGGCGTTTGGCCGCCAGCCGCCCCAAGACGATAGAGCGCCAGTTCGCGACAACGCTGTCGATTGGCCCGAGGCCGCGCAGCATGATGATCATAGCGGCGAAGGTACCGCCCGCAGTTACCTGATCGTCAATATAGAGAAACGCACCGACGCCAACGACACCAATCATCTTCATGGACTGGATGAATCGCAAGACCGCCATGACTGGCGCCGACTGGCGCTGCGCATCCGCCTGCCAGGCGACAGCCGTTCGGTGTAGAGTCTCCCATCGGTCGCCGAGGCCAGGCAGCATGCCCATCGCCCGCACTGCGTCGGAATTTCTAACTGTCGCTGTCGCAAATTCCCACGCATTGGCGTGTGCGCGTTGGGACCGCTCCGTACCAGCCCTGGCAAGACGCTGGTTGATCAGTGCGAGGAGCCCCGTTGCTATCATGATCCCGATACCCATAAGTCCGAAGACTGGATGGATGAGAAACAGGACGAAAAGAAAGATGGGAGACAGCAGCGTGTCGAAGAAGGCTCCGATAAAGGGCCCGCCGACGGCGCTTCTCAAAGAGTCGAGATCGGCCAGATAGCGTGGTGCATCACCGCCCTTCCGACCGGTGCGGTGTACCGCATCGAAGACTGGCCCGCGCAGCTTCTCATCTAGGCGCAAGGCCATCCGCTGGCAGGCCTTGTCTCGAAGCGAACGTAAGGCGATAGACACGAGGACTAGGAAGACGGCAATGATCGTCAGGAATATCAGCGTGTCGACATTGCGGCTGTTAAAGACCCGCTCATGGACCTGCATGAGATACAGAGGGGGTACAAGCCGAAGGATCGCAGCGAAGAAGCTCAGCCCGAAAAGAACCGCGTATACGGGAGCGAGCTTTCGCAGATGGCCGTAGAGAGAGACCGGCTTGGCACTGGACACGTTCAAGGCTTTCCCATTCTGCTATGATCCTCCATAGCACCGATTGTGCGGGTGCGAGAACGAGGCTTGGGTGAAACCGACAGGTAATCATGATCTACGGTGAACCGGTGCCGCTGCGCGGTGACGACCGTCGGATCTATGCACCTTGGTCCTATGAGCGGCTCGCCTCGGCCGCGATACTGCCGATCGTCGCGTCCGAGGTGGAAGCCTTGAGCGGCGCGTTTCCCGTCGTATGGGCGCAAGAGGCCGATGCGCTCACCCTGTGCATATTGCGGAGCTTTCGGCAAGACGGGCTCGGGCTGCTGCCGATTCCGAACCGCCTGGAGGTTCTGCCGCTGCTCGCCTTGGCCTATCCGGTGCGGCTCGACGCGGCCAGCGCGAGCCTGTGCCTCGACGATGTCGTGGCCGAGAACCCGACGGATGGGGGCGCGCCCCTCTTCGAAGCTTCTGGCACGCCGAGCGCCGGCCTTGAGATGAAAGTCTCGGCCCTCTCGCGCTATCGGGCCAATCTGGCATTCACGCAGAGCCTGACCGAGGCACTTCAAGAGCGCGATCTGCTCGAGCCCTGGCAAATCCCGACCAAGGACATCGAGAACCCCTGGCAGCGGCCGTTCCTCATCTGGTCGCGCACTCGCGACGCCAACGCCCAGCTTCCTCACATCGTCTCGGAGTT
>JBCCCX010000386.1:0-2660 GCA_039033275.1 Pseudomonadota bacterium | reverse complement strand
GGGGGGGGGGGGGTTTGGGGGGCGGTGGGGGGGGGGGGGGCCCATGTCTCCGATGTGGAAGACAGATGCAGGCCGAGGCAGAGTCCTTGCAGACCGCCAACGGTTCCGCCATTCATGGCAGTAAGGCATGCACTCTAGCCTTGCACCTCCCGCCAAGAGCAACCCCCATCGACCTCGCTGCGCTCGGCCCATGCGCGTCGCGAGACTTCATCTCGCTTGGGCGCAAACCTCCGCGCCGCGGGGAGAAGACAATTTTTTGCTTACAACCGGTCCACCACCGCCGCCATCGCGTCCAGCGTGTCGCTGCCCAGCTGTGCCGACCGGTTGCCGTCCCAGCCTCGCTCCGCGTCCGGTGCGTTCGCATTGTCCTTGAACGGCATCTCCAGCGTCATGGCGAGGCAGTCGAAGCGGGCGGCGAGCGCGTCGGTGCAGATCGACATGTTCGCCTTGCCGGGCTGGGTGAGCGGATAGCCGACCTCCGTCTGGAAGTCGGGGCTGGCGGCTTTGTAGGCGTCCAGGAAGGCCGCGAGATCGGCGGCCTGCTTGTCCGTGTAGCCCGGAATGCCTTCGGCACCGGCGATGAAATTGTAGGGCAGTGCCTCGTCGCCGTGGACATCCAGCGACAGCACGGGCGGGTCCGCGTCCATGGCATTGCGCACGCAAAGGACTTCCGGCGATTTTTCGGCCGACGGTGCATCCCATTCGCGGTTGAGGTTCGTGCCGGCCGCATTGGTGCGCAAGTGGCCGCGGAAAGAGCCGTCCGGATTCATGTTCGGCACGATGCGGAACCGCACTTTGCGCCGCATGTCCTGCGCCACTTCATCTTCCGGATCGGTCAGGCGGGCGAGGAAGCCTTCCATCCACCATTCCGCCATGCTCTCCCCAGGGTGCTGGCGGGCGATGACCCAGATCGTCTTGTTACCTTCGCCGATGCTCAGGCAGTCCATGTCGCGCCCGTCCAACGTCCGGCCCAACACGTCGAGCGACACCCCCTCATGAGCGAGCGCGTCGGCGATCAGGTTGCGGTGACGCTCCATCGTGTAGGGCGCGAAATAGGCGTAGTGAACACTATCCAACGCGGGCGTATGCTCGATGACGAGCTGTCCGTCCGAATAGGTCGTCGGCACACGGGTCCAGTCTTCCCGGTCCTCGCTCATGCAGGCGCGGTAGTCCTTCCAGCCATCCGGATAGGCCGCCTCGCCCGCATTCTCGATGACGAGGCGCAGACGCACGCCCTTGCCGCCCGCAACGCGAAAGTGGAACCACTGGAAGAAATGGCTGCCCTTGTCCTTGCGGATGCGCAGGCGGACATTTTGCGGGTCGGTCGCGTCGACGACCTCGATGTTACCGGAATCGAAGGCATCGTTGATGGATAGGGTCATCGGGTCTCCGGCAGGAAATCGTCTTGAGCATTGGCCGCGGCCTCGATGGCGGACGGCAGGGCCGATGCCTCTAGACCTTTCCAGAAGACGCGCCAATCCCCGCTTTTCTGCAATCCGTCGCAAGAGGCGACATACCAGTCGTTGAACGGATTGGCGGCACGGGAGCGCCAAAGGAATGCGGCGTAGTCCTCCGTCACCCGGTCCCACACATCGCGCGCTAACCCTTCTCCTTGCGCTTCCGGCACGACCCAGAACTTCGATAGATAGGGCTGGCCGCTCAACTTCGTGAACAAGGCTCCGGCGCGGAACTCCGGCTCCAGATAAGCCGCGTGGATGCTATCGCCGAGCATATCCGGACGCAGCGTCCGCCCAAACGCCCGGCCCATGGATGCGGCCAATGCGTCATGGTCGATATCCTCCAGCCCGTCATGACGCACGATGGCCGCACCTCGCCTGATGAGTGTGCCGGAGCCCTTGGTCGTGAAAAGCTCTGAGAGAAGGTTGAGCGGAGAGGCCAACACATAGGCGCGACGCCCCTCATTGGCTTCCTGCTCGATCCGCTGGATCGTCCGCAGGAAGGTTTCCTGCCCACGAGAGACGGACCCTCTTTCGAGAAACCCTTCGATCTCCGCCAGCCTGAGATTGCGCCGCCGCGCACCGTCGACATTCAGGCCGCCCGAGGGCTGGAGCGAGACGATCTTATTGGGCCGCAGGTCGTTGATCAGCTTGACCAGACCGCCCTGCCCGCGCCGTTCCGTCATTTCCAGGATCGGGATGATCCCGGCCTGGGTCCGGCGACGGATTTCGCCGATCAGCCCGTATGTCTTGGTATTGAGCTTGGCGACCTTGACCCCGGAACTGTCCAAATCGCGCATCAGCCGCTGAGCCTGGAATTTTATCGATGTCGGATTATCGTCCATCGCACCGATCAAGAGCGTGGGGGCCAGTCCCAGATTGGACAGGATCTGCAGATTGGACGTCAGCGCCTCCAGCAGGGGATTGTTGAGCACGCGCGGGTCGAGCAGGACCAGGGCGAAGCGCTCCGGGTCGTCCTTGGCGAACAGCTCGGCGTAGAAGCTCGCCTCCTGCACGGCGCCGACCGCCGACAGGGACGATAGCACGGTCTGGCGCACGCTGCTCAAGAGAGGGCTCCGGAGAGCAAGGCCGCGTAACGCCCTTGCGCGCGGTCCAGCTGGGCAAGCTCGACATATTCGTCGGGCTTGTGGGCCTGTTCCAGATTGCCAGGCCCGTACACGACGCAGTTCACGCCGGCCTGGC
>JBCCCX010000385.1:0-2661 GCA_039033275.1 Pseudomonadota bacterium | reverse complement strand
GAGGGCAACCGCATCGGCACGGACAGTGTCTCGCCCGAGACCATCGCGACCACGGTGCCCAACCGCTTCTTCGGTCGGCCGATGCAGCCGCCGACGCTCCGCGTTGTGCCGACCGAGATGTCGATGAACATGCACATGGTCGGTGCGATGTATGCCCCCACGGACTGGCTGACACTGATGGCCATGGGCAGCTACGTGACCAAGGACATGGACCACATCACGTTCATGGGGCCGGCGGGGACGACGCGCCTCGGCACCTTCACCACCAACAGCTCCGGTTTCGGCGACACCAAGCTCGGCGGACTCGTGCGGCTTTACGAGGACGAGACGCACCATCTGCATGCCAATATAGGGTTCAGCCTGCCGACCGGGTCGATCACGGAAACCGACCGGGTGCTTGCCCCGACCGGCATGCGGCCCACCCTTCGCCTGCCCTATGCCATGCAGCTCGGTTCGGGCACCTTTGATCTGCTGCCGGGGCTCACCTAAACGGGCCAGTCCGATACGTTCGGCTGGGGCGCGCAGGCTACAGGCACGATCCGTCTCGGCGAAAACGACGAGGGCTATAGCCTTGGTAATGGTGCCAACCTGACGGCCTGGGCGAGCTATATGCCCGAGCCCTGGGTGAGCTTTTCGGGCCGTGTCGCCTACAGCCATCTCGGGAGTATTGACGGGATCGACCCGATGATCGTGGCGCCAGTACAGACCGCCGATCCCGACAACTACGGCGGGGATACGGTAACGCTCTTGGCTGGCGTGAACCTGGCTGGGCAGACTGGGCTCCTACGCGGGCACCGGCTTGCGCTCGAAGTCGGCCTGCCGGTCTATCGGAATCTAAACGGCCCGCAGATGGAGACCGACTGGACCATCACGCTCGGCTACCAGTTCGCCTTTTGAGGGGCTGGCTGCACACCCCGATTCCTGCCCGCCAGCCGTCAAGAAGGATCGAAATCATGCTTCGGACACTCGCTATCACCTTGGTACTCACTGGCGCCGTATTCGTCGCTCCTGGCTCGGCCCATGAGTTCAAGGTCGGTGACTTATTGGTCGACCATCCTTGGGCACGGCCCAATCTACCCAATCGTCCTACTGCCGCCTATGCCACCATCGCCAATCAGGGAGCTGCTTCAGACCGCCTAATTTCTGCTTTTTCGCCAAGTTTTGGGAAAGCTGAGTTTCACAACAGCGTACATGAAGACGGCATCATGAAGATGCAAATGGTCGAAGGGATAGAAATCCCACCTCAAGGCGAGGCAACGCTCGCGCCGGGAGGCTATCACATCATGCTCTTTGACGGGGGTCGGCAGTTTGAGGTCGGAGAGAGCTTTGCTCTTGAGCTTATCTTCGAGAGTGCCGGAACGCTTGAAGTTACCGTCAAGGTTAAGAAGTGGAACCGCGGTACCGATCACGGCACGATGGGTCACGGCGGAACGAACTGATACCGAGCCTGGCAGTGGCGCGCCCACCAAACGACAGACCGTGCCACTGCCCTTCTCCTGATCGCAAAACACGCCCGCCCAATCTTCCAGAATTGCCCCTGCCGTAAGATGAGGTGATCTGCAGCTCAGGAGGTTGATGGAACTGGCTTTCGTTTCGTTTCTTGATATGGCATACATTCTCAAGAGCCTGTTGGCGATGGCGTCGCCAGAGAGCCCGCTGCTCTTGCTCGTTTCCCATCCTGAACGCCGGGACTTTCAATCGAGAGGTTGGAGGCCTGCCTCCGCTCTCGAAGAGTTGGAGGTCACGATGACGATTGACACTTCCCTGCATGCGGCGCCGTCCGCGCCCGTTCGCCCTGAGTTTTTCACCTTCCCCAATGGCGAGAAGGCCCCGCTGCCCTTCAGCCAGGCCGAATACGACCGGCGGCTCGCCGGCCTGCGCGCTATGCTCGTCGAGCGTGGAGTCGATGCCGCAATCCTCACCTCGATGCACAGCGTCACCTACTTCTCTGGGTTCCTCTACTGTGCTTTCGGCCGACCCTATGCCTGCGTCGTAACGCAGGATCGCTCTGTTACGGTCTCGGCCAACATCGATGGCGGGCAACCCTGGCGGCGTTCGGCGCATGAGAACGTTGTCTACACCGATTGGAAGCGCGACAACTACTGGCGCGCGATCCGCGATATCGTGGGCTCGGCCAGGCGCGTCGGCATCGAGAGCGACCACCTCACGCTAGCGCAGGCCACGAAGCTAACCGACTTCCTCGGCGCGGAAACCACGGACATCGCGGGCTCGACTATGGCGCAGCGAATGGTGAAATCGGCCGAGGAGATCGCACTCATCCGCGAGGGTGCTCGTATCGCCGATATCGGAGGCGCTGCGGTGCGCGATGCGATCCAGGTCGGCACGCGAGAAATCGACGTGGCAATGGCCGGCCGGGAAGCGATGGAAGCCGAGATCGCCCGAGCCTACCCCGACAGCGAGCTGCGCGACAGCTGGGTCTGGTTCCAGTCCGGCCTCAATACGGACGGCGCTCACAACCCCCTTACAACGCGCAAGCTGGAGGCCGGTGACATCCTCAGCCTCAACACCTTCCCGATGATCTCCGGCTACTACACCGCACTGGAGCGCACGCTCTTCGTTGGCGAGCCGGACAAGGCGTCTCTGGCGATCTGGGAGGCGAACGTGGGCGCTCACGAGCTGGGCCTGTCGCTCATCCGCGAG
>JBCCCX010000384.1:0-2699 GCA_039033275.1 Pseudomonadota bacterium | reverse complement strand
GGGGGGGGGGGCCCCCCGTCGCCGCATAGCGATCGCCTCTACCGAAACAGCCCCCTCCGCCTCGCTAGGCTCGGCACCTCCCCCTGAAGGGGGAGGAAATGATTAAAGTCCCTCACAAATACGCTTCCGCCTTCACCGTCTTCAGCCCCGCAATGAACCCGTCCGCCTGCTCCATCAGCGCGTCCCTCTTATCATCATCCATGCGGTCGAGGTTGCGGTAGACCATGCTCATGCGGTTATTGCCGCGCAGCTTGTCTTCATTGCGCGCGACGAAGTGCCAGTAGAGCGAATTGAATGGGCAGGCATCCTCGCCGACGCGTTTCTTCACGTCGAACCGGCAGTTCTCGCAATAGTCGCTCATCCGGTTGATATAGGCGCCCGACGCGGCGTAGGGCTTGGACCCCAGCAACCCTCCATCGCCATACTGACTCATGCCCAGCGTGTTGGGCAGTTCCACCCATTCGAACGCGTCCAGATAGACCGAAAGGTACCATTCATGGACCGCATGCGGGTCCGCGCCGATCAGCAGGGCGAAATTGCCCGTGATCATCAGGCGCTGGATGTGGTGGGCGTAGGCGTGCTCAATCGTCTGGTTGATGGTGTTCTTCAGGCACTCCATCTCGGTTTCGCCGGTCCAGTAGAATTCCGGCAGGTCGAGCGTGTTGCCGAAGAAATTGCGCTGCTCATAGCCCGGCATCTCCATCCAGTAGATGCCGCGCACATATTCGCGCCAGCCGATGATCTGGCGGATATAGCCTTCGGCGGCGTTGATCGGAACGTCGCCGTCCTTGTAGCGCTTCGCCACCGCCTCGCAGACCTCCAGCGCCGTCAGCAGCCCCGCATTGAGATAGGGGCTGATGAGCGAGTGGAACAGGAAGTCCTGCCCCACCACCATCGCGTCCTGATAGTCGCCGAATTGCGGCAGGCCGTGCTCCAGGAAGTTGTCGAGACTGGCGAGCGCGTCCGCCCGGTTCACGCCCCAGAAGAAGCCGTCCGCGCTGCCGAAGCGGGTCGGGAATTCGCGCTTCACCATGGCGATCACGTCGCGTGTGATGCCGTCAGGCTGGAAGCGTTGCGTCTCCGGGAAGACCATGCCCTCCTTAGCAGGCTTGCGGTTCTCCTTGTCGTAATTCCACTCGCCGCCTTCGGGCTTTTCATCTTGCGTCATCAGCAGCCCGGTCTTGCGGCGCATCTCGCGGTAGAAATACTCCATGCGGAGCTGCTTGCGATCCTCCGCCCAGGCCTGGAACTCCTCGATCCCGCAGACGAAGCGGTCGTCGGGAGAGATTGTGACGCGCAGCCCGAACCGCTTCTCCCAATCCCGCACGGCTTCCAGAACCCGGTAGTTGCCCGGCCATGTGACGGCGATCTCGGTGATGCCGTGGCGTCCGATCGCCCGCTCGGCCTCAGTCGTGAAACTGTGCGTATTGTCCGGATCGGTCAGCGCGACATAATCCACCGACCAGCCGTCCTCGCGCAGCTCCTGGGCGAAATGGCGCATGGCGGAGAACAGGAAGATCAGCTTGGTGCGGTGGTGCGGCACCGTCCGCGCCTCTTCCTTCACTTCCACCATCAGAATGCGGGCGGACCCCTTGTCGGCGAATTGGAGCGAGGCCAGCCCGTGGCTGAGCTGATCGGCGAAAATGGGCACGAGGGTGGTCATGTGCGTCCTTACGCGCAGCCCCGGCCAACCGTTTCGCAGCCGCGCCCGTAAGGAGTCCGTGAGCACCAAGTCGCGACATCGGGGCAATAAGAGCCATCTGCCGTCCAAGCCCTGCGCGGCCTGCGGCCTGCCTTTCACGTGGCGCAAGAAGTGGGAACGCTGCTGGGACGAGGTCCGCTATTGCTCGGCCCGCTGCCGGAGGACCAGGAATGCTGGATAGTTTCGACACGCCGGTGCGCGCGGTCGTCGTCGGCAGCACGGGCGGGATCGGCGGCGCATTCGTCGATGCGCTGGCGGCGAGCGACCGGGTCGAGGCCGTCCACGCCCTGTCACGCTCCGGTGCGTCCCACCCGTCATCCAAGGTCCGGAACCTGACGTTCGATTTTCTCGATGAGGGTAGCGTGCAGGCCGCCGCACAGGCGCTGGGCGAAGTGGGGCCGTTCGACCTCGTCATCGTGGCGACCGGACTGCTGCAAGGCGAAGGCATCGCGCCGGAGAAGACGATGCGCTCGCTCGATCTGGACGCGATGCGCAAGAGCTTCGAGGTTAACACGTTCGGCCCGGCCCTGACGGCGAAATATTTTCTGCCCCTGCTGGCGCGAGACCGGAAGGCCGTCTTCGCGGCCCTGTCGGCCCGGGTCGGCTCCATCTCCGACAACAGGCTGGGCGGCTGGTACTCCTACCGCGCCTCCAAGGCGGCGCTGAACATGATGCTCAAGACGCTGAGCCTGGAAGTCGCGCGCCGCCGCGACCGGCAGATCGTCATCGGCCTGCATCCCGGCACGGTCGACACGGACCTGTCCAAGCCGTTCCAGGGCAATGTCGCCGACGGGAAGCTGTTCACGCCGGAGTTTTCGGCCGCGAAGCTGCTAGAGGTCGTGGACCGGGTGGGGTCGGAGGACTCAAACGGAAGAATGCCCTCGATCAGGACAAACATTTGTTTGAGGTCAGCCTTATCAATCACATCAATAGAGCCGCCCGACGGGGTCTCTGCCTGCTGATCTTGAGGAGTCTCTGGCATGGTCAAGATAGATGC
>JBCCCX010000383.1:0-2701 GCA_039033275.1 Pseudomonadota bacterium | reverse complement strand
CTGATGGGCGACTATCCTATCGCGATGAACGTTTTGGCGCTGGTTTTGGTCGGATTGGCCGCCGGAGTCGAGTTCGACCTGATGGCCTATTTCGTCAGCCGCTATTTCGGGATGAAATCCTATGGACGCATCTACGGTCTGATCTATGCGGCGTTCGGGCTCGGCTCGGGCACGTCTCCGATCATCTTCAACCTCATACGCGGCACCGACCCGGACTATTCCAACGTTCTGATGATCGCTTCCTTCGGGTTCCTGATAGGCGGAGCCGTTCTGCTGACCCTCGGCAAGTACAGGGACTTCGGTGTCGATCCGCATGCCCATGCCTAGAGCGTTGGTCGCCGCCGCGGCCGCCGGGATCGCCGCTTGCGCGTCCTTGGGTGCGGCGGACGAGTTTCCGGCCCTGATGACGCACTCGCCAGACCGCTCCGCGGAAGACATCGTCGGCGCGGCCTACGCCGCGGCAGGCGGGCAGGGTTGGGTCCGCCCGGAAACATTGGCGATGGACGGGTACGCTGTCTTCTACCGCGACGGCATGTCTGTCGTGCACGAACGCCACACAATGTACCGCGTCTATGCGTCGGATAAGTCCGATGCCCACCGCGCGGACGGCAAGGTGCGGGTCACATCCATCCGCGACGGACGGGCGCTGATCGACGTGGCCTTCGACGGAGACGTCACCTCCACGGCCGAGGGCCCGCAGCCCCGGAGCGAGGCCGATGCGCGCTGGGCGTCTAATTTCGGTTTCGGCGTCATCCGGCACGCGCTCGATCCGGGTTATGCGCTCGCGAGACTGCCCGACGACCTGGTGGATGGGACGCCCGCCTATTTCGTCCGCGTGATCGATCCAGCGGGCGGTGAGACGCAGTTCGGCATTGCACACGACGACCATGCCGTGCTCTCCGTCGCGTTCGACACGGACCGCGGCTGGCATGAGCGCCGATATACCGGCTTCTACCGCAATCCGGGGGCGGACTGGGTGCAGCCGCGGCGCGTTCGCCTCTTCTATGACGGCGTGAAGGCGAACGAGGTCATCTGGACCCGCCACATCGTCGATGCGCCTTTGCCGGATTGCCTCTTCGCCCTTCCGCAGCGTGATGGATGCGCAGGCCCCTTTGACAGCGATAGGCCGGCGCCCTAGCCCGATAGGCAGAGCCGCGGCATAGCGGCCGCGGGGACAGCGCCTATGGGGCCGGAACGGTTCGAGACAATCATCATCGGCACGGGCTTCTCGGGCCTGGGCCTGGCATCGCGGATGAAGAAGGCGGGCCGGACGGACTTCGTCCTTCTGGAAAAAGCCGAAGCTCTGGGCGGGACATGGCGGTTCAACACATATCCCGGTGCGGAATGCGACGTAGCGAGCGTGCTCTACAGTTACTCTTTCGCCCCGGATACGCGTTGGAGCCACAAATGGGCGAAGCAGCCGCAGATCCTCGACTACATCGTCCGCTTCGCCCGCGACCAACAGCTCGAGCCGCATATCCGCTACAAGGCCCATGTCGTCCGCGCCGAATGGCTGGAGGGCGAATGGCTTGTCACGCTGGAGAGCGGGGACCAGCTTCGCGCGCGCTTCCTCGTCTCCGCGATCGGACAACTTCATCACCCCAGCGTGCCTGAATTCGAAGGGCTGGACCGGTATGCGGGTCCGGCCTTCCACACGGCGGAATGGGACCATTCGGTCGATCTGGCGGGACGCGACGTGGCCTGCATCGGCACGGCGGCGTCGGCCGTTCAGCTCATTCCCGAGGTGGCGAAGACGGCACGGAAATTGACCGTGTATCACCGCAGCCCGAATTGGCTGATCGACAAGCCGGACCGCGCCTATAACCGGTTCGAGAAATGGCTCGCCCGTGTCTTCCCGCCTTTCGCCAAATATTACCGCCTGATGATTTGGTGCATGGGCGAATACGTCCTTCTGCCGACGAACCGGGGCAACCGGCTCACGGCGGCCATTCTGAAATTCCAGCACAATCGCAAGCTGAAGAAGGCCTTTCCGGATGATCCGCAGATGCGTGAGCGGCTGACCCCGGACTATCCGATCGGGGCGCGCCGCATCCTGCTGACTGACAATTACGCCGATGCGCTGGCGCGCGACAATGTCGAGCTGGTGTTCGATCCGGTCGAGCGGTTCACGACGGACGGCATCGTGGCGGGCGGCCGCGAGCGACGCCACGATGCCGTGGCGTTCGCGACGGGTTTTGTCACCAATCCGTTCCTCAAGGAAATCGACGTGATCGGTGAGGGTGGACTGTCGTTGCGCGAACGCTGGGCGGAGGGGGCGGAAGCCTATCTCGGCGTCATCACGTCCGGATTTCCGAACCTGTTCATGCTCTATGGCCCGAATACCAACACCGGGCACACATCGATCATATTCAAGCTGGAGCAGCAATTCAAACTGGTTATGAAACTGATAGGGGCGGCCGGTCCAGGCGAAGTGCGCGTCAAGCCGGACGCCGAAGCGGCGTTCAACGCGGAAATGCAGAGCCGCCTGCGCGACATGATGTGGGCGAAAATAGATGAGAGCTGGTACAAGGATGGCGAGCGTATCACGAATAATTGGCCCGGCGGGTCGGTGGAGTTCCGCCCTTTTTAGCAAATGAGATGGGCTTTTTAATAAAAGTAGCAACAATATTATCCTTTTTAACGGCACCCATTTATGCCGTTATGAACTTTATACTTATCAAAAGTAAACATACGCCTGTTG
>JBCCCX010000382.1:0-2707 GCA_039033275.1 Pseudomonadota bacterium | reverse complement strand
GGAACTGGTCTTGAATGGGTTGCCACCCACCAGCAGTGACTGGAACGACAGGAGCTGGCGCACGCGCTCGTTCTTCACGAATTTAGACACCATCGCGTAGACGCTCTTGTCGGCGCGCAAACGGACGAGCTGTGGCGCGGCCTTGAACATCTGAGATATTTTGAGGAACGCCGTCGTGCCGAGCTTCTCGTAGCCTTCGCGGTAGAGGTCCTGGCTGTAGGCGAGAAACTTGCGGTATCCTTCCACATCGTCCGGATTGTAGCGGGCGATTTCCGCTTCCAGAGTCTTCTGGTCCGCCGTGTAGTTCAGCCGGTCGCCATCCTCCCACTGCAGCTGATAGAAAGGATCGACGGGCAGCAGCGTGACATAGTCGTCCATGTCGCGCCCGGCCACGGTCCAAAGCTCGCGCAGGCAGTCGGGATCGGTGATGACGGTCGGGCCGCCATCAAACTTGAAACCGCCTTCTTCATAGACGTAGGCGCGACCGCCGGGCTTGTCGCGGTTGTCGACGAGCGTCGTCTTGAAACCCATGGCCTGCAGCCGCACGGCTAGCGCGATACCACCGAAGCCCGCGCCGACGACAATCGCTTTCGGGGCCTTTCCGGCCTTGGCGTCTGCGACCGCTTCCGGGTCGATTTGAACGTTCATGTCTTGTCTCTCTGTGCGCGCTCGCGCTGGATGAACTGTTTTTCCGAGAAATCCGCAAGCGCCCTTGATACGGGCACGGGTGGCTTGCCGATGAGGATGCGCGCCTTGTCGCGCCAGTGCAAGCCATTGCGGTAGAACCGACGAATCAGGTCTTCGCGCAGACCATAGAAGCGTTGCAATACGATATAACGACGCGACGGCTCGGCGGCCCGGAAGAACATACGATTGAGCAGGCGGGCGTATCGCTCCCTTCGAAGATGGTGCACCCGCAATCGGGCTACCGCGCCGGGTGCGGCCTCGGGTCCCGACCGTATGACAGCCTGCGCGATGACATCCGCGACCTCCACGGCATGGGGAACGGTGAAGCCCGTCGCGGCCACGGCGAAACCACCGCCGAGCCCGATCTTCGCGCTATCGTCTTGACGGTCCGTGGCCATCATCATGGGCAGAACGCCTTTTTCGCGCCGGATCGTCTTGTAGTCGCCCCAGCCTTTGTCCCGGATATAGGTCTCGATCCTATCTCCGATCTGGTTCTCCGACAGATGGGGATCATCGGAAAAATATGTGTCTTCCACGAGCAACTTCGTGTCGGAAAACGGCAGCAGGTAGACGAAGCGATAGCCGTCCAGCTGCTCTACCGTGGCGTCCATGATCACGGGACGCACGACGCCGTGCGGCGCGTCGGTTTGGATGACGTGCCCAACAAACTTCTGCCACCCCGGAAACTCGTCGTCGCGTGGGCGATAGCCCGTCGCGTCGATGTGCGGGGCAGAGGTATCGCCCGGGGCGTTTCGGCCGAGATGGATGCGAAGCCGACCCTTTTCGATGAACGGGCGAACGCATTCACGCAGTGTGTCCGAATTGCCCGTACAGTATTCGATCGGAAGAACGCGCTTTCGTTTCGGGAAGCGCACTTCGTAATCCGGCCAGCGATGCGCGACGAAAGGCGACATCCAGTCTCGCAAGTGCGGCGCGATGTCCGAACCGTTGAACGACCATGTATGGTCGCCCGCAATCCGGTCCGCAGTCTCGTAAATGTCGATTCGCAGATCGGGATCGACAGTGAGGCACCGCCAGGCAGTCAGCAGGCCTGAAAGGCCCGCACCGGAAATCACCAGATCGGCTCCCCGAACCTGGTTCGTCGCGCTTTCACCTTGCGGTCGCATTGCCGGCGCGCTTAGCTGTCCACAAGCAAGACGACCATAGGTACACACATGAAGACAGCGCTTTCTCTTATGGCCGCAACGGCTTTCTCTGGATCGGCCCTTTTCTGGGCCGGAGCCGCGGTCGCAACCGATACGGTCATCCATGCTGGCACGATGATTGACACGCAGGCCGGGGCGACCCAATCCGACCGGTACATCCTAATCGACAACGGCAAGGTCGAGGCGGTTCTGTCCGCCGCCGATTACAGACGACGCGACTTGGACGTCCCACTCATCGATCTATCGGATATGGTCGTCCTGCCCGGTCTCGCGGACGCGCACGTCCACATGACCAGCGATGCGAAAGTGCATGGTTACAATCGCCTGACCCGTTCGTCCCAACGCGCAGCGATCACGGGCGTTAGGAATGCTGAACGCACGCTCGAAGCCGGGTTCACGACGGTGCGAAACCTCGGTGCGCCGGAGTTTGCCGATGTCGCCCTGCGCGATGCCATTACGGACGGAGACGTGCCGGGTCCCCGTATCATTCCAGCCGGCCGGTCCATCGGCATCACAGGCGGGCATTGCGATAACAACCTGCTTCCCTACGCCTACAAGGCCGTGGGTGGGGGCGTGGCGGACGGGCCCTGGGCGGTCCGGGCCAAGGTTCGCGAAAACAAGAAGTACGGCGCCGAAGTCATCAAGTTCTGCGGCACGGGCGGCGTCTTGTCCAAAGGCACCACGATCGGGGCGCAGCAATTCACATTCGATGAAATGCAGGCGATCGTGGACGAGGCGCACCAGCTGGGGATGAAGGTCGCCGTCCACGCTCACGGTGAAAGAGGGATCAATACCGCGATCAAGGCCGGAGTCGATTCGGTCGAGCACGCCTCCATGATTTCCGACGAAGGCAT
>JBCCCX010000381.1:0-2742 GCA_039033275.1 Pseudomonadota bacterium | reverse complement strand
TCTCCGCGTCTTTGCACAGCCTGTCGAAGGGGCGCGATTGAGCTCGGTATTTGGCCGCCGTACGCACCCGGTCTATGGCAATGTCCGGATGCACACAGGTGTCGATTTCGCGGCGGCAAGCGGAACGCCGGTACAAGCGACAGCACCGGGACGGGTCAGCTTCATCGGCTGGCGAGGCGGCTATGGTCGCGTGGTCGAAATCGCCCACGGCTCAGACACAATGACACGCTACGCGCATCTCAGCGCTGTGCCGGAGGGCCTGACACAAGGCCAACGCGTTGCGGCGGGAGATGTGATCGGTCGCGTCGGCTCGACTGGCACGGCGACTGGTCCAAACCTGCACTACGAAGTCCTCGTGGATGGACGCCCTACTGACCCGCTCTCCGACGACCGACTTGCCGAAGCGGCTGAGAGCGAAGCGGATGATACAGCCGCGCTTTTGCGTCTGGCCGAGGCGCGCGCGCTTCTGAATGAAAACCTCGGTAGCGAGATTGCCGAAACGACAACCGAAAGGCTCTGACCCATGAGACGCATGACCCAAGCTCTTGCCATCACGCTCGCCCTGTTCCCAGCAGCGCAGGCTTTTGCGAAGGCAACCCCAATCGACGTCCGCAAGACCAATGGATGCGGTTGCTGTTTGTCCTGGATGAATCATCTCGAAGAGAACTGCTTCGCACCAACAGGTCAGGACATGTTTGGTGGCCTTCTCGTTCGCTTCAAGCTCGACAACGGAGTGCCGCAGCGCATGGTCTCCTGCCACACCGCGCTCGTCGACGGTTACGTGATCGAGGGACATGTGCCCTCCGCCGACATCCGCCGCCTGCTCGACGAACGCCCCGATGCAGTCGGCCTAGCAGTGCCTGGAATGCCCTATGGTTCGCCCGGCATGGGACCCGAGGAGGACCGAGAGGCCTACGATGTATTCCTGATCCATGAAGACGGTTCGACCGAGGTCTTTTCGAGTTACCCGGAAGGCTGAGCACCTTCAGGATGTGTCATACTTGTCAGACCATGCGCGGCGCAAACTTCGCGCTGATTGCCGACGTCAGGGTTGGCTGACGCAATGCGCTCGCTAAAAGGAACACCAGCCATCGGGATGCTTGCCGCCCTCGCGGCTTTCGCGATCGATCAGGTCACAAAGGCCATCGTCGTCACGTATGCGAGCGTCCTGAGCGCTGTTGTGCCGGTGTTCCCCGGGTTCAACCTCACGTTCCACCGCAACGATGGCGTGACTTTCGGGCTTCTCGGTGGAGCGCCTTGGTGGAGCCTCGCGATTCTTGCCCTTGCGGTCTGCGCATGGCTCGCGATCATGATGCTTCGCACCGAAAACGGCATCGAGGCGCTTGCCTATGGAGCAATTATCGGCGGCGCCCTCGGCAATGTCGTGGACCGCGTGCGATATCGGGCCGTGACAGATTTCCTCGATTTTTTTGTTGGCTCTGCGCACTGGCCCGCCTTCAATATGGCTGACGTCTTCGTGGTCGGTGGAGTCGGGTTGCTTCTGGTCGCGCCGATGTTCAAGCGTCGGCATCGAACCGGTCCATGAAGCGGATTTGGACGCTGCCTAGGGACCGGGTGATTCCCCTGCCGTCGCGCATAATCGTGGCCGTTGCAGTCGGCGGACTGACGGTCCTGACCCTCCCGCCATTCTCAATCCTCCTGCTTGTCCCCATTGCTTACGCCACCCTCCTTGTCCTCCTCCGGCATCTCTCTGTCGCCAAGGCCGCCCTTGTCGGCTGGGCCTTCGGCTTCGGGCAATTCGGTTTCGGTCTCTCATGGATCGCGGAAAGCTTCTACGTGGATGCCGAACGGTTCGCCGCGTTGGCCATCCCTGCCGTCGCAGTTCTGTCCGCTGGACTGGCCATATTTCCGGCCGTAGCGGCAGCGCTCTTCGCCCGCGTCGCACGACGCCGTGCGATCGGAGGCGTAACGGCCTGTCTCCTGTTCGCGACCTGCTGGACGGCGGCAGAGTGGCTACGAGGGCACGTGCTCACGGGCTTCCCTTGGAACCTCGCGGGCTATGCCCTTGTCGACTACGCGGCCTTACGGCAACCGGCTGCATGGGTCGGAAGCCATGGGTTGAGCTTTCTTGTATTACTCGTCGGCACTCTTCCGGCGCCGGCCCTCTTGGCGGAGGAGCGCCTCCGCTGGAGCATCCCCCTGCTCGGCGTTGGGATCGTTGTGGCGACCTGGGCCGCAGGCACAGTGCGGGTCCAGCTCGAGCCGCCAGGCCCGCCGGGGCTTGATTTGAGGATTGTTCAGGGCAACGTTCCCCAGCAGGAAAAGTGGGCGCCCGAAAACCGGGAGGCGACGCTCACGCGCTATCTCGACCTCTCGACTCTTCCCGGCCCCGTCGACATCCTGCTCTGGCCCGAAACCGCCTTCCCGGGCTTTCTCGATGAGGACGTCGAGGCGCGTTCGCGCATCGCCACTGCCCTGCCGGATGGAAGCCTGCTCCTGACAGGCGTACCCGATCGCGTTTCGACGGACGAAGGCACGCGCTTCTTCAACACTGTTCAGGCCTATGACCAGACCGGCCGGAGCCTGACCGGCTATGCGAAGCACCGCCTCGTTCCCTTTGGCGAATACGTTCCGTTCAGGGGCTGGCTGCCGATCGAACGCATGACGGAGGGTCTGGGGGACTTCACTGCCGGACCGGGGCCGCGCACGCTGGCATTTCCGGGGGTGCCGCTGGTTGCCGTCGCCATCTGCTACGAGATCATCTTTCCGGGCCATGTCGTT
>JBCCCX010000380.1:0-2766 GCA_039033275.1 Pseudomonadota bacterium | reverse complement strand
GCCAGCGCCAGATATGACCGAGGAAATGCGTGCAGCTATGGGTGGAGCAGCAGTGAAAGCAGCGCAAGCAATTCACTGAGAAGGCTCGCGACGAAGCCCGTCATCTGCCGCGTCGCCATCGTCGCTCGGACCGTGTATGGATGGCCCCCTGGCCAGAGCGTTGTTTGGTTACCTGGCATCTGGTCGGTCGCGGCCATGTATACGGCGTCTCGTCTGCGGCATGAGGTGCCGCGCGCCCTGATGAAGTCCGCTGGGGGACGGGTCCCGATCAATGGCCCGCGGTCGAAGCCGCTCCGGTCCGAACTGGGTGTCCCGTCCTTCCTGTCTCCGCCTTACGCGATCACCTCACGCTGCGCCTCACCATTCCGGGGCCGCCAGACGCGTCCGGCGGCGATCTGTGTCTCAGCCCGGCAAGGCCCGATAGCTGTCGCCGCGGGCGATGAGCGCCCAGACCGTTCGGGCCATGCGCGCGGCCAGCGCGACGGCGACGACCTTCACCGGCTTGCGGACCAGCATTCGGTCGAGCCAGTCGGGCGCCTGATCCGTCGGGACAGCCCGGCGCCCCCGCCGCGCGCTGATGCGCGCCATGGCGCCGAGATAGAGCAGCCGGCGCAGATACCTGTTCCCCGCCTTGCTGATCCGGCCCAGCCGTTCATTGCCGCCCGAGGAATGCGCCCTCGGCGTCAACCCGAGCCAGGCCGCGTAGTCGCGAGCCGATCGGAAGGCGGCCACGTCCGGCGTGGTGGCGGCGAAAGCCGAAGACGCGATGGGGCCGAGGCCGGGGATCGTGGCCAAGCGGCGCGCGAGGGCGTCGTCCTTCTGAGCGGCCGTGATGCGCGTCGTCGCCTCGGCGATCCGCTCCTCCACGTCGCGCAGCTGACCGGTCAGCAGGTCTAGCGCCGGGCGGGCCGCCTCGGGCGCGTCGCGCGCCGCTTCGAGAAGCCGGTCCAAGTTGTGGATGCCCTTCGCCACGACGATGCCGAACTCGCCCAGATGCGCCCGGATCGCGTTCACCGTCTGGGTCCGCTGCCGGACCAAAAAGTCGCGCGCTTTATGATCGAGCAGCGCCGCCTGCCGCTCGGTCGACTTCACCGGAACGAACCGCATCGTCGGACGCGTCACCGCCTCGCAGATCGCCTCGGCATCGGCTGCGTCCGTCTTGCTGCGCTTCACGTACGGCTTCACGTAGGCCGGCGGCATCAGGCGTATCTCGTGACCGAGCCAGGTCAGCTCCCGCGCCCAATGATGAGCCCCCGCGCACGCTTCCATTCCGACAAGACACGGCCCCAGCCGCTCGAAGAACGCCAACACCTGCGCGCGGCGTAGCTGACGACGCAGGACAACCCGCCCCTCCGCGTCAACGCCGTGCACCTGAAAGACGGTCTTGGCCAGATCAAGGCCAATGATGATAGGATGGTCCATGGATGGCTCCCCTCAGTGGAATGCTTCGCAGCCTCCACCCTGGCACATCGCAACGCCGTAGGCGGGGCCATCCACACCATCAATGGCGGACAATTCCCGCTGTCGTAGATGCCCCGCGCACAGGCGCCGCCGGAGAAGGCGAACGCCCTGTCGTGCGCGTCGAAGACCATCTCCTGGCTTTCGCGCGGGTAGGCCCGCACAAACAGCATCCGGCTGTAGCAAAGCCGGACATGTGCGACCATCACCGTCGTGGTCACCCCGTCGATCAGGACGACCTCATGGCTCCAGTCGAACTGGTAGGCCTCGCCGGGGTCGAAGCTCCGCGGCACGTAGGGGGCTGGGGAGGCCTCGCGTTCCGTCCTGGCCCAGGAAGAGGGGTAGCGCCGGACGGCGCGGTAAACGCCGGCGTAGCCGAGCGCCTGGAGCTCCTCGAAGATCCGGATCACCGTCAGCCGGTCGCGCTTCGGCTTGCGGGCGTTCTCGGCGAGCATCCAGTCGAGCGCGTCCTTCCAAGGCCCGATCTTCGGCTGCGGCCGGACGCTGCGCGCGTAGGTGAACTCCGTCGCGCCGGACCGGATGACCCGCCGCACCGTGTTCCGCGATACCCGCAGCTCCTGGCAGATCTGCTTGATCGGCTTCTTGTCCTAGAAATACGCCCGACGGATCTTCGCAATCGTCTCCACGACCAACATCCCGCACTTGCTCCCGGTTGCCCCGGGAGCATCATGATCACCGATGTAAAGGGTCAGTTTTGGACGCCGATCACCCCGCTAGGGGGTCAGTTTTCCATGCCGGTTCACAGTCCGGGCTCCAGACCTACATTGAAAAGCGGCTAGCGGGAGAACGGCATGCCGAATGGTTGGATGACCAGCCCATCGATCTCGCAGCACGTGCCTGCGAAATGCTGGGTGTCATCATTACCGCCGGAACACATTGCGATCTTCGGGCAGTCACAGAGGCTCAATGGCATGAAGCAGGTCAGGTCGGCTTCGAGTTCGCCGAACGGGGTGAAGGCGGTATCCGCGAAGCGCTGGAGCAGGTGAGGTCAGAGGCCATCGCCCGGCAGGTCCGGGGCGGGCCACAGAAGGTGTTCGGACGCCTCTATCAATGGTTTCAGTTCAACAAGAACGGCAAGCCTCAGAGGCCGATGCAGGACGTCGTCCGTGAGTACCTTCTCGACCATTTTCCGATCAAAGCGGGATCTCAGCTGTTCGGGACAGCGGTTGAGGAACAGAGGGTTCACACCGTTCATAGTCTGGCGCGGAAGACGGGGGATCATCCAAAGACCATCGATCGCGCCGTCGTGTTGGCCGGGCTGAGCGAGATCGCCGCTTCAAACTCATC
>JBCCCX010000379.1:0-2793 GCA_039033275.1 Pseudomonadota bacterium | reverse complement strand
CACCCTTTTCGCCCCCCTGGCCCGGCGCTCCGGGTCCGCCGCCACCACCACCTGGGACGAGCGGACCGTCTCCGCCAAACCCGGCTCGGCCTTCGCGGCCTTGCGCGCCCGGCGCGCCGCGCCCGCCTGCAAGGCCAGTGCGCCCGGCCTGGCCGGTGGTGCCGGGGTCTCCCGACACGGAGCAATCAAACGGGTCCAGAGCACTATCCACGCAGGCTGCGCCGCCAAACCCGCCAAGGGCCCCGAACACGGGGACGCCGGGCACGCGCGTCGCCCCGCCGAGGCCGCCCCCACCGCCCTGGGGCGGACGGAGCCTTACGCCTGCCGGCTCTCCGCCACGCCCGCCGCCGCCGCCGCCTGCGTGCGCCATGACCGTCGTGCCCTCGTCCATCGGACCGTCTCTGTTGCGTTTGGAATAGCGACCATAGGTTTTGGATCCGCACTGCGCAGATGGGCGCGCGCATTTGGTTCTTTTGGGTTCTTATTGCCCCGGCAACGTCTTGCATCCTTTGGCGCGCAGTCTTTCACCCTTTCGTTCCTCGGATCGCTGCGGGGCGCTTCCGGGTTTCGCAGGGGCGCGTCGACCGCCATGCCGGGCGGCAGTCGGAACGTATAGCGGTTCGTGCGCCCCCGGCCGTTCAAGCGGACGACTGTCAGCCAGCCAGCCTCTTCGAGGGCACCAATATGCGCGCTGACGGTTCGCGAAGACTGGCCGACAGCCTCCGCCAGCACATCCATCGACGGGTTGCATTGATGGGTTCGGCGGTTCCAGAAGGTTTCGGCCAGCGCATCGGCGACGAGACGGGCCCCGGAGGTCAGGCCTCGATCGGCCCGGCATGCGCGCGCCCAGGCGAATCTAAACGAGCTGTCCGTCATCAGAGTGTTCTCTCGACACGCTCCGCCAAAGGCTCGGTCTGTGCCTCGATCCAGCGCACGACCTCGCTGCGGCGGTACCGGACCAGACGCCCGATCCGGGTGATCCGCGGGCCGTCCCCGCGGTGAACGGCCGTTTCGAGATACCGCCGCGAGATCCCGAATTCGGTGGCCACGGTTGGACGATCAAGGAGTTGATCGGGATTGTCAGTGGTCATTGCTGAACCCTCACATCTTGTTGCCGATGGCATAGAGATGCAGGACGCGTCGCGTCCCAAATAGGGGGCATCGAAAGGAGAACGATAGGGGTTTCAATTACTCGAGAAGCGAGTCGGGGACATCGTCATGCGGGTCCTGCGGCAGGCATGCCTTGATCGCCGTGTTCTTCGCGCCGCGTTGTTTCCAGGTATCCGGGGCTGCAGTGAACCATGCCCGGTCAAAGGCCTTGCGTGAGAGCGACTGGTTCTGTCGCGTCGCTCGGTTTGACAGCACGGAGAACAGTGCGCCTTTCGCCGGAACAGCGAGCGCTTGAGCCGCGATGTGCCTAATCAGGTCCTCGGTCTCGTTCTCGGTGGCAATCAAATCACTGCTGCGGTAGCCGCCGTTATCCCTGTTCGCCATTGCAGCGGGAAGGTCGCGAGCAAACAGAAACAACCAGCCATCGCCATCATCCCCAATCGGTCGGCACTCAGGCCAAGCTTCGGGGCGTACGAGATCGAAGACCGTCTCACGTGGTCGGAATGCAACCGCACGGCCGCGCCGGAAGAGCTCATAGAGCCCATCCCACCACGCAACATGCAACAGAGAGGCGTGCCGATCGTACTGATCGATCGTCGTTATCGCTGGGCGAGAACGATCTTCATTACCCAAGAGGACAAACACGTCTCGGTACCCAAGCGGCTCAGGCGGGAGATACATCATGGCTTTCCGAAGATCCGGATCGTGCGCATAACGTGCATCGATCCTTTCTTCCCGCAGCTTTCTGCACTTAAGCTTCCCAGCGCCGCACCGGCAGGGTAGCTCCGTGAAGACAGTGTCCACGAAACACTGCATTCCGAAGCACCGGGGAATCTCCCAGGAGCCGACAATTTCGCGGTATCTTCCATGAGATGTCAGGAGCTGTTCGGAAAGGCGAAGGATCACAATGCGATCCAGAGCCGGCCCAAAGTGGTCTAAGCTCAGAACCGGCTTCTCCGTAAGACAGTCGGTGGTACAGACGGCGTCTTTTGCGTTCAGCGTTCGCGGCCCATGTTGCTCATCCAGTCGTTAGTAAGACTCTATGACGTAACAAAAGAGTCGAAAAGGTCAGTCACCCCTGATCCGCGCCCGGAGGGCGTCGAGAGACGGCACGGCATAGCGCCGTCATGTGACCGACAGGGGCGTGTGGTTGAGCAGCCGTCCCACGACTTCCTCGAGCAGACCTGCCTCGACAGCCACGGTTGCGAAGGTCCGACGATGCGCAGGAGGAGGCCAGTCCAACCGACCGGGCGTGCGCAGAGGCTTGTTCTCGACGCCCGGCGATGGAAACACCCATTCGCGGCCGAGATCACGCAGCGGCGCGACGATCTCATGATGGCGTGCCAGAACCGGCAGGTCGAAGGGCCGCCCGTTCTTGGTCATCGGCAAATGCAGGTGGTCGGGATGAAGGTCCTCCCAGCGCAACCGTGCCGCCTCGGAGCGTCGCAGCCCGGTGAAGAGGAGAAACCGGTAGTAGGCGCGATGGATCGGGTTCTTGAGCGCATCGATACGCGCCTGGCGCGGCCAAGTCTCGGTCAGCTTGGATATTGTCGGAGACGTCAGGAAACTACCTGCAAACAGTCTCCATTGGATGTTTTTATCCTTTTTCTGAATGAAATTCAGAAAGCGCAAATGCAATTCGATGCAACCCGCTCCCTCATTCCAAGGGACCTATTACTTAGT
>JBCCCX010000378.1:0-2800 GCA_039033275.1 Pseudomonadota bacterium | reverse complement strand
GTTCCAATCTGAAGGCTTTTCGTCCGACACGTACAGTAATGATAGAAACGACGCCGGGTCATTGATATCGACCCAACGACGCATGGCGACGATTAGACGCAAAAATTGGGCACTACTGCTGTGGCACTTTCCTTTCGGAACGTCGAAGGGATATTATTGCCCTGGGCAAGCTTCGAGCTTCAAGCTTCAAGCTTCCATGGCGGAAGGGGCCCAGGTGAGTGAAAGCTTAAGCTGCGTCTGGGACGTCCTCTTATCCATCGACTGAAAACAAGAAACGCGGTGCAGGATGACTACGATAACAAATCGCAACCGCAGTAACAAGGTCCGGGTGATGGATAACCGCGTCGTTGTCTCACCCTCTTCTTTTGTTCCAGGCCGGGTAGAGCATCGGCGTTGTTCGACGTCTCGGCTCTCAGCTCCTCCCTCCGCTCTTCCAGCGCTGCCACAGCCCTGGCCTTCAGCTCGTACCGTGATCTAGCACCCTCAACCTGCCTCGGTCGTTTCGCAAACAGAAAGGCACAAGGAGGCGGTGGTGCTGCTGCTGTTGTTGTTGCGGGTGGGCAACCACGGCGGCCGTGATGCGAGAGCTGCGTGACGTCTCTAGACGCCTCTGTGAACGGTGCCGCAGACGCATCTCCGGATCAAATCCGGATCAAGGCGCGCCTCTCGTTTACGCCCCTTCGGCGCAGCAAGACCCGGAAGAGGTGTCTGCCATCCGGCTTGCCCACCGGCGGGCGAGGGCGGCCGAGGAACGCCGCCTGCTCTATGTCGCCATGACGCGGGCCAAGAACTATCTCTTCGTCGCGGCATGCCGAGGCGGTAAGGCGGTCGAAGCGGCGGAGCCGGCGCTCAAGCCGGACGGCGAGACCTGGCACGGCATGGTCGCCCGCGCGCTCGGCGAGAGTGCTGCGAAACGCCCCTGCGCCGGTTGCGGCGAGCCGGTCTGGGTCTGGCCGAGCGCGCCGGCCGACCGTCCGGAGGCCTGGGGCCCGACGCTTCAAACGGAGATGGCGCAGGCGGCCAATGGCGGCGCGGCGTGGCTCTCCGCCCGCGTCCCACCGGAAAGCCCGATCCGCGAGGTCGCGCCAACCGCGATCCCGTACGCCGGAGCGGCGACAAAGCGCCGGGCGCGGCCCCTCCCGCCAGAAGCTGCTTCGCTGCCGCCGGGGCTCGATCCACTGCTGCGGGGGACGCTCGTCCACCGTTTGCTGCAAACGCTTCCCGGCATGGCCCGCGAGGCCCGCAAGGGCGCCGCGCATCGCTATCTGTTGGGCAAGGCGCCCGAACTGGACGAACGCGTTCGCGATGCCCTCCTCGCCGAGGCCGAGGCCACTATCGACCATCCCGAACTGCAGGACGCCTTTGGTGAGGCGGGCCACGCCGAGGTCGACATCACCGGCACGCTCAGCCGTGGGCGCGAGACGCTCCTCGTCAGCGGACGGATCGACCGTCTGGCCGTGCTGCCGGACTGCGTGATCGTCATCGATTTCAAGACGGACGCCATCCCGCCCGACGCGACCGACGCCGTTGCGCCGACCTATATCGCGCAGATGGCCGCCTATCGCGATCTTCTGCGCCAGACCTATCCCGACCGCCCGATCCTCTGCCAACTGGTCTGGACGGTCGGCGCGCGGGTCATGCCCTTGCCGGATGCGCTTCTGGACGAGGCCGCAGGGGAGGGCGCATCCGAAGCGGCCTGAGCGGCGCGGCCCATCACGTGGCCGTGTGCATGCGTGTCGGGGGACAAAACCCGGTGGCGCCTTGACGGCACGCGGGCGGGTCCATAGGTCCGGTCACCCCCAATCGGGGCCGGTCGCGGTCCCTCTTCCTGGAGAATCCCCCATGGCCACGCACACCGCCACCGATTCCAGCTTCGACGCCGAAGTGCTGCAGTCCGATACGCCCGTTCTCGTCGATTTCTGGGCGGAGTGGTGCGGGCCATGCAAGCAGATCGCCCCCTCGCTCGACGCGATTTCCGAGGAGATGGCCGGCAAGGTGAAGGTCGTGAAGGTCAATATCGACGAGAACCCGAACACGCCCGGCCAGTATGGCGTCCGGGCCATTCCGACGCTCATGCTCTTCAAGGATGGCGCGCTCGTCGACACCGCGACGGGCGTGCGCCCAAAGGGTGCGCTGGTCGAGTGGGTGAACGCCCAGGTCGCCTAATCGCGAACTAGCCGCTCGTGGCCGCCGTCCCGCCGGGGCGGCGGCGGGCGGCGATCCGCTCGGCCTCTTCGTTCCGCCCCTGTAGGCCGAGAACGAGGGCGAGGTTCTGCCAGACGCGCGGATCGTCGCTGAGCTGCGTGGCCCGCCGCAGCATGGCCTCGGCGCGCTCCAGATCCTTGGTCAGCGCGAGCGACAGCCCGTAGTTGCTGAGAATGCGCGGTTCGTTCGGCGCGACCTTCAGCGCGCGCTCGTAAAGAGCCTGCGCCTGGTCGTGACTACCCATCTGGTCGAGCGAGACGCCCTTGGCCGACAGCACCTTCCAGTCCGGCGCTTCGGGCGAGTCCGCCTTGGAGAGGACTTGAAGCGCTTGGTCGGACCGGCCGACTTTGTTGAGCGCCTTTCCATAGGACGCCAGCAACGTGCGGTCTTGCGGATTGCGCATGGCGGCCTGTTCCAGCACCGCGACGGCCGTATCCTGCTGCCCCAACTGATCGAGCGCGGCGGCGTAGTTGAGCGCGGCTCTGGCGTCGGTCTTGTCCTTGGTGAAGCGCTCTCCCCATGCGTTGGCGACCTCGCGCATCCGCGCATCGCCGCCTGGCGCCTGCGAGTAGCTTACCTGTGCGGTGGGCTTGGG
>JBCCCX010000377.1:0-2827 GCA_039033275.1 Pseudomonadota bacterium | reverse complement strand
GGAGCCTGACTTGCGCAGGATCATACAAAGCGTTGGCAGGTCTGTCTGATACCACTGCCCCGGAAGTCGGCATGCTGCTTCTCAATCACGGCGCACATCGCTCATCAAGGGCAGTCAGACCTGTACGACCAACATCTAAAGCTGCGCGACATCGCCCATGACATCAACGGCCTGATGGCCCGTGCCATGCTCGCCAGCGAGCAGCTTCAAGGCCACCAAGACGAACGCGTGGCGACCCGTGCGGGCAAGATCTGCGCGGCCATCGACCGGGTGGCAGAGATTTGCCGCCGGGAGCTGGAACCCAAGCGTTGCCTTGGCAATCCTCAGGAACTGGGGCCGTCCTGCGTCGAAGGATTGCTGCGGGACGTCGCCAATGTCGTCGCCGCGGAATGCACGCTGGCACAGGAGCCCATCCACTTCTTTATCTTTGTCGAAGACGATGTCCGCCTGAGAACCGACCTGCAGTCGCTGTTCCGCATCGTCTTCAACCTGGCCCTCAACGCTGCAAACGCCCTCGCCACCCGATCGGGGTCGCGCATCGAGCTCTCGGCGTTCCGGCCGCGCGGGAACATCTGCATCAATGTCAGCGATGATGGTCCAGGCCTGCCCGAGCATGTGCTGGATTATCTCTATCCCCGAATTGGCGGGGCGCCCGCGACGCGCAACGGACGCATCGGTTCGGGTCTGATCACAGCGGCCGCCTTAGCCTCGGATCTTGCGGGCCAGCTAATTCTGACCCGCAGCACCGATGCTGGCACGAGCTTTCGCCTGCTGCTGCCTGAACCGATCGAAGGCGCCCGCTTCCCCAAGGCGCGGCGGGAAGTCCAGTTTGTGCCCGCGATATGAGCGCCGACGCCGGTGCGTCATAGCTCACCGGCAGGCTGCCTTTGTGCCCGCGATGGTTGTGTCCTCCCCACGATCATCGCAGATGGCGCCAACCGGGACGGGTGATCATGTCTTGTCGCCCGTCCCGGTCCGAAACCGCGCGGATAGATGGATGGAATTCATGACTATGCGCGAAGACCGCCCGGCTTACGTACCGTTCGACCCGATCTCGAAGGCGGGTCTGATTGATGCGTGCTGTCACATCCTGGGCAACACGTGCCGCATCGCCCGGATCGCGCTGTCCTATCAGTGGAACGTCGCAGGTCCCGGCGCGCTGCAGGCAGAGGCGAGCTTTCGCGATCAGTCAGAGGAACTGCACGGCGCGCTCGCCCCAATCGCCGAGCACATTCGCTCGCTGGGCGGCGCTGCAATCCTTGATTACTCCGACGACACCGTGATGGCGGACATACCGACCCCGTCGGATCTCCCCGATTTGTTGGAGATGTTCCAGGTCATGGTCGACTGTCATCGGGAAGCGTGCATCTCGATCGAGGCCGCCATCGACATCGCCGAAGAAGCCGCTGACCGCCCTGGGATCCGGCTGCTGACCGACCGTCTTGCCGCCCATCGCCGCCATGCCTGGCGTGCTCAGATGTCGGAAGGCGACGCGCCAGTCCAAGTCGCCATGACAGAACAGCGCCAAACACTGCGCATCACGCGGGCGCAGCAGGACTGATCGATTCCGGATAAAGCGCTGCTGGTTTGAGAGCACCTTGATCGCGCTGGTCGGGCCTTGCCCTAGGAAGTGACTTCAGCGCGGTAGGCCCCTGGCGTCGCGCCCACGAACTCTTTGAAGATCTTGGTGAAATGGGACTGGTTCGAGAAGCCGCAGGCGAACGCGATCTGCGCCAGCGACAAGCCGGGGTCGGCCAACAACCGTTTGCCCAAATCGACGCGCCGTGCCGTCACGAAGCGGTGCGGCGAGGTGTTCGTCGCGGCCCTGAAGCAACGGGAGAAATGGAATGGCGACATTCCAGCCACATCGGCGAGTTCCCGGATAACGATCGTCCGCTCCAGATTCGCGTCGACATAGTCGGTCACACGGGCCAGCCGCGTAAGATCCAGGCTGGAGCTGTTGGTCTTCGCGCCTTTCCTGCCATCCTCGCCTGCCAGTCGATCCAGCGTGCCGAGCAGCGTCATGACAAGGCCATCCACCATCAGTGAAGCGCCGCGTCCGCCCCTGACGCTCTCGTGCCAGATGCCTTCCATGAAGTTGGGAAGCGCCGCATTGAAGATATCGCGGCCATAGAGAGTGCGTAACGGATCGGCGGCCGGATCGGTACCTTCGGAACTCAGCAGATCATGCACGCGCTCCTGCGCTATCGCGAGCATCAGAAGCTCGTGCTGGCCTTCGCTCTGCCACTCTGCGGCCGCGTCGGCGGGGGCGATGTAGAAGCTGCCGCGGCGTCCGCAGAGTGCCGTGCGGCCATTTCCGCAATCGACGCTGGACGAAGAAAGCGGGCCATCGGTGACGAGCCTGAAGACGATGTCCGGAACCGGCGGAATGACCTTTTCGTGCCCGTTCTGGCGAACCCGCATCAACGTGAAGTCATGCGCGCCCGCAACCTGCGATTCACGCGGGAAATCCGGGTAGAGATCGTCAAACACAGCCAGAAGGCTGTCATAGCGACCACGGCGCTGGCTGCCCGATCGCTCGACCATGGCAGATGCCGAACTGGAGTGCTCTCTGGACATGTCCGTTATCTGATCACAACCTCTTCTGATCTGGCCTCGACGTTGCCAGGAACTTGTGCCGCGCACGTTCTTTGTCCCTTCGTACGGCGCGCCGCCCAACAAGAACGAAAGCTATTTCGGAATCGGATCATATTCGATCTTGCGGCGTTGGCCTTTCACGTTCGTGCTCACAATTTGTTCCATTCTGCGGGCGCTCAGGTCAAGAACGCTTAAGATCGGAGTTTCTCTGCAGAATGTGGTGCCGCAG
>JBCCCX010000376.1:0-2878 GCA_039033275.1 Pseudomonadota bacterium | reverse complement strand
CTTCTCGATAGAACTGGGCGGATTTATAGGATTCTCTGTTCCAAGTCCGAACCGTCGCACTGAGATCTCCGGTGAGCTGACAGTGCATCAGGACGTGGCTGGTGGGCATGGCGGCGGCGTCGCGATGGCCAATCTCCAATATGGCCACCAGATCAATCGCCAATGGCGGGCTACCCTTGGCAGCAATGTCGCCTATGGCGGCTCTGACTACATGGACAGCTTCTACACGGTTTCGCCTGAAGCCGCCATCCGAAGCGGTCTTCCCGGCTTCGATGCCGATGCAGGGCTCAAGTCGGCAAGCGTGAGGCTGGGTAGCAGCTATGCCTTTTCACCCGGTTGGGGCGTATTCGGGCAGGCCGCCTATACCCGTCTTCTCGGTGATGCGAAGGACAGCCCGGTAGTGAACCTGGCCGGAAACGCAGATCAGGTCTTTTTCGGCGTCGGTGTGTTCCGAACGTACTGATCCGTCCGCTTCGAATGCCTCTGAAACTATCAAACCGAAGTTCAACATGGCTGCTTTCCATAAAACGCTGATCTTGAAGACGGCCATCGTCGCGTTCGCGATAGGCAGCATCGTCTTCGCGCGATCGATCTTTCAGGCGAGAAGTGCGGTGCCTTCGCTCGCGGCCTCCGCTTCGCCGGTCGTCGTCCCGACATTAACGGTACGCTACATATCGATGCCGGAAGCGAGGTCATCCTACACAGGACGCATTGTTCCCGGAAATGTCGTGGACCTGTCCTTCGACCTCGGCGGCGAGATCGTGACTGTCGATGTTGAGGCAGGAGACACGGTGATGAAGAGTGACGTCATTGCGACCCTTTCGACCCGATCATTGGAGCAGCGGTCGCTGCAAGCGGAGTCATCCATACGTCAGGCTCGTGCAAGGCTGAGTCTCGCGGAGAGCGATCTCGCCCGATTGGAGGGTCTTGTGCCGCTCGCCGCAACCGAACAACAGGTCGAAACTGCACGCACGGATGTCGACGTTGCGCAGGCGGAACTACAACAGGCGCAGGCCACGCTTGACGCTGTCTTGGTCGACATTTCCAAAACGCGACTGCAGGCGCCCTTCTCAAGCGAAGTCATATCCAAGGACGTAGAAACCGGGGCTTCCGTCACGGCAGGTCAGCGCATCGTTAGGCTCAATCGGGACAGCGGATTCAAGGCGCGGATCGGTGTCCCGCCGGATCTGGCAGCGTCGATGGAAACGGGAGAGATCGTCACCCTTACTGCCGGCACGAAGAGAGGCCTTGGCCGCATGCTCCGTGTCTTTGATGATGTCGATCTCGCCACGCAGACGCTAACAGTCGAGTTTGAGATCATCGACAATCCCGGTTTTGTCGCCTCAGAATTAGTCGTCGCGGAGTTCGACAGTGCGAGCATGGGGGAAGCACAAGGCTTCTGGCTTCCCATCACGGCGTTACAGCAAAGCTATCAGGGTCTCTGGTCCGTCTACACGCTAGTCGACGATCACGGCGATCCTGTCGGGCAGAATGGTTCGGTAATAGGCAAGCTGTCGCGCAGCGTCGTCGAAGTGCTTCGGATTGAGACTGAAAAAGCTTTCGTGCGGGGCGCACTCGACAATGGGTCTCTCTTCGTGAGCGATGCAACGTTTCGAATCGTTCCAGGACAAGAGGTCAGAAGCGTACCGGATCAGCATATGACTAAGACAATCCGTTCGAAGATGACGGACTGAAATTGTCTACGCTTGCCATATCACAAAGCGGCGACATTCTGGAGAGGGCGAAGACAGCCTTCTTCGACAATCCGCGTCTTTTCGCCTTGTCGGTCATCCTTCTCGTCGTGGCGGGAACGACGGCCCTGCTGACGATGTCGGCCGAGGAAGACCCAAGGATCACCAACCGCACAGCCGTTGTGCTAACGGTGGATCCGGGAGCCAGCGCCCCCCGCGTGGCCCAGCTCGTTACCGAGCCGCTGGAATCCGCCTTGAAGAAGATCGAGGAGGTCGATGAGATCCGGTCGACATCATCCAATGGCCTGTCTTCCATTCGGGTCACGCTAGACGACCGCATCACGAAAACCGACGAAGCCTTCGGACGGGTTCGCGACGCGCTGGATGACGCGGTCACCCTTCTGCCGCCGACTGCGCGCAGCCCCATGTTCATCGACAACCGGAGCGGTGCCTATACTGTCATGGCGAGTATCACTTGGGCCTCGGATACGTCTCCGAACCTTGTCATCATGCGCCGCACAGCGCTCGAACTTCAAGACCGACTGCAGAATGTTCCCGGATCGCAACTCGTCACGCTCCACGGCATTGGAGACGAAGAGATCGTCGCATCTTTGAGACCGAACGCCTTAAGCGCGCTTGGCCTATCTCCGACCGACGTGTCGAGAGCGGTTGCGACCGCCGACGCCAAGGCCTCGGCAGGGACTTTGGATAGTCCTCTCTACAACCTTTCTGTCGAAGTTCGTGGCGAGATCGACACGCTCGACAGGCTTCGGGGAGTCCCCGTGGTTTCAGGGCCGGATGGCTCGCATTTGCGTCTTGGCGATATCGCCACAATGGACAGGGCGATCGTCGAGCCGCAGGTGGAACTCGCAACTGTCGACGGTCAGCGCAGCGTGATCGTCGCGACCCGGCTGCAAGAAGGCCTTCGGGTGACGGGCTGGGCCGAACGTGTCAAAGCCGAAATCACCGCATTCGAAGCGGAACTCGGCCCCGGTCTCGAGATGGAAGTGGTGTTCGACCAGGGTGACTATGCCGAGGACCGCTTCGGGGCTCTCTTTAAGAACTTGATTACAGGTGCGGCGATCGTGGTCCTGATCCTGTTCTTCACCCTGGGGTGGCGCGCAGCTCTCGCAGTCTCCCTCGCCATTCCATTGACGGGTCTCGCGACACTCACGATTTTGAAGTCG
>JBCCCX010000375.1:0-2879 GCA_039033275.1 Pseudomonadota bacterium | reverse complement strand
GACCCCGGCAATAAATGCCGGGGACGACCCCCTTTTAGCTCTCGATCAGCTCCAACCACTCATCCTCCGTCAGCACAGCCACCCCGGCTGCTTCCGCTTTCTTCAGCTTGCTGCCCGCTCCCGGTCCCGCGACGAGATAGTCCGTCTTGGCCGAGACGGACCCGGCGACCTTCGCTCCCAGCGACTGCGCGCGCGCCTTCGCCTCGTCCCGTGTGAACCGCTCGAGCTTGCCGGTGAATACAACTGTCTTTCCGGCGACAGGCGATCCCGTCTCGATCTTTGGAGCGTCCTCGACCGTCACTTGCTCCAGCAGCCGGTCCAGCGCGGCGCGGGTTTCTTCGCTGGCGAGAAAGTCATGCAGCGCATTCGCGGCCGCCTCGCCGATACCGTCAATGGTCAGCATGTCGGCCGTTCCAGCCGTGGCGCTGGCATCGAGGACAGCCCAGCTGCCAAAGTGCCGGGCGAGGAGGTTGGCATTGCCCTGCCCGACATGACGCACGCCGAGCGAGCGGAGAAAACGCGCCAGTCCGACCGTGCGCCGCGCATCGATCGCGTCGAACAAGGCCTGTGTGCTTTTCTCGCCGAAGCCTTCGCGGTCTTCCAGCTTTAGCACGTCGTTCCGGTCCCGCAGCGTGAAGATGTGCGCCGGTTCGGTCACGTCACCGCGTGCGTGGAAGTCCGTGATCTGCCGCTCGCCTAGCCCATCGATGTCCATGGCCGGGCGCGAAACGAAGTAGATGAGGTATTCGCGGGCCTGTGCCGGGCAGGACAGGCTGTTGGTGCAGCGCCGCACAACATCCCGATTGCCCTTATCGTCCACGGCGCGAACCGCGTCCGCACCGCAGGACGGGCATTTCGTCGGATAGTCGAACGGCGGCCCACCGCCGTCCTTCACGACTTCGAGGATCTGCGGGATAACGTCGCCCGCCCGCTGCACCCTGACTGTGTCGCCCGGCTTCACGCCCAGCCGCTCAATCTCGTCTTCATTATGCAGCGTGGCCTTGGAGACCAGCACGCCGCCAATATTGACCGGCGCGAGATGGGCCAACGGGGCGAGCGCGCCCGTGCGGCCGACATTGATGTCGATGCGTTCTAGCGTGGTGATCGCTTTTTCGGCCGGGAACTTGTGCGCCACGGCCCAGCGCGGCGCGCGGCCCGCAAAGCCGAGCCGCACCTGCCAATCGAGGCGGTCCACTTTGTAAACCACGCCGTCAATGTCGTAGCCGAGCCCGGCCCGCGCCGTTTCGATCTCACGGTAGTGCGCGATGAGGCCGCCAGCATGATCGAATCGAGACGTCACCGGGTTGGTCTGAAATCCCCATTCATGTAGCTTCGCAATGGCATCGAACTGCGTGTCGGCTATCGGCTCGCTCACCTCGCCCCACGCATAGGCGAAGAAGCGCAGGGGGCGCGACGCGGTGACGGCCGGGTCGATTTGGCGAAGGCTGCCCGCCGCCGCGTTGCGCGGGTTCATGTAGAGTTTTTCGCCCGCCGCTTCCTGCGCCGCATTCATGGCAGCGAATGCCTCATGCTCGATATAGACCTCGCCCCTTACCTCCAGCACGTCCGGCCAGCCGGAGCCGGACAGGCGCTGCGGCACGTCGTCCAACGTGCGGAGGTTCCGGGTCACGTCCTCGCCGACGCTGCCGTCCCCGCGCGTCGCCCCCTGCACGAAGACGCCGTTTTCGTAGCGTATCGCCGCCGACAGCCCGTCGATTTTGGGCTCCGACGTGAAGGCCATCGGCTCGTCGTCGGAGAGGCCCAGAAAGCGCCGCGCCCGCGCCGCCCAATCGGACACGTCCTCGTCCGTGAAGGCGTTATCGAGCGACAGCATGGGGACGCCGTGAGTGATCTTGCCGAACCGCCCGGACGGCTTCGCCCCGACCGTCCGGTTCGGACTGTCGGATGTGACCAGCTCCGGGTAGAGGTCTTCCATCGCGCGCAGCTCCATGCGCAGCGCGTCATACTCGGCATCGGTCAGGGTCGGTGCATCGTCCTCGTAATAGGCGGCATCGGCGGCGCGGATGCGTGCGACGAGATCGGCATATTGGGCGGCGCGGTCGGTCATGCGGCTTGTTACGATAGCCGTCCACCCAAAGCCATCCATGCAAATCTTCGCTCCCAGGGTCTGTCGGCGGGGTCCGGTCCAGAGCTTGTTTGCAAAACGCGGCTCGTGGAGACGGAGGCAACCAGACCCCGGCAACAAGTGCCGGGGACGATGAAACTCTGAGAACTTCGTCCCCGGCATTTATTGCCGGGGTCTGGTCGATGGCTGGGTCACAAGCCGCGGTTTGTCGGAGCGTTAGCGGCCGGACCTCCGCTGTAAATGCCCAGCCTTGGTCTCTCCAGAGAGACTGACGTCTCCTATGCTCCGTTCATTCCGACGAAAGTCGGTATCCAGCTGAGGTCTCGACCGGAGGCCAGCCTGGGTCCCGGATCAAGTCCGGGACGAGCGAAAGGTAAGACGGCACAGTCTCGGCCCTCATATCCGGGCCAGAGAACGCCTCACCCCACCATCAACTGCCGTGCTGCCGCCCGTGCCGCGTCCGTCACCATGTCGCCGGCCAGCATACGGGCGATCTCTTCCTCACGATCGGTCTCAGACACGGCGTGGACATGGGTGTTGGTCGTCTCGCCCGTCGAGGTCTTTTCGATCCGGAACTGGTGGTCGGCGGCGGCGGCGACTTGCGGGCTGTGGGTGACGACGAAGACCTGTGCTGTCTCTGACAATTTGGCGAGCCGGCGTCCCACGGCCGTGGCGACGGCACCCCCGACGCCCTGGTCCACCTCGTCGAAGACCATAACGCTCTGCGTCTTGGCCGCGAGTGCGACTTTGATGGCCAGCGCGAAGCGGGCCATTTCGCCGCCGGAGGCGATCT
>JBCCCX010000374.1:0-2906 GCA_039033275.1 Pseudomonadota bacterium | reverse complement strand
GCGGTTGACGACGTAGGTGACCCTATCCCCCACAAGCGATCGCCGCATTTGGTCTGCCGTCTGCTGAATCGCCGCCAGCGCACCGCTGTCAGTCTGCGCCGGGCGTGTTCTTCGACCATGACAAGGGCAAGTCGCACTCGTCTGGCAAGTTCCTCTTCTCCGCGCGGATCATCCCCTACCGCGGCTCGTGGCTCGACTTCGAGTTCGACCACAAGGACATCGTCTATGCGCGCATCGACCGCCGCCGGAAACTCCCTGCGACGACAGTACTCTATGCGCTGGGCATGACCCGCGAGGACATTCTGGAGCAGTATTACGACTCAGTGGAGTTCCAGCGCGACGCCAAGAAGGGCGGCTGGACCCGGGCCTTCAACGCCGACGAATATCGCGGCGCGAAGCTGCAGCGCGACCTTGTCGATGCGGCAACCGGCGAAGTCGTGGCGCCTGCGGGCCGCAAGCTGACCAAGCGCGGCGCGACCAAGCTGGCCGATGACGGCGTGAAGAAGATCCTGATCTCGGACGCGGAAATGTCCGAGCGCTTCGTCGCCGAAGACATCGTCAATATGCAGACGGGCGAAATCTACGCCGAAGCCGGTGACGAACTGTCCATCGAGACGATGGAGCAGATCAACGAGGCGGGCGTCCCGGAAATCTCCGTGCTGAACATCGACCACGTCAATGTCGGCCCCTACATCCGCAACACGCTGGCCGCCGACAAGAACGATAGCCGCGAAGGCGCGCTGGTGGACATTTACCGCGTCATGCGCCCGGGCGAGCCGCCCACGGCGGAAGCGGCCGAGGATCTGTTCAACTCGCTCTTCTTCGACCAGGAACGCTACGACCTGTCGGCCGTGGGCCGGGTCAAGATGAACCTGCGCATGGAGCTGGATGCCGATCCGGAAATGCGCGTCCTGCGCAAGGAAGACATTCTGGCTGTCGTGGACACGCTGGTGAAGCTGAAGGACGGCATCGGATCGGTCGACGACATCGACAATCTCGGCAACCGCCGGGTCCGCTCGGTTGGCGAACTGATGCAGAACCAGTACCGCATCGGCCTTCTGCGCATGGAGCGCGCCATCAAGGAACGCATGCAGTCCGTCGATATCGAGACGGTCATGCCGCATGACCTGATCAACGCCAAACCGGCGGCCGCCGTGGTGCGCGAATTCTTCGGCTCCTCGCAGCTTTCGCAGTTCATGGACCAGACCAACCCGCTGTCGGAGATCACGCATAAGCGTCGCCTCTCGGCGCTTGGCCCCGGTGGCCTGACGCGTGAACGCGCCGGTTTCGAAGTGCGCGACGTGCACCCGACCCACTATGGCCGTATCTGCCCGATCGAAACGCCGGAAGGCCCGAACATCGGCCTGATCAACAGCCTGGCGACCCATGCCCGCGTCAACGAGTACGGCTTCATTGAGTCCCCATACCGGAAGGTCGAGAACGGACAGCTCAAGGACAAGGTCGAATATCTCTCCGCGATGGAAGAGGCCCGCTACACGGTGGCGCAGGCCAATGCGGAAGTGGACGAGACCGGCCGGCTGGTCGATGACTTCGTGATCTGCCGGGCCAACGGCGAAGTGCTTCCGGTCGCACGCGACCAGGTGGACTTCATCGACGTCTCGCCCAAGCAGCTCGTCTCGGTCGCCGCCGCGCTGATCCCCTTCCTGGAGAATGACGACGCCAACCGTGCCCTGATGGGATCGAACATGATGCGCCAGGCCGTGCCGCTGCTGAAGGCCGAAGCGCCTTTGGTCGGCACCGGTATGGAAGGTGTTGTGGCTGTGGATTCGGGCGCGACCGTCACAGCCCGCCGCGACGGCATCGTCGAGCAAGTCGACGCCAAGCGCATCGTGGTGCGCGCCGATAAGGAAAAGGACCTCACCAAGTCGGGCGTGGACATCTACAACCTGTTGAAGTTCCAGCGCTCCAACCAGTCCACCACCATCAACCAACGTCCGCTGGTCAAGGTAGGCGACGAGATCAAGGCCGGCGACATCATCGCGGACGGTCCCTCGACGGATATGGGCGAGCTGGCGCTGGGCAAGAACGTGCTTGTCGCCTTCATGCCCTGGAATGGCTACAACTTCGAGGACTCGATCCTGATCAGTGAGCGCATCGTGCGCGACGATGTCTACACCTCGCTCCATATCGAGGAATTCTCGGTCATGGCCCGCGACACCAAGCTGGGTCCGGAAGAGATCACGCGCGACATTCCCAATGTCGGCGAGGAGAGCCTTCGCAACCTCGACGAAGCCGGCATCGTGGCCGTGGGCGCGGAAGTCCACGCGGGCGACATTCTGGTCGGCAAGGTCACGCCGAAGGGCGAGAGCCCGATGACGCCGGAAGAGAAGCTGCTGCGCGCCATCTTCGGCGAAAAAGCGTCCGACGTGCGCGATACGTCGCTGAAGCTGCCGCCCGGAGCGTCCGGCACGGTCGTGGAAGTGCGCGTCTTCAACCGTCAGGGCGTGGAGAAGGACGAGCGCGCCATGCAGATCGAGCGCGAGGAGATTGAAAGTCTCGGCAAGGACCGGGACGACGAACTCGCCATTCTGGAACGCTCCATCTATAACAGCGTGCGCACGGTCCTGCTCGGCAAGATGGCCGTCTCCGGCCCGCGCGGCTTCAAGAAAGGCCCGATCACCGACGAGACGCTGAACGACGTTCCGCGTTCCGATTGGTGGCGCATCGGGCTGGACGACGAAACCGCCATTGGCGAACTCGAAGCCCTCAAGGAGCAGTATGACAGCTCCAAGGCGCGGCTCGACGCGCGGTTCGAGGACAAGGTCGACAAGCTGCAACGTGGCGACGACCTGCCTCCGGGCGTGATGAAGATGGTCAAGGTCTTCGTGGCGGTGAAGCGCAAGCTGCAGCCGGGCGACAAGATGGCCGGGCGTCACGGCAACAAG
>JBCCCX010000373.1:0-2923 GCA_039033275.1 Pseudomonadota bacterium | reverse complement strand
GACTTGGACACACGCCCGTCGCGACCCGGACGGTTGCCGAAGAAATCGTTGAAACGCTCCAGCGGCGAGCCTTCCGGGAAAGCGGGGATTTCCGTCTCGCCGAATGCCACGGTCTGCGCGGTGGAGATGTTGACCACGGCCGGCGACAGGCGCTTGGTCAGCTCCACGAACCCGTCCGGAGCGGGACGGGCGTCGGATATGGAGACCGTAGCCAGCGACAGAGCGAGGCCGAAAAAGAGCGAACGGAGCATCGTACAACTGTGCGTCAACGACGCGCTTTTGCCAAGACGGCGAAGCGGCGCGCCGCATGACGTTTCAGTCAGCTTAATGAGGCTCTAAGTCGATCGATTTTCTACCCCCGACCTGATCCAAGGCGGAGAGGCTCAACATCGCCATATCACTCGCAGTCCAAAATCGCTCTGGATCCTGGGTCAAGCCCGGGAACGATGTGAAGGAATAATCGGATTTGTCAAAACGCGGATCGCCGCGCCGATTACCCGTGCAACCTGATCCCGATCCATATCATCAGCAAACCCAGGGCCGTGCTGAGGAGGCCCAGCGACGACAACCCCTTCGGATCGAGCATGGACATGGCCTGCTCGTAGCTGCGGCGCATCGCGTCCGGGGCGAGCGCCCAGCCCAGCCCTTCGACGGCGAGCGCGCCGCCAAAGACGAGTAGGAGTATCGTCGCGAAGCTCACCGGTGCGCGCCTAGCGGCGGCGCGGACCGGACTGGTCGTCGAGATAGCTCAGGAAATCGGAGTCGGGCGACAGGACGAAGGTCGAGCGTTCACCGAGACCCCGGCGATAGGCTTCCATTGAGCGATAGAAGGCGAAGAACTCCGGGTCCTGTTCAAAGGCGGCGGCGTAGATCGCGTTGCGGCGGCCATCGCCCTCACCCCGGATGATCTCGGCCTGCTTCTGCGCTTCGGCGATGATGACGGTGGCCTCACGTTCCGCGGTAGCGCGGATTTCGCGGGCGCGTTCCTGCCCCTCGGCGCGCAGCAGATTGGCCTCCAGCGTCCGTTGCGACACCATGCGGTTGAACACCTGCTGATAGTTGGCTTCCGGAAGGTCGGCCCGCTTGATCCGGACATCGATAATGTCGATGCCGAGATTTTCCTGCTCGGCAACGGCGTCGGCCACGGCTTGGATTTCCGCCATCAGCTCGGCCCGGCGTGTGGAGATGATCTCCGGCTGGGTCGCCCGACCCAACACGTCGCGCAAGGTCGAGTCGAAGATGGTCTGTAGCTGGTCCTGCGCGCCGGTTTCGTTCCGCAATGTCTCATAGAAGCGGATCGGATCGACGATGCGGTAGCGCACGAAAGCGTCCACGACGAGGCGTTCCTGATCGGACGCCAGCAGCTCGACCGGACGCAGGTCCACTTCCAGGTTGCGACGCGACAGGTAGACGACGTTCTCGATGAACGGCGCCTTGAGCTTCAGACCAGCATCGGCTTCTTCGGAGTTCCAGGGATTTTCGACACGTTGCGCCTCACCGAACTGGAAGACGATGGCCTGCTCATGCTCCTCGACGGTGAAGAGCGAGGCGAAGATGGCGAGAATGGTCAGCCCGCCCAGAACGGCGAGCATAACGAGGCGAGGATTGTTCATTATTGGCCTCCCGTGCGGGGCGCATTGTTGCGATTGCTCAGCTGGTCGAGCGGCAGGTAGGGCACGACGCCGGACCCGGCCTCGTCGTCCAAGATGATCTTGTCGCCGCGACCGTAAACGTCCTCGATCGTTTCGAGATACATGCGCTGGCGCGTCACGACGGGGGCCTTGGCGTACTCTTCGTAGATTTGGTTGAAGCGTTCGGCTTCACCTTCGGCTTCCGCGATCACGCGGTCGCGATAGGCCTGGGCGTCCTGCAGAATCTGCGCGGCCTCGCCTCGCGCTTCCGGGACAATATTGTTCTGACTGGCGATGGCCTGGTTGATGATGGTCTCGGCTTCCTGTCCGGCGTCTTCCACGTCGCGGAAGGCGTCCACGACGCCGCCCTGGTCGGGGGCGTCGGCCTTCTGGAGCTGGACCTCCACGACGCGCACGCCGGCTTTGTATTCGTCCAGCGTCTCCCCCGAATCCGAAGAGGTGACAAAGAAAACGACGACTAACACAATGCCAACGAAGGACGTGATGCCAGTCAAGGGCAACTGCTCCAGCATGACAAACAGCGCGGTTGCCACATTCTCAGAAACTGCTTCGCTGATGACGCCGCTAGATCCCCCCAACTCCAGGCTGAGGGCAGTGCCCCCAAAGGTAGACATCCACAAAAAGGTCAACATCGAAGGCAATAGCAGCACGCCGCCGATGAATTCTCGAACGGTTCGTCCCTTGGACACGCGAGCGATGAAAATGCCTACAAAAGGAGACCAGGAGACCCACCAACCCAAATAGAAAACCGTCCAGCCATTCTGCCATTCAGTCCCTGAAAAACTCTCTGTCCAGAAGCTGAAGGTGGGCAAGGAGGCTGCGTAATAGCCGAGGTTCTCAACAAAAGAGTTCATGATAAACAGGGTTGGCCCCACCAACAGCACAAACCCCATCAGAACGGCGGCGAGAATCATGTTGAGTTCGCTCAGGCGACGGACGCCGTTGCCGAGTCCCGAGACCACAGAGGCGGTCGCGAAGCCAGTGATAATCGCGATGAGTCCGACCTGTACGGGAGTCGTAATCTGTAGCCCAAACAAGAAATTCAAACCTGCATTGACCTGCTGAACCCCCAGACCCAGCGAAGTGGCCAAACCAAAGAGCGTAGACGCGACTGGCTCTGTCTTCTTTGCGTCCTCGCCTTCAGCGACCTGTCCGAGCTGGTTGATACGATCCGCAGCGACCCCTCGAGCGTTCTGATGTGCTTCAAAAAGCACTCGGCCTCCCACGTTCTGGCAGTCAAGGATGCATGGATGGATTTTTTCGAAGCGCAG
>JBCCCX010000372.1:0-2925 GCA_039033275.1 Pseudomonadota bacterium | reverse complement strand
GTTGGCGGCGATGAAGTCCACGATCGCAAGTTCGGCCGACGCTGCGGCCTGGCGGTCCAACGCCTTCTGGCGAGCCGCTTCGTCGTTCATTTGGCCCACCGCGATGGACTCTAGGCGACCGATGGCTTGGGCCTTCTGGTCGCGGCCGTAGGGTGTCGCTGAGATGGCGTAGTCGGTCCCCGGGAGGTTCTTGTCGAGGAACTTGAGAAGCTCGGGGTCCCGGTGCTCGATCGCCTTGGCGACGATGTCGTCCACCAAGAGCTTGTCGAAGTCGTCCTCGCGGATGCCGGAGTTGAGGGCCTGTTGGCGAGACCAGACGATCTCGTCCCAGAGACCCTCGTAGTCCGTCCCCGTCTGGCGCCCCAAGCCCTCTACCTGGTAGTCGTCAATGGTCAGGGCGTTGGACGCTACGGCCGCCTCCACGCTGTTGGAGTAGAGGGCGTCTGAGCTTTCCGCCGTGAACCGCCCCGAGTAGCGCTCGGAGCTTTGCCGCAGGTAGGGCAGCATCCCCTCAAGGATGTCCGCATCGTCGGTCCCGATGTTGTCCCGGACGTAGCCCGCAAAGAAGTCCTGGAAGGCCTGAGGGTCCCCCGAGTTCCGCCCCTCCCATTGCTGGTACTGGGTCTCGAAGCCTTGCATGAGCTGGCGCCCGGCGAGGGAGCCTTGCGCCTTCTTGTAGGCTTGCACGAAGAACGGGGACGCGGTGGCGGGGATCGCCCCCGACTTCACCGCCTCAGCGTATCCCTGTTGGTTGTTCCGGTAGAACGCCGCTTCGCCCCGGATGGCGTCCTCCTTGGAGGCCTTCTCCTTGCGCCCCGAGAGGAACTTGGAGAGCCCCGCGTCGAGCGCGGAGAGGCCATCGGCCAGCTCGTGGAGCGGCGAAGGGGTGGGCTCCGGGGGTCGGACGTAGGTATCCACCGGGGAGGCTACGGGTCGGAGCGCGGGGGCCTCTGAGACGCGGCCCTGGGCAGCACGCCCTCGGTTGTCGCGGATCATTGGGACGCCTCGTCGGTCTGGCCGGCGATGACACGATTGTAGCGGTCGGCCTCGCGCTCGCGGCGGACCCGTGCTGTCGTTCCGTTCAACAGGTCGCTGAAGGCTCGCTCGCGCTTGGTGGCATCGGCGGCGGAGACCGCCTCGGCGCCAACGCTCTTTCCCGCTCCGGGTACGTCAGGTCTGGCGGGGGCTTTGTCTGTTGTCTTTTTGAAGGTCATCGCGAGGGGCTCCTTGTCGTGCGCGGGCGGCGGCGGGGGCAGGCGGCGAAGTGGAGGGGTCCGAACCAGACGAGGAGGTCCCCCGAGGGGTACCTTTCGAACCCGCACTGGTAGCGGTCGAAAGCACCCCATGGGCACCAAAGCTCGGCCCAGAATTCGCGGCCAAAGACGGAAAAAAAGAGCATGGGTTTCTCTGTAGAAAGGGGGATTGCCACTCCCCGACGCTTGAAGCGAAGGAGAGCGCAGCACGGGGTACGGTTCGAGGCGATCAAACCTCGATGGGCACCGGCGACAGGCGTTGATCGGCTATGGAGGGCTCGTAGCGGTCCGCAATCTCAATTGCTGCCAGCAACGCGGCTTGGTAGCGGTCCAACAGGCCGTCCCTGTCTTCCGAGCCTTTAGCCCCCGCTTTCGTGCGGGCCGCATCCACGGCTGCGCGGATCACCGTATGGCGGTCCTCGTCGTTTCTATTGCGAGCGTCCACCAGCCGCAAATTGTGACGCCGAAGATTGAACGGCGGTTCGTCTCGATCCCGAGGCCGTACGGCAAAGGGGTCGGGCGTATTAGCTAGACAGCGAGCGACGGCGACATTCGGGTCTGAGAAGCAGAGATAGAACTTGCCGGCGCCGTTGTCGTTTACCCTCAGACCCGGCAGGCCTAGGCAGGCGAGGGATACGAACGCAGCGTCCCAAGGGCCAATCTTGATGCGTGCCCACGATCCCGCCCTTGTAGGCTTTGCCACCCACCACCGAACGAACATCGGTCCGACCCGAGGGAAGACGACTTCCGATTTCCCGACGTTCGCAGGAAGGTCCTGAAGCAGCGCCCTCGGCGGCATTCCTTCAGTTGGATTAGTGCGCAAGAGCGTCTCGAAACGCTCCAATGCGCTGTCATCGAAGCTCGCGCTTCGTGCGGTACGATCGGTATTCATAGCGAGGTCCATGGTTGCGATTGACACAGTTTTGTGTCACAGAAACCAGGTTGCCGACCGCTAATATGCTAGTCTTTTCAACGCTTAACGGTGATGCAGGTAGAGTTCGACTCTCTCCGGCAGCACCAGCGTTCGCGCATGAAGCGATGGCCTGGCTTTCGCCGGTAGCGATTGCGAGCGCGCCGGCTCCAGATGCACTCCGATACTTTGAAGGTCCCTACGCGGCGATCACGCGCCTGGCGTGTTCGGCGAGCTAGAGGGATTCTCGTGCGCGGGGCATTTGCGCAGCGATCGTTCCGACATTGGACGAGGGTGAGGCCGGCACGGCCGTCGCTTGCCACGAACCGCTCCGACCCTCTGCCGCTTGACAGGAACTTGTCGGTCCTCAGGATGACATCTGTACAGGACGAGGGTCGAGGTCAGGGTGGACGATTTTGCGGGCCGAACGGTTCTGGTGACCGGTGGAGCGACGGGGCTGGGTTTCGCCGCCGCGCGCCTTGCGGGCCAGCGAGGGGCGGCCGTGGCGCTGCTGGGGCATGTGGCGGGCGAGGTCGAGGCCGCCGCCGAGGCCCTGCGCGGGGAGGATCTGTCGGCCCTCGCTCTGGTCGCCGATATCGCCGATCCGGCTGCCGTGGAGGCGGCCTTCGCCAAGCTCGATGCCGAGGCGCCTGCGCCCTTGTATGGGCTGGTCTGCAACGCGGCCATTCAGCCCTATGGCACGGTCGAGACCATGCCGCCGCACGAATGGGACGCCGTTCTGGGCGTCAACCTGCGCGGCGC
>JBCCCX010000371.1:0-2928 GCA_039033275.1 Pseudomonadota bacterium | reverse complement strand
TTGGACAACTGAGCTATGGTCCCCGCGTCGGCTTCTGGCTGGATGTCGCGATGCTTGAGCGGCGTAGCCAACTTGTCTGTTAGCTTTTAGGTGAGCCGACATTCACGCGATGTGCAGCATTCGTCAAATTGGGCTCCTCGACGACATTCTCGGCAGCGCGTCATGGCCATCTATCAGCGGAATTTTTATCTACAGAAGCGGTCATGAGCGGCCATTCGCGCGAGGGTCACGGTTCGCTGTTCAGGAACGCCGAAAGCAGCCGTGCGATGCGCTCGCGAAAAGTGACGGTCGCGCGCAGGAAGCGGACTTGATTGTGCCGGGTGGATTCCGTGCTCCTGACCTCGATCACCGCGCCAAATGCTGCGCCCGCGTTCCTGTTTCCCGACATTCGCTGCAGCTACGAAGATCGAAGGTACGATCTACCCCGAAGTACGGCTGTAAGTCCTACGCGGAGGCTCACCACAACCTGCCATTCGACGATGTGTCTTAAGTTAGCCTGGCAGATATTGTGACGCAGCGGCTGTCGTAGACGAAAGGGTCAAGGTCGCGGGCATACGATCGTTGCGCATGGGTGTTGCAGGTTCCTCAATCCGCGATGACTTCTGAACCTTGCGGATTTGTAAGCTTCACGGCAGGCTCCCGCAAAGTTCGACCTCCATCTTGGCTTCATCGGAAGACACGGGGTTTTCCAGAACCAAACATGGAGACTGAAATGAACAAGAACATCCTCATCGGCGGCGTTGTTGGCAGCCTGGCTCTCGCAAGTGCGATGGTCGGCATTACCCAGGCCCAATCAACCGGCGCGACGCCAACGCTGACCGAAACTGCGGCCATCGAAATCGCGTTGGCGCAAGTCCCAGGCGAAGTGCAGGAAACCGAACTGGAGCGCGAAGATGGCAAGATGGTCTACGAAGTAGAGATCATAGCTGCCGCCGACGGCAAGGAGATGGAAGTCGAAATCGACGCCGAGACGGGCGAGGTGTTGGAGATCGAAATCGAGGACGACGACGATTGATCCAGTACCCTTGCGATGCATCAACCAGGCTGCCGGAAACGGCAGCCTTTTCAACTTGGACGTTTCGACTTAGTCAAACCCATGCGCATTCTGCTGCTTGAAGATGAAGAACAGCTCGGGGCATGGGTGGCTGGTGGCCTGCGCGAAGAAGGGCACGTCGTGGACCTGTTCACCGATGGCAAGGACGCCCTCATCGCCGCAACGGCACAGGAATACGATGTGCTGATCCTCGACCGGATGGTCCCCGGCATCGACGGGCTGTCAGTGGCCAAGTCCCTGCGGGCTTCCAAGAATACCGTGCCGGTGTTGTTCCTCACGGCCCTGGGCGAGGTGGACGCGCGGGTCGAGGGGTTCGAGGCCGGGGGCGACGACTACCTCACGAAACCCTTCGCCTTTGCCGAGCTATCGGCTCGGGTCGGTGCCCTGGGACGGCGGCGGGAGGGCGGGTCCAATGCCGCAGAACAGACCCTGCTGCGCGTCGGCGACCTGACGCTGGATCTGATCGGACGACGCTGCGAACGCCAGGGCCGCGAGATCGACCTGATGGCCAAGGAATTCAAGCTGCTTGAGTATTTCATGCGCCGCCCCGGGCGGCTTGTGACGCGGACCATGCTGTTGGAGCAGGTTTGGGACATGAGCTTCGACCCCACCACCAGCGTGGTCGAGACGCATATCAGCCGGCTCCGCGCCAAGATCGACAAACCGTTCGACGCGGATCTGATCCGGACCCGCCGCGGTGAGGGTTATGTCTTCGGGGGCTAAGGCCACGGCTTTGCTCAGGTGGCTACGCCGGTCCTTCATCCTGCGGCTGACGCTGTTGCTGTCGCTACTTTTTGCAGTGGGCATGGCGGCGGCGGTCTATGTAGCGTTGGGCCTGGGGCGCGAGGCGATTGTCAGCCGCGCGGATGCGGCGCTGGCCGGCGTCGCGGTGTCGCTGGCGGGCGGGGGCGCACCCTCGGAGCGCGCCGATCTACTGATCCGCCCGCTGGACGCGACCGGCGATCTGCCCACTGCGATTACGGCCGTGGCGATGACGGGCGGCGGCACGGTGGAGTTGGACGACGATTATCGGCAAGCCGAGGATTGGCGCGTGTCCCTGGCCCGCGATCCAGCGGGGGGTGCCTATGTCTTGGCGGTCCCGCTGGACGAAGGGGAGGAGACGTTCGATCTGCTCGAAGGGATTCTATGGTCCGTCGCGGTCGTCGTCCTGTTGGTCGCACTGGCCATGGGGATCGGCGCGGGCATCCTGGCAGAGCGCCGGTTCTCTCAGATCACGGCGACGCTCGACCGATTGGCCGCGGGGGATCTGGGCGCACGAACGGGGGCGGTGCGGCGCGCGGACGATCTGGACGATCTGGCGCACCGGGTCGATGCGGCGGCGGCGGATCTGGAGCGGCTGGTGACCCAGACCCGGCACCTGAGCGCGAGCCTTGCTCATGATCTGCGCACGCCGCTGGCGCGGTTGCAGTCCCGTCTGGAGGCCGTGCCAGAGGGCGACGCGCGCGATGCGGCCTTGGCGGAGGCGGCGCGCCTATCCGAGATCTTTGACACCATTATGCGGGTGGCGCGGATCGAGGCGACCCAGGGGGAAGATGGTCTCGCCGGTGTGGATCTCGGCGACCTGGTCCAGGACCTGGCCGAGACCTTCGGCCCGGTGGTCGAGGATGCGGGGAAAACGTTGGCCCTAGATGTGCAGGATGGGGCGCGCGTGCAAGCCGACCGGCAGATGCTGGTCCAGGCGACGGCCAACCTGATCCAAAACGCGCTGGTCCACGGCGGGGATCAGGTGACCCATCGCGCATTAATGGGATCAAATATGCAACGACAAGCCGTGCCTTTACTTTATCCTAGTAAGCCCATTGTTGGTACTGGTTTAGAACATCAAATAGCAACGGATTCGGGCTCAGTTTTAG
>JBCCCX010000370.1:0-2936 GCA_039033275.1 Pseudomonadota bacterium | reverse complement strand
GCGCCGCGCCGCGGCCGCCGTGGCGCCGGGTGGCTTGTTCCTGACGGTCGCGCATGCCTCCGTCGCTCCGTGGTCCTGGGCAGATGCGGACACCGTCTTTCCGACACCCGAGGAAGAGTTGAATGGCATCGAGTTCGACCCAGCGGACTGGACCCGCGTCTTTGTCGGTGCCCCGGAGCGCGAGGCGATCGGCCCGGGCGGCCAGACCGCGATCGTCACCGATACGATCATCGCCTTGGAACGCGTTCGGCCCATGGGTGGAACCTCGAAGGGGGTCGTCCCATAACCCCGTCCGCCCTCCCGTGCGTCGCCCCTCATGTCCGTTCTCATGCCGGCAGCAGCCATCTCAGCCAGTCAAGGACGGAACCTGCCTCATCGACACGTGTAGCCGAAGACCGCCCCGCTAATTGAACGGTTGCGACCTGACTGCCGTGGGCTTCGTTGTATGGAGCATCTCAAGGCGCGGCTCCCCTTTCTCCCTATTGGATTGGCCTGCGGTTTGCGCAATCGGGAGGCCGAGATTGGTGAAGTGGTCGAGATGGCGACGGGGGCCCCGGAGTTCAGCGGTCGAAGGTGAGGATTCACGATGTTATCGGTCCGAGGTCGAGGCCAGACGGATATCAGCTTCTGGCCCAGCAGCTTCATGCAGTTCATCCCCTGGCGAGCAGGGCATTGCGTAGCACTGTTCAGAGAGGCTTGGTTCCGCCCTGCTGCAGCGGTGAAAGCCGCTCCAGCGGCGCCGGATGGTGCGGCCCAGGCGTTTGATGACGCGCAGGGCCTCATTGCAACTATGGGCGACCGGACTGTCTTTTTTCCAAGGCATTCGCCATTGTCACTCGGACACACCATGCTTGCGCGCATGCCATTCGTTCTAACCGCGAACTTTGATCGTCAGGCACACCTGTCTCGCCGCATCGCCGTAGACTGGCTGCCCCCCGCGTCTATCCGACGGGGCCGCAGGCCAAGGCATCGACCAATCGAACCATACCGTCAGCGAGCTGCGCTTACGCAGAGGTGCGTTGTAGCACGACCAGGTCAGGGTGTCGTAGCGGGTCGGTGCAGGCTTAGACATACCGCCCAGCTATCCTGGTCGACCCACAACGTGAATCCTGGACAAAATTCGTCCACCAAGAGCACGCCGGGTAATCGAGACGCTCCGCCGTGGACGGTTCTCCGGTAGCAATGGCCGTCGAGGCGTTGCCATTCGCTTCGCATGGCTTGCCCTGCCGGACAACGACGATCTCTTCCTGGAAGTCCTTCAAAACCACGTCGTACTTAAGCGATCAGCACCGGTGGTCAACGCGTTGGAGTTCCGACATCTCGCCTTCGGCGTCGGCGATATAGAGATTGCTTGTGAGGCAACGCTCCGCGCGGGTGGATCGATGCAGAGACAGATTTCCGACCTTGAAACCGAGGAGGACCCGATCGTCGTCGTCTACGTCCGCGATCCTGAGGGAAACGTCGTCGAACTCGAGCAGGCGTGAGGGCCTTCGAGAATACTGGGTGACGTTGACGGTGGAACGACCCGCCTGCAGAACACGGCGGACGACACGCGCCGCAAGCGGCGCGACGTCCTTGAGTGGAACGTAGGCGAGGCGCCGATCCAGATGATCCTCCGGACACTCCTCTCGCTGACGATCGCGTTGCAGGCACAACCGACGACGCGCGCGCAAGCGCAGCCGCTCGACGAGGCACGCCCTGCGATCGGTCGGCTGAACTACGCCGGCTTCCGGAACCGTCAGCATTGCACGGCCGCCCTCATTGGGCCGAGCGAGGTTTTGACGGCTAAGCATTGTGTGGACGGACTGGCCCCCGGAAACCTTCACGTGGTCCTCGGCTATGATGGCGGCGCGTATTCGGAGCACATGCGTGTGCGCGCCGTGCAGTCGGCGCAGACTGCGGACATCGCGCGCCTTTGCCTCGAAAGGTCTTCGGTGGCGGAGCCACTGCCCTCCGTAGCAGCAGATGCAGAGCCGCAGGGCCGCTTGGTCGGACTCGTCGATCTGATCGGCTACCCGCGGTCGCGCGCGCACAGGCAGCAAAGGCAGCGATGCGCTGTCACCGCGGAGGACGGCACGGCTGCACGGCTGGACTGTCCGGCGGAGCCAGGGATGTCCGGCGCGCCCGTGCTCTCGGACGGGCGCCTTGTCGGGGTGATGAGTGCGACGGCGGCCGAGACGAGCGTGATGATGCTGCTCGCGGCCCTGCCGCCGGGCGGATGCGACGCCGAGGTAACGGGAGCAGACGGACGTCGGGTGGGTGACCGTCCGTAGGTGAGGGGACGGCGGAAAGTGCGACGAGCCCCGTCATCTCGCGACCTACAGGAGTACCCCTAGGTGGCCTTTCAGCGATCGAGGGTGGAGTTCTTCGGGGTGATCAGAGGGGGCCAAGCATCGTAGCCGACCGCGCCCCCGTTCGCGGCCGCGTTGCTCTTCCACCATCAATGTGACCAAGCATCACCTGGCAGCAAGCCGCCCGATCCGCCGTAGGCACTGGCGCCGGGTCAAGCGCATGCTGAAAAGTTTAGCCTCCAACGCTGCCCGGAGCGACACAGCTTCGACCCTCATTTCGTCTCCGTAGCTTCCCCGGTCGCGATCTATTCGCAGACGAGTCCGAACTTCTGGTCAGGTCCAGCAAGTACGCGAGGTAAGGAACGCCTCTAAGGTCGCCCTGCGACCGGCACCGGCCGCCACTGCGCCTGACATGCGAAGGCCCGTGCGGGCGGCGAAGTGTTCGGCTCGCCGTTCATGGTCTCATTCGGCTTCGATGGAAGCGGTCAGATCGTTGACCTCTGGAAATGGATGTGGAGCCTGAAAGCCGCGGCCTGCCAGGCCAAGTTGATCAATCGATACCGGACACAAGGTTAAGCTACGATCAGGTCAAGCTGAGGCGATTGCAGAAATCGCGCCGCATGTGCGCCGTACCGAGCAGATTGT
>JBCCCX010000369.1:0-2948 GCA_039033275.1 Pseudomonadota bacterium | reverse complement strand
CGCAGGCGTAACCCGTTCCTTCCAGGTCAGCTTGCACAAGGTCGAGCCAACCGAGGCCGTCCTTCGACGCAACCTGCTCTCCAAAGACGACTGGAGGCTGGCACTCTCGGATGAGATGGTGGAACGCGGGCCAAAGGTGCCGCTCGTCAGCAACCCCGCCGCCTTTGCCTGCCGCGCTGAAAGGCTGGCAGGGGCAAGAGCCGGTCCAGACGGGGCTGTAATCGTCCCACCCCGCCTGTCGAAGAGCGTAGGACCAGACGCCGACGCCAGCGAAGAAATGGCATTGGGTGTAGCCGCGAAGGTCATCTGGTTGCACGTCCTCTATGCTGCGCTCGTCGACATCGCCAGGGGCGACATGCCCAGCGGCGATCAGGTTGCGCAGCCACTCGGCGGCGAACGGCTCGATCTCGTTGTAGTAGGCACCCCTCATGCCGCCTTCTCCGTAGAGGAGGGGGCGGGACGCCGCGCTGCGGCTAGCTCAAGCAGTAGGCGCTCTGTGACACCATCCAGCCCGCGACGACGCGCAGCATCGATCAGCGTGACATGGTGCCGAGGAGGTACGCTGTTTCGCGTCCTCATCTGTTTAGCGGTGTTCACGGGGACGCCTAGATCCGCCGCGAACGTATCGAGGTCGCCCCATTTCTTGATGAGGCCACGGAAATCCGCCGGAAGCTTATTCATGTATCACAGGTACGATACGTACCTATGAAAAGCAACCCCGCGTATCTATCGGTTGGATACGTTTGCCCCATGGCGCCAACCGAACACGACAAGGCCGTAGGGGCTCGACTGCGCAAAGCGCGGAAGGATGCTGGCTTCGAAACGATGGAGGAGGCGGCCGCTCGTTATGAGTGGAGCCCCAACAGCATGAAAAGCCATGAGAACGGGCAGCGCGGTTTGAAGCTGCACGTCGCGCGGAAATACGCGGCTGCCTATGGGGCTGATGTCCACTGGATATTAACAGGCGAAAGTAGAAGAGCGGCAGCCCCGGAGCTGCAAGTGCTATGGTTGCCGATCTACGGCGAGGCGGCAGGTGGGGTGTGGCGCGAGGGGCCAGACGAGCCCTTGACCGAGGCGCCGGAGATCGCAGCGGTTTCTGGCACGAGGTTCGCAGTCGAGATGCAGTATGCCCGGCAGTGCATTGGCAACAGCGTAAACAAGCACGTCAACAACGGGGAGTACGCCATTTGCGTACGGCTGGACGGCTACCCCGGCGGGCCCCGTGACGGCGATCTCGTGGACGTTGCGCGGTATCGCGGCGGCCAGCGCGAACACACGCTTAAGGTCTACAGGATTGTAGACGGACGCCATCAACTCCATGCCGATAGCTCCGACCCTGACATAGGGGATACGCCGCTGGCGTTGGACAACGGTGAGGATGGCGTGACAGTCGAGATACAGGGGGTGGTCATCTCAGCCACGCGCTTGTTCAAGCGGTAGCACTGCCACCGCATCGTTGGGAGCTATGACGGGTAGAAGGCCCTTATGAGCTTATTGCACCACCCTCAGCCCGGCACGATCCTGCGTGTTGATTTGTCTGAAGGGTTTAGACCGCCCGAGATGGTCAAGCGAAGGCCAGCGATCGTTTTGTCTCCGCACATGCCTGAGCGCAGCCAGCTTTGCACAATCGTTCCGCTTAGCACCACGGCTCCTCGCGTCCGACGCCCGTATCATCACGAGCTATATCTAGATCGCCCCCTACCTCGCCCATATGACGAACATCGAATGTGGGTGAAGGCTGACATGGTTATGTGCGTCGCGTACCATCGCCTGAAGCTGCTTCATCGAGGCAGAGGTCGAGACGGCGAGCGCGTTTACGATGTCCGGGTCGTGCCGTCAGAAGATTTAGAAGCAATACGGCGCTGTGTCATGGCGGCTATCGGAATGTGATTTGACCGAATCTCAGCGCCGCACCATATTGATGTTGGCCCCGGAGATATCCGGGATTTAAGTCCTGAAAGGGCATCCATGGAAGGCGAAGCCAAGCCAGCCATGGTGACAGACGGAAGGCCTCGCTTCGGCGGGGCCTTTTGCGTTTCAGACCTTCTTACTTAGCCCCGCCCCAGCGCGGGGCTTTTTGTTGCGATGAGGGGAGGGACGCAGGGCTTAGATACTATTTGTACCTATGTCACTTGACGCGGTACGTTATGTACCTCTATTGTACCTCCATCAGCGGTTCACCCCGCCCCGATGGAGACCGACATGACAATCACCGCCCCGCTTGCCGAGATCGGCATCATCCTCGACGGCTTCTCGGCCCGCCCGTGCGTGGTCGATGCTACCGACGCGATGGCGTTTCCCGAGGTCACCGCGATCCTCGACGATGGCGGCGAGATCGAAGACATCCTCCTCGACTTCGACGGCGTGAAGCACACGCTCCCCTACGGCCATGACGGCGGCCCCGAGTGGCAGCTTCGCGAAGAGTGGGAAGCGTTCCTTAAGGCGAACTTCGCCGAGCGGATGCAGGAGTGCTTCGACGATGCGGTTCGCATGGGCGAGGTGCCGCATCCCGATGGCTGGGCTGGCTACCGCCCCGTCTACGCCCACCCCGACAGCACGCTCAACCACGCTCAGCAGGGAGTGGCGGCATGACCCCGCTCTCCGCCTTCACCGCATCCCGCATCGAGCTAGCCCGCACCATCGCCCTCGCCGTGCTGTGCGTCTGCTTCCCGACCGGCTTGATCGTCATCCTCCACATGCTCGCGGAGATCGTGCCGTGAACCTCGACACACCGTCCGGCCGCGCGGAGATAGCGGCCCTTCTCGGCAACGATCCGACTTCGATGGGCTTCGCCCGTTCCGTCCCCCGTCCATCCCCTGTCGAGCAGAGAGAGATGGACAGCGACCGTCACCGCTCACTCGCTTCCGAGAGGATCGCGTGCATTCGCGAGCAGGAGGGTGCCGTCGCCGCCCGCAACTTCCTGCTCGCGAATGCACGCGATCATCTCG
>JBCCCX010000368.1:0-2954 GCA_039033275.1 Pseudomonadota bacterium | reverse complement strand
TCGAGCGCGATGGCGAGCGCCAACGCATTGTCCGCGTCAGACTCCCATTCCGGATGGGGGAAAGGACCTTTGGACAGGGTCACGGCGGTATCCTCGAAATGCTGGAGGACTTCCGCGTCGAATTCGGGCGTGCTCTTGAACCAGCGCTTTCGCGCGCGGTCTGAAAACCAGAAGGCAATGATGTCGTCAGGCGTCTTCATGCGCCGTCCTTTTACAAGCGGATGGTCCCGTCATTGATCTTCGCGAAGATTTCGGCATCCACGCGTTCGTAGGATCCGGTCTCCGGATTACAGAAATAGACCGGTTCGCTGATCCGCTCCGGATCGAAACCGGCCTTGACCAGGTTCGTCTTCTTGAATTTGAAAGTCGAGGTCGTCTCGGACTCATTGGACAGTCGCAGGAAGACCGGCCGGGCGTAGTGGGGCAATTCCTTGTCCAGATAGGCCTTCAACGCCTCCAGGTCGGGCGGCGTCTCTGACACGAGCGCGGCCATGCCGGCACGCCCGTCATAGCCCGGCACTTCCACGCCGTAGACGTTGGCCTGGGTAATGCCCTCGAAACCGGACAGCGTCCCCGCGACTTCGTTCGTGGCCACATTCTCCGCTTTCCAACGGAACGTGTCGCCGACCCGGTCCATGAAATAGTAATAGCCGTGGCCGTCGCGCTTCATCAGGTCGCCCGTTCGGAACCAGGCGTCCCCCGGCTTGAACACGTCGCGCAATATTTTCTTCTGCGTGGCTTCCTTGGTCTGGTAGCCCTCGAAGCGGAACCGGGCGTCGTCGTTCCGGATCTCGCCGATCACCTCGCCCACTTCGTCGTCATCGACCCGCAAAGCGAAACCGTCGGAGCCACGCGGGTTCTCCCCGGTCTCCACGTCGTAGCGGATGATCTCGACGTTGAACTTGCTCTTCAGATAGCTCGGCACGCGGCCCACCGCCCCGATCGGGCCGTCCAGGTTGAGCAGCGAGACGTTTCCTTCGGTCGAGCCGTAGAATTCGATTACGTGCGGAATGTCGAAACGCGATACGAAGCCTTCCCACACTTCCGGGCGCAGGCCGTTGCCGATGATCCACTCGATCTTATGCGCGCGCTCCAACGGGTGCGGGGGCGTGGACAGAAGGAAGCGGCACAGCTCGCCGACATAGGTAAACATGGTCGCGCCGTATTTTACCGCATCGTCCCAGAAGGTCGAGGCGCTGAACTTTGGCCGGATGATGACCGCGCCGCCAGTCGTCAGCGCCGCGCCGACCCCGACCAGGCCGCCCGTCGCGTGGTACATGGGCAGAACCAGCAGCATGCGGTCCTTCGGCCCGGCCTTCGCACCCCGCCCCAGGCCGCGCATGTAGTTCTGCGTGCGCACATGGGTGACCTTGGCCGCCTTGGGCAGGCCGGTCGTACCGGAGGTGAACATCTTCATCGCCTGGCCACCCGCGGTCAGGCCCTGTCGGATGTCCTTGGCGGGCCGGTTCGGCACGATGTCGAGCAGGACCGCATCGAACGATTTCATCTTGCGCTTGTTGCCCTTGGGGACTTCGCCGAAGGCCGCCCATTCCTGCAAGCCTTCGTCCAGATGTTCGCGCGCGGTTTTCCAATTATCGATCAGGTCCACATCGACCACGACATGCTTGGCGTCGCTGATATTCACGCAGTGAGCCAATGCATTGCCCGTCAGCTGGAAGTTGATCAGCGCCGGAACGATGCCGCGCTTGGACAGGCCGAACCAGAGCGGGACATATTCCAGACGGTTGCGCGCAAAGACCGCCACCGTATCGCCGACCGCGAGCCCTTGCGCCTCGCACCAGCCGGCGACTCGGTTGGCATATTCCTCCATCTGATCGTAGGTCCACTCCCGGTCGTCCTCGATCAGGGCGACGTTGGGGCCGTAGGCATCGACGCGCAGCTCCAGCTCGTCCGCCAGCAGGTGATCGGAGTCCGCATCCACATCCTTTACGGCCTTTAGCATGCGGAACAGGCCGGACAGGTATTGCGCCTCGCGCTTCAGGGTGGACAGCATTTGGGTTCCCGACTTCGGCTTTTGATTTTGCGGCGCTCTTAAGACAACACGGGGCAAAGAAAAACCCCGCGCGGTTTGCGCGGGGTTTGACATTCTCGTCATTGTGGCGCGGCTTCGTGGGAGCGAAAGCGCAAGCCAGTGTGACGGTGATGGACCAACCCTTGCAATCCGGATGCCAGGCGGATCAGATCTCCTCGGCCGTTTCCCGCAGAAGTTCCGCGAACCCTTCTCCGCGCGCCCAGTAGGGCACGATCATGGCCAGGCTCTGATAAACGCCCCGGTCGATCAGGGCCTTGGTCGGGACCCCTTCCGGACCAGGGCCTTCGCGCAACTGATGATATTGCAGCCAGAATGTGAAGTGCTGGGCCAGCCGCGCCGACAGCCCGGCCTTCTCCCCTTCCCCGAAGGCCAGATGTCCGCCCTCCTCCAGGTCGGACAATAGCGAGAACGCCGTGCGTTCCTTCAGGGCCAGCAGCTTGGCGAACGGCCCACGCAGTTCCGGCACGCGTTGCACCAGTTCCGCCGGGTTGCGGTAGAAGAAGCGGAAGTCCCAGATCTCCTCGAAGATGATGTAGAGATAGACCCAATTATCCTCGAGCACGAGCGGCTCGTTGATGGGGGCGGACAGGACCTGGCGCAGCTCCACCTCGAAATCCGCAAACAGCTCCCGGATGATCGGCTCTTTGCCCTTGTAGTGATAGTAGAGGTTGCCTGGCGAGATGCCGATGACCGAGGCGATGTCCACGCTAGACACGGCGTGCTCGCCCTCATTGTTGAACAGCGCCTGCGCCGTACGCAGGATCGTATCCTTGGTCTTGGATCGTTCGGTCATTAATGCTCTTCTCCCTTGAGAGAGAAGGTGGCCGAAGGCCGGATGAGGGTGTTGCCCAATTGGCTTCGCAAGCAGGCAGGGAAGCGCCGCCCCCCCCCCCCAGGGGGG
>JBCCCX010000367.1:0-2965 GCA_039033275.1 Pseudomonadota bacterium | reverse complement strand
GTCGTAGTAGCAAGAGCGGCAGAACCGACCGAACCTTCCCTGCTTCGCGCTGCAGCCGAGCCTGCCGTAAGGCTCTCCCGTTCCGCACGACGAGTCGCACACGCGACCCTTCTTCCCGTTCTTGGACGTACGCTCGCACCCGTCCAGGCACCTAATCGTTCCCGGAACCAACAGCGTTTTTGTCGTTGGATAAACCGACAAAGCCTCCATGACGAAGTCTACTTCTGTTCCAGGTCCTGTTCCATGCCCGCATGGCGGACGAGGCCGGAGCCTTCGATCTGGACGGCGTTGTCGATAGGTTGGTCGAAAAGATGGTCCGACGCCATCCTCATGTCTTCGGCGACAGCGAAAAAGCCGATTGGGAGACGATGAAGGCGGCCGAGCGGTCCGGCCGGACGCTGGACGGGGTGGCGCTGGCGCTCCCTGCCCTCATGCGGGCGCAGAAGCTGCAGAAGCGCGCGGCCAAGGTCGGTTTCGACTGGCCCGATGCGGACGGCGCTTACGACAAAATAGTTGAAGAAGCCGCGGAACTGCGCGACGCGCGTCCAGAAGAGCGCCATGAGGAAGCAGGCGACCTTCTGTTTGCCGTCGTCAATCTCGTTCGCAAACTGGGTATCGACGCGGAGAGCGCGCTGCGCGACGGCAATGCCAAGTTCGAAAGGCGGTTCATCGCAGTCGAGGACCGTGCGGGCGGGTCCGTTTCTGGCTTGTCACTCGACGCGATGGAATCACACTGGCAAGCCGTGAAGCGCGAAGAGCGCTAGCCGTCTAGCAGTTCCGCATGGCGCGACCTGAATTTTCCGGCGTCGCTTTCCGATAGCCTGACCGTCATCTTCAACGCGCCTGCATCGCCTTCCGCTTCCTCAATGACGTGACCGTTTTCGTGCAGCCAGGCGCGTGCGGAGAATGTCTTAGGCGTGATGGTGACGTCGATGATTTCATCCGTGCGCGTCAACGCCTCCTCGATACCGGCGAGCAAGGCATCGATCCCCTCGCCCGACAGGCAGGACACGACGCAGGCGTCGTTCAGGGACGCTTCCGTGCGGGACCGGTCGGCCAGCCCCTCGACGGTCTCGCGCTGCGAAGCCGGCAGCAAGTCCGCCTTGTTCCAGACTTCAATCAACGCCTGTCCGTGGTCCGGCCCGGCCCCGATCTGGTTCAGCACATCCATCACTTCCTCGCGGCGGCGCGCGGTTAGCGGATCGGATATGTCGCGCACATGCAGCAGGACGTCGGCTTCGAGCGTTTCTTCCAGCGTGGCGCGGAACGAGGTGATCAGTTGTGTCGGCAGGTCCGAGATGAAACCCACCGTGTCGGAAATGATCGCATTCTGTCCGCTTGGCAGGGGCAATATGCGGTGCGTGGTGTCAAGCGTCGCGAATAGCATATCCTTGGCCAGCACGCCCCCAGTCGTCAGTCGGTTGAACAGGGTCGACTTGCCCGCATTCGTATAGCCAACGAGGGCGACGATACGCTCGCTCGACCGCTTGCGCTTCGCCCGCTGCAGGTCCCGCGTGCGGCGGACATCGTCCAGCTGACTCTTCAACCGGTCGATCTTGTCGTTCAGCTGGCGCCGGTCGCTCTCGATCTGCGTCTCGCCCGGTCCGGCGAGGAAGCCCTGGCCACCGCGCTGCCGCTCAAGGTGGGTCCAGGTGCGGACAAGGCGCGACCGTTCGTAGTTCAGCCGGGCCAGTTCGACCTGCAATCGGCCTTCTTTGGTCGCGGCGCGGAGGCCGAAGATTTCCAGGATCAGCCCCGTCCGGTCGATCACCTTGACGTGGAGCGCCTTTTCCAGATTGCGCTGCTGGATCGGTGTCAGTTCACCATTCACGATCAGGATGTCCAGAGCGAGCGCCCGAATGGCAGCCGACATGTCCTCGATCTGGCCGGAACCGAAATAGTTGCTGACCTTGACTTCGCGGATCGGGACGATGCGCGCCTCGACCGGTGCCACGCCTAGCGCTTCGGCCAACCCGACCGCTTCCTCTAGATCGTATTCCGCATCACCCGACCGGGCATCGGCAAACCGCGGATGCGCAACGAATGCGCGTTGAATCTTGACTTCGTGTTCGAGCAAGGGGGCTCCAGCGTAGGCTATTCTTCGGAGTCGTCGCCCGTATCGCTATCGTCCGGGTCATGCAACTGCACGGGGCCGGATGGCATGATCGTGCTGATCGCGTGTTTGTAGACAAGCTGCGAACTGCCGTCGCGGCGCAAAAGAACGCAGAAATTGTCGAACGAAGTCACCACGCCCTGCAATTTCACACCGTTGACCAGAAAGATCGTCAACGGCATCTTCGCCTTGCGGACGGCGTTGAGGAACGAGTGCTGAAGGGTCTGGTTGCGGTCCGACATGTCACACCTGGTTCTGATAAAGCACGTGAACCCTTCCGGGTTCAACATTCGAGGGGATGAGGCCCGGTCTTAGCCCCGGCCCCTGCAAAGGCAAATCATATCGGCATTGCCGCGAAACTATGACTAATATCGCCCTCATTGGCGCCACGTCGATGGAACAAGCAGCGACAAAGCGACGAGAACCTCGACACGACCGATTAACATCAAGCCGGCGGCCAGGGTCATTTGCAATCCTGTGAACTCTGCATAACGCAGGCCGGACGACGGCAAGGTCAAGTCGAGCAGTGGTCCTATGTTCGCCAGCGTCGCCGCGGATACGGCCAGCGCGTCTTCGAGGTTCAGTCCACTTGCCGCGAGGAACAGAGCACCGATCGCAAAACAAAGCGAGTATCCGAAAAAATACATCCAGATGGACAGGAAGGCATCGTCCTTCACCGCCCTGCCGCGGAATTCGATCGGTTTCACGCGGGACGGATGCGACAGGCGCGCCACGTCCGTTCCCAGATGACGGAAGAGCAGCAGGAGGCGGATGATCTTTATCCCGCCAGCCGTGGACAGGGCCGACCCTCCGATGAGCGCCGTCGCAATGAGGATCGGCGCGGGCACCATG
>JBCCCX010000366.1:0-2970 GCA_039033275.1 Pseudomonadota bacterium | reverse complement strand
TTATCAGCCAAGGAGACACCATCAAGTGCAAGTTGCCCCGGGATATTAGACGCGCAGGCCGAATGGGTGTCGGATGCTTTCCGTGAAGCGGGACTGACCGTCCTGCCCCAAGACAGTATCGATGGTTGGACATCCCTTCTGGCGCGCAAATAAAAAAGCCCGGACGCAATGTCCGGGCTTTTGAACTTCGTTGCGAGGACGCGTCCTAGATAGCGCGATTGGACCGGCGCATCTGACGCGAAGTCCGGCGGGCCAGCAGGCGGAGCTGCAGCGTGTCGGCGTTCAGGCGGACCTTGCGGTCCGTCTTCAACTGTGTGTCGTCGAATTGATAAGACATTGTTTTCTCTAGCTCTTGCGTTTACCCAGCGATTGGGCGTGATTGGTTTGTCCCTTTGACGCTTATCTAGTGATGACCACCGACGCGGAGAACAGACGCCCGTCGAAGCAAGCTATGCAAAAATGGGTGGGAACTCGCGTATATTTTATATCTCCGTTAAGATTCTGGCCTTCGGGACGACTTACGACAGGCTGAGAGTTTTTCGGTCATGCGCTTCCTTCGACGGAGCGAACTGCTTAGACGGCCTATATGGGCAAGCACGATACAGATATGATCCAGAAATTCGACCCGGTCGGCGGACCGCAAATGGGGCGTGATCACGTTCCCCTGCTCCGCGCGGAGCTTGAACGGCAGAATTTGGACGGTCTGCTGATCCCGCACGAGGATGAATACAACAACGAATATCTTCCGGCTCACAATGAACGGTTGATGTGGGCGACGGGCTTCACCGGCTCTGCCGGAGCGGCGGCCATTTTCAGGGATCGCGCGGTCATGTTCGCCGATGGACGCTACACGCTCCAGGTCCGCCAGCAGGTCGATGATGGCATTTTCGATCATGCCCGCCTGGAAGACGGCGTTGCAAAATGGCTTCGGGACAATCTGCGTAATGGCGAGCGGGTCGGATACGATCCGCGCCTGCACTCGCCCAAGGCCGTGGCGGCGCTTGGCAAGGCGGCCCGCAGCGCAGGCGCGACGCTCGTCCCACTGGACACGAACCCGATCGATACAGCCTGGACCGACCGCCCCGCTCCGCCCAGGGGCGAAGTCGTCGTGCAGCCGACCGAGCTGGCCGGAAAGAGCCACGCGGAAAAACGCGCGGAGATCGCCGAAGCCATCGACCATGCCGGGGCCGATGCGGCCATGATCACGGCGCCTGCCTCCATCGCCTGGCTGCTAAACCTGCGCGGCGCGGATGTGCGCTGCACGCCGCTCCTACTGGCCAATGCGCTGATCGACCGAGAGGGGCGCGTCACGCTTTACACGGATCCGGACAAGATCGGCGACGCCGTCAGAACCCATCTAGGCAACGAAGTCTCCGTTACGGACGAGTCCAGCCTATCGACCGATCTGTCGAATTGGTCCGGAAGGACGGTCATCGTAGATCCGGCGACCAGTTCGGCTTGGCACTCCCAAGCCCTCGAAAAGGCCGGCGCGACCGTGCTAGCGCAGCAGGACCCTGTCGCGCTGCCCAAAGCGAAGAAATCGCAGGCTGAACTGCGCGGCACCGAGGCGGCTCACCGCCGCGATGCTCTACCCTTGATCCGCTTCCTGCACTGGCTCGATACAGAAGCGCAGAGCGGCGCGTGTGACGAGATCGATGCGGCCGTGAAACTGGAGACGTTCCGGCACGAGACCGGCGCGCTGAAGGACCTATCCTTCGAGACCATCAGCGGCGCGGGGGCAAACGGCGCGCATCCCCACTACCGTGTCAATACGGCCTCGACGCTACCGCTGTCGCCCGGCACGCTCTATCTGGTGGATAGTGGCGGGCAATATGTGGACGGCACGACAGACGTGACGCGCACGGTTCCGATCGGCGAGCCGACGCAGGAAATGCGCGAGCGATACACATTGGTTCTGAAAGGCCATATCGCGCTGGCTGTCGTTCGGTTTCCATCAGGCACGACGGGGTCCAACCTCGACGCGCTGGCCAGGCATCCGCTCTGGCAAGCCGGGCTAGACTACGATCACGGCACGGGCCACGGCGTCGGCGTCTTCCTCGGCGTCCATGAAGGCCCGCAGCGCATCAGCAAGACACCCAACACCGTCGCGCTAGAACCCGGCATGATCGTGTCTAACGAGCCCGGCTACTACAAGGAAGGCGCCTACGGCATCCGGATCGAAAACCTGCAATATGTCACGCCGGCGCAAAACATTCCGGGTGGCGAGCGGCCGATGCACGGCTTCCACACGCTGACCCTCGCCCCGTTCGCCCGCGATCTGATCGACACGGACAAGCTGACCAAGGATGAGCGCCACTATGTGGACGCCTACCATGCGCGCGTGCTGGAGGAGATCGGGCCGGAGCTGGACGGCGAAGTCCGCGCGTGGCTGGAGACAGCCTGCGCGGCGCTGTAGCCTGGCTTTTCAGTTCGTCACTGACAGCTACATCCGCATCCCCGGCATTTATTGCCGGGGTCTGCTATCCTGAGAGCCCACAAGACGAGACCGTCTTTAAGCCATCCTCTTGTGGTGAAGGGCGAGACCAGACCCCGGCAATAAATGCCGGGGACGGGCTTTCGTTTACCCAATCCGCTTCACGCCACCCATATAGGGAACCAGCGCGTCTGGCACGGTTATGCTGCCGTCTTCGTTCTGGTAGTTCTCCAGCACCGCGACCAGCGTCCGGCCGACGGCAAGGCCACTGCCGTTGAGCGTATGAACGAAGCGATTGTCCTTTTCCCCGGCGCGGTAGCGCGCATTCATGCGCCGCGCCTGGAAGTCCCCGCAATTGGAGATGGAACTGATCTCGCGGTAGGTCTCTTGGCTTGGAAGCCACACTTCGAGGTCATAGGTTTTGCGCGCCCCGAAACCGAGATCGCCTGTGCAGAGCTCGACCACCCGGTAAGGCAGTTCCAACTTCTGCAAAATGCGTTCCGCGCAGCACAGCATGGTCTTGTGCTCCTCTTCCG
>JBCCCX010000365.1:0-2979 GCA_039033275.1 Pseudomonadota bacterium | reverse complement strand
GCATGTGGTGCCCCGGAATGCCCTCATGATAGGCCAATGCCTGCTGGAGGAATTTTGGCTGGTCGGCCATGTCTTTCAGGTTGATGTAATAGGTCCCGGGACGCGACCCATCCAGGGCGGGGCTGTCGTAGAAGGCACCGAAGGCCGTTGCCTCGCGAAAAGGCTCCACCCGCTTCACGACCATGTCGGCCTTTGGTTTGGTGAGGAACAGACCGTCGGACTGCGCCTTCATCTCGTCGATGATGGCCGTGGCGTCGGCGATATAGGCGGCCCGGCCCTCATCGTCGTTGCTGTATGTGAATTGCGAGTCGGTGCGCAAAAAGGCGTAGAAGTCCTGGAGGCTTCCTTCGAAGCCGACACGATCCATGATCTCCTGCATGTGGGACTGGATGCGGGCGACCTCGCGAAGGCCGATCTCGTGGATTTCGTCGGCCGACAGATTCGTCGTCGTGTAGTGCTTCAGGCGGGTGGCATAATAATCGTCCGCATTCGGCAGTTTCCACGCCCCGTCATCATCGTTCGTCAAGGCGGCATGCTCCGCGAACATGTCGAGCAGCCTCGTGTAGGCCGGTTCCACAGAGCCGCGCAGAGCGGCTTCGGCCTCCGAAATCAATTCCGACTTTAGCGCGTCGTCCAGATTCGTACGTTCCAGTTTGCCCTTGAAGTCGCTTAGCAAGGGACTGTCTTCGCCCTCCGTGAAGGGCGCGCCCGTGACGATGTTGCGAGCGGGGCCGGAAATCTTGTCATAGACGAAACGAGGCAGCAGCACGCCGTCTTCGGCTTGCGCCCGCGCCCGCGCCTCGGCCTGGCCTAGATAGTCGTCGAACGCTTCGAGGCGCGAAATGTAGGCGCGTGCGTCGGCTTCCGACTCGACGGCGTGGAAATTGATGAGGAAACTCGGCAGGCTGGAGTGCGGCCCGCTCATATGCTGGAAGACGTAATCATTGCCGGAGACGGCATATGTCGCCAGCCAGTCTTGCTGTTGCACCTCGAATAGGCGGTAGGACAGGCGCGTTTCGGGGTCCAGCCGGTCGACATCGAAGTCGCGGCGCATTTCAGACAGCCAGTTCGTGCGCAGCGCGGCCTCCTCGTCCAGCGCGGTCTGGCTGATATCGTCCAGCCGGTCCTGCGCATCGCGCTGCCCGAGATAGGTCTGCGTCATGGGCGAACGCGCCAAGCCCTCATCGTAGCGTTCCGCGAACCAGGCGTTGAGCCGGTCCGATTCCTGCTGCACGATCGCGGTGCGGTCCATGTCCGGAACGGTGTCGGCCGGGCGGCAGGAGGGCAGGGCGGCCGTGCCGACCACCAAGCTGGCCATTGCGGCCATCGTAAGCTTTTTCATCAAAAGGTAACATTCCATGCGAAAGAAAGGTTTGCACATGGTCTGAAAGTCTCGCGGCAATGTCAAATCGGCGCTAAGCGGTCCCAATGAGAGACGATGCGGCGACGACGGACATGACGGATAGGCCGACCGGCCGGATAGCGGCTTGGCTCGGTATGGGTCTTCTGCTGGTTCTGGTCACCGTAGCCAGCATTTGGGCGGCATTGGCCTGGAGCACGCTGGTGCCTGGCTTGCAGGTGCTGGTGGGCGGCGTGATCGCGCTGGCCGTCTTGCTGGCGGCGGGGCTGCTCATCGTGATGCGTGCCGGAGGGCGCGAGGAACGTCGCGCGTCTCGACGGGATTCGATCTATAGTGCGGCCTTCTTCCTATCGGGGCGTCCGCAACTAGTGACGCGCGACGGCGCGCCGGTCCACGCCAACCGGGCCTATCTGGATATCGCTGCGACATTGAGCGCCGACGTTATGGGCGACTCGCTGCCGACCGTGGACCGTCTTTTCAATACGACGGGAAAGGATGGTTCGGCCGCCATTTTCCGCCTGCACCACATGGAGAAGCGCATGGCGCGCGCCGTGGAGGAGATCAATCTCGTCCTGCCCAACGGCACACTGTCGCGGTTCCGCCTGACTGTGATCCGCCTCGACCAGGAAACGGATCTCAGGCTTTGGCAGATCGATGAAATCGCCGGTGTGGACGATAGCGAGGCTTTCCTGTCCATGGCCCCGATCGGGCTGTTCTCCGTCACGCGCGATGGGCGGGTCATCTCCATCAATGCCACGATGCAGCGCTGGCTCGGCGGGCCGGAGGCACTGACGCCGGGCCACATCAACGAATTCATCGAGGATCCGCTCATGCTGCTTGATAGCGAAGCGGTTCACGGCAAAACGGTCCGCGCGGACACGCGGCTCATCACGCGCAAGGGGGTCGTCACGCCGACCGTCATGATTGCAAGATGGAACGCGACCGATGGCGGTGACCTAGTCGCCTCCGTCGCGCTGCACGGCCACACATCGCGCCAGGATCGACGTCCGCCCGCCCGGTCGGCGGACGGAGCCGCCCAAGCGGATCAGGCGCCGGCCTTCGCATCTGTTCCTTTCGGCGTGCTTCACGTGGACGGCGCCGATATCCGCGACGCCAACGTGACCTATTCCAACAAGGCGTTTCGCGCCCTCTGGGGCGGCGGCGATCCCATCGGCCAGCCTTTCGCGTCATTGTTCGAGGGTCAGACGGTCGCGAAGATCCTGGGCGGCAAATCCGTAGCCGACATGGGCGAGCTTGGGGCGATCGATGTGCGCCTGCGCGGAACGGAGAGCGTGCCCGTGGCGCTCTACGTCGTGCCCGACCCCGTGCTGCCGGAACGCATGTGGGCCTATCTGGTCGATATCAGCGCCCGCAAGTCGCTGGAGGAACAGGTCCGGCAGAGCCAGAAGATGCAGGCTGTCGGCCAACTCACGGCGGGCGTCGCGCATGATTTCAACAATCTGCTGACCGCGATCCGGTTGAACACGGACGAGCTGCTGCAACGCCATCCTGTCGGCGACCCATCCTATCCGGAGCTGCAGAACATCAATGCGACCGGCAGGTCAAAACGCTCCGCCACCTGCGATTGGCTGGAGATGCGCCTTGCGCAAATGTCATAG
>JBCCCX010000364.1:0-2988 GCA_039033275.1 Pseudomonadota bacterium | reverse complement strand
CTTGGCACGGACTCCTTCCGAGAGGCGCAGCCCGATCCGCTCGAAGGCGCCGACCGCCTCGGATGCTGTCCCCCGAAACAAGGATGCAACGACGATCTGTTCATCGCTGGACGACGCCGGCAACGGCGTCGCGATCTCGCGCAGCGGCAGGCCGAGGGAACGGCTCATCGGCAGGCTGTGGCCCAGAGCGACGGAGATGGGCGCGACGGCTCCCAGCCCGCGCATCATCACGATCTGCGTCGGCACGGTCCAATGACTTTCTGCGGCATAGCCGTTTCCGGCCTCCTCACGTGCATATGCACCGCCTTGGATAGGTCCGATCCAATGACCCAACCCGCCGCGCAGGGTCAGTAACCCGTTCTCCAAGTCCAGCGCGAGATGTGCCATCTCCGGACTCGCGTCGCAGCAGCTCGGGCCCGTGGTCTGATCCGCGATCAAGAGCCGACTGCCGAAGGTCGAGGCAAGGTCGACCGATCCCCAGGGCGCCACGTGCCCCATCAGGAAACTGTCGCCCGCGATCCACCGGCTCGCCGCACTGACCCGCGCGACGGTCGCGCCGTCGGCGACGTCGACGACCTCCGCGCCGTCCAGCAAGAGAAAGCGTCCGGTCGGCGATAGGTGCAAATCCCGACCGTCGCGGATCAGGATCTCGCCACCGTCCGACAACCGGGTGAGCCGGAACCGGTCTTCGCCGAACGTGATCCGGCGGTCATGTGCGGGAACGTCATAGGTATGCGTCAGGTCCTCGAGCCCCGCCGTCGTTCCCATGACGAGTGTTGCGGGTGCTGGCTCGATCTCGAGCGCGACGCGGTTCTCCGCCAGCACCACCTCCTCGTTACAAGCCCGAAGCCATGCGACGAGGCGCATCGTGACGGGCGCGGGTCCAGCGCGCAGCGGTCGTATGTCGACATGGCCCCTTTCTCCCGCCCCTCGCGCCCAGAGCGAGACGAAGGCCCGAGTCTCCCCGGCCGCGACGTCCATTCCGAATGGGTTCGGCGCGTCCGTGCCTAGCACCATCGCGGCAGCGCCATCGAAGCGGATCGGCGCAGGGCTCGACGTCACGATCCAGGCCGGGATGCGCGCCGCAAGCGTATTTCCCGACCAGCGCGCCCGCACGGGCTCGCCAGCGGTCGCCTCACGGCCCGGAAGCTCAAGGCGGACCGTGCGCGCCAGGTCCGCGAGCGCGGCACGCTCGGCTTGGCAGCTCCCGCCCAGCGGTGCGGCGGCGGTGCGAATCCGTTGCGCATGGCGCGCGCCATCCTCGCCGTCTCGCCAGGCCACCCGCTCGTCGACGAAGGGAAGCGGCCCAGGCGTCGGCGGCGGGACATGCGCAACCGGCGGCTTCGCAAGAACGCCCGTCGTCGCCCCTTGATACGCCGTCATGCGGGCGGCCCCGGTCTTGAGGAAGCAGACCTTCCCGTCGGCCACATTGTGCGTGTAGGCCCCGCATCCTTCGGTCGATAGGCACAGACGGGCGCATTCGTTCTCCTCTATGCCCTGCAAGGACGGATCGTCCAGACCCGTCCGCAGGTCTCCGCCCCAGATGCCCATCCCTCGATGCGTCGAGAACGAGGCCAAGGGCGCGCCCTGCTCCACGTATACCGATCCCTCGTCGAGGCGCCGCTCGGCACGAAGCTCGAAGGGTATGGTCTCCGAAACGCGCGGCGGGGTTCGGCTGCACAGTGTCGCGACCGTGCCGACGGCCTGGTCCGAGCCTCGCAGCGAGACGTCGGCGGACCATCCGCCAATCTGGACCGCCATCCGGTTTCCGTTCGCTATCTCGTTAAGGATCGGCGCATTTCGTGCTGGATCGAGTAGGATCGCAGCGAACCCGCGCTGGCCGCCAAAGGTCGCGGTGCCCAAGATGCGACCGTCGACCACAATCCGCCCCGGAGCCGGCTGGAGCCCGCCGCCATTGGCGCGGAACAAAAGCATCCCGTCCGAAGCGCAGGTCAGAGTTATGCACGAGCCTCCGTTCGGCTCGCTACATATCTTTGCATCGGCGCCCATCAATTGCCACCGATCCGACAAAGACTAAGCGTTCGCGATCGACGAAAGTGAGGTTAGGATACAAACGACGACTGAAAGAAATGTACGCATGGAAGAATACCCGACAACTGAAGATAAGGCTGAGAATGTCAGACCTTTTGCTGTCTGTCATGACTTTGCTTCGGACCGCTCCGCATAGATTGCGTTCGGTCGTCTGGGCTTCTTTCGCGACCGAACTAGCACTCCAAGGCTCCCCCGGACCTCGACACCCGTCTAGCGGACGATGGCCAGGCTTGCTGTGCCGCAGCGATGCCGGGTCTTGCCAAAGTCCGGTTTGGGCTGCGAACAGAGTTTCCTCTGGAAGACGGACCGGGAGTGGGCCGTCCTCAGTCTGTAAACTGCGCGCCGAGGGCGGCAGCCATGCGCTCGATAGCTGCGATCTGAAGGGCGTCCTGGCTCAGATAGTCTTCGCCAGCGTATCCCCACCAATCCCAACATCCGTTCGGATTGCCACCGAACCAGTTCCACCACCGCGCGGGTATGGTGAGCGCTTGAGGATAAAGCACGACGATCTGATTTGCCTCGGCCCATCGATTGTATCCAGTCAGGACAGCATACGCGTCGCCGATCCGTTCACGACCCTGCTGGCAGCCGTGGAGCGCGATATGGAGCCGACAAAGTGCGCCGGCCACGCAGGCTTCGGGAACGTAGACGAAAGCCGTGTCGTCCATGCCAGCCGCACCACCTAGGAACTGAGCCTGATCGAAAGACATCAGCCCCTCATCACGCGGCTCTGTCGGCGGCATAAGATCGGCATAAAGCTGGTTGAGGATATCACCTGCTTGATCAATGTCGCAGTCGATCAGAAAATCCGGTCGCGTGATGTTACATTCAAGACTCCCATCTTCGGTGACGAAACCATGGCCGGCCTCGATCTCGGTCTCATAGAAAATTTGATCTGCTGGTACGTTGAGCAAGGCAAATGTCTGTCGCACTGCG
>JBCCCX010000363.1:0-3005 GCA_039033275.1 Pseudomonadota bacterium | reverse complement strand
TTCACGACAGAGTGTCGCACCTTTTCGCTGCGACCTGATAAGGGCTTCCCATTCAAACTGGGAGGTCACCATGCCGAAACTCCGCTTGCCGCTTTTCCTGACGCGGCTGTCCATCTTCTATTTCATGCTCCCCTGGCAGGTGATGCGCTTCACCAATCCGGAGCAGATCAACAATATCGCCAACACCTATTATCACCAGGATGCGGGCATACCCGATTGGCTCAACCTCGCACTGGGCGTGTTCTGGATCGCCTTGCTGTTAGCTTTCGTTGCGGGCTTCAAGAAACGCATCAGTTACGGCCTGATGTTCGTCCTGCATGTCGGTGCGATCCTGCTGTCGATACAGGCCTATATTTGGGGCCTGGACAGTTTCCGGCAGATTTTTCTCGCCGCGCTTCCGGCCGCTGCCGCAATGGGTTTGCTGTATCTGTTGCGCGATGAAGACACGTTATTGAGCGTGGACTGAAAGTTTTTCTCACGCGGTGCAATCCGACTCATCGGGACGCCGCGTAGAGTCCCTGCATGCGGCATCTCCGGTCCCTTGATGCCGCCGCGCGTCCGAACTCTGTTCCCCTTGTGAGTTGGACATTCATGACGCTCCCCCGGCTTTGCCGGCGGGAGCGTCTTTCATTTCCGGAAGAGCCGCCTGGCCCACGCGCGCGCAATGTCGATCCAGACCCGGTCGATGACCAGTACGAGTATCAGGACCGCGAGACCCCAGAACACGGACCGGCCTGTCCACCAGATCCAAATGAGTGCGATGAACGCCGTGGGATAGAGCAGAAGCGCGACGGCGAAGCGCCAGACCGCCAGCAGCTTTTCCATCACGCCTCCAGCGTGCGCGGCAGGATGAAGTCTACCGGTCGCCAGCTCTCCGGCGAAAGCCAGTCGCCATCCCCCTCGCGCGCCAGCACGGTGCAGGCCGCTGTCGGGAAGTCGACATGATGGCCCGCGAAGCGTGCGTGCAGCTCGGCCCACCCCGGATTGTGCCCCAGCCACATCAACCGCTCGATACTCGGTTCGCCTTCACGCCGCGCGACACCGATCACATTAGCCGCAGAGGCATGATAAAGATCGGAAAAGTAGTCCACGCGCTGAGCGCCCGGAATGGCTCGAATGAGGTGCATCGCCGTCTCGCGCGTGCGCTTTGCGTCGCTGCTCCAGATAGTCTGCGGGGCGAAGCCCCGCGCATGCAGGGCTTCGCCCACTGCGGTCGCCGCCCGCCGACCACGATCGTTCAGCGGTCTGTCATGGTCGCGCATGTCCGGGTCGGCCCAGCTCGACTTGGCGTGACGCATGAGCAGCAAATGGGTCAGCATGGATTTCGTCTTGGCCCTAGCCGATCGTATAGACAATCCCGAAGCGCGTGATGGTGTCCGTCTTTTCCCGCCCTAGCGGCACATCGGTATTGTGTTCGATCCGGTATGAGGCTCGCGCGGCGAGATTGCCCATCAGGTCGGCGGTCAGGCCGATCTCGTTGAACAGGAAGGTATTGGAGTCCGACCAGAGGATTCCTGCATCGTCGTAGAGCGAGACATTGTTGTTGATCTGCCAGTCGAAGTCGGATTCGGCGTTCAGGGCGACCTCCTCTTCGGTCACGTCCAACGCCGATGTTTGCGACCTGTAGCCCGCGCCCGCGGACACGCTCCATCCGACCGGCTCGGGCTCGAAGACCGTGTAACCCAGTCCGCCCCCGACGAACCAGCTATCCGTGAAAGCGCCGAACTTGGCGCGCAGGTAATCGGCTTCGCCGAAGGCAAAGAAGCGGTCGCCAATGTCGCGTTCGAGCTTGTAGCCGAGAAAAAAGCGCTCCCGGTTGTTGACGCCGTTGGCGCGGCCATAGTCGGCGCTCGCATCGAACTTGTGCCGCCAAACATCGCCCTCATTCGCCAGCTTCAGGCCGAGGCCGATATCGGTCGTATCCGTATTGCCGGTCGTGCGGTTGCCCGTCAGCGAGGCTTCCCCAGCCCATTGTGCGGTGGCGGGCTGAGCCAATGTAAAGGCGAGCCCTACGGCGATAGCGGTTATGAGCGGTTTCATGCGGGTCTCCCTTCGTTGGGAGGGCGCATAGAAAACCTAGGGTAAACGGATCATTACCGGGCCGGTCTTCCGCGCTCCGGTCTTTATTCTGGCGGGCGCTCTGATATGGCGGGCGCGCCGTTAGCAAGAGAGCCGCGACACATGTTCGACCTGAAAGCCATCCGGGAAAATCCCCAACGCTTCGACGCCGCCTGGGCGCGACGCGGGCTGGACCCCCAGACCCCAGAAATTCTCGAAAAGGACGTTCTGATCCGCAAGGCCAAGACCATGGTCCAGGAGGCCGAAGCCGCCCGGAACAAGGCGTCTAAACAGATCGGCGCGGCGATGGGCCGAGGCGACAAAGACGAAGCGGGACGCCTGAAAACCGAAGTGGCGGGTGCGAAGAACGTCATCGCCGCGCTCGGTGCGCAGCTGGAGAGCGAGCAGGCGGCGCTCGACGCGCTGCTCGCCGGCCTGCCCAACATACCGGCCGACGACGTGCCGGACGGCGAGGGCGAGGAAGACAATGTCGAGATCGCCAAGTGGGGCGAGCCGCGTGCCTTTGACTTCACGCCAAAAGCCCATGACGATCTGGGCGAAGCACTGGGCCTGATGGATTTCGAGACCGCCGCGAAAATGAGCGGATCGCGCTTCGTCATCCTGCGCGGCGCGCTGTCGAGGCTCGACCGGGCATTAGCGGCAATGATGCTCGACATGCAGACGGGCGAGGGGTTCGAGGAGACGTCGCCGCCGCTGCTCGTTTGGCCCAAGGCGCTGTTTGGTACGGGACAACTTCCTAAGTTCGCTGAAGACAGCTACAGCACGGACGAACACTTTCTTATCCCGACCGCTGAAGTCTCGCTCACGAACACAGTCCGCGAAAGCATTCTAGATGAAGACGTCCTGCCCAAGCGCCTGACCGCTCACACCCCCTGCTTCCGCAGCGAGGCCGGCTCGGCCGGGCGGGACACGAAGGGCATGATCCG
>JBCCCX010000362.1:0-3031 GCA_039033275.1 Pseudomonadota bacterium | reverse complement strand
GGGTCCCCGCTTATGAGGCCCCCACCCCCGACGGACGTACTGGCGTCTGTCTCGACGGCCGCCGTGGCTCCCTCCGGATACCAGCGTTCGGTATCTACTGCTGAGCGCGCGTCACGGGTGAGCAGCTCCTCAAACGCCGCGAAAGCCCGCATGCCGTCGAGGGCGTAGCGGCACGATGGGCAGAGCCGCACCACTGCGTTGCGGTTCGCCTCCTTGCCCCGTCGCATCGACTGAAAGAAGAGCGCCAGCGGACGTGCGGGCAGTATGACCAGCGTCAGAAACTGAACAAACCCACACACCACATCCAAGGCACTCCGCTTGGCCTCCAGCGCGCCCTCCGGTATGAGCACGCACAGCAGGTACTGAAGCTTCCGGCGCTTGTAGGCGCTGGCGCTGATCTCCAGCCTCCTGCTGGACCGTAGGACCCAGCCGAGCCACTCCAGTTCCTGCGTGGCTTCGACGGTTTTGAGGGGGTGGATGCGCCCCGGCCCGAACAGGGCCAGGGTCGCATGCTCCGCACCCTTGCGGGTGCGGTTCGCCACCTCCTCGCTGGGTCCAGCGGTGATAATGTCATCGGTCTTCACGACGGCGCAGCCGTCGGGGGCCAGGCGCCGGGCGGTAGCTTGCACTAGCCGAGAGAACACCAGGAACGCATACGGCTGGTAGCTGCCGCCAAAATGGGCAGCGATAGGCACGACTCGGAAGCCCCCGACTTCGAACGCCTGGACGCGCGCCGCGGCGTAGGACAGTCGGAGGTTCGTGAAGCCCTTCTTCACGTCCGTCTTGGACCAGAACCATCCGACGTCCGCGCCCTGGGCCGCAAAATAGCGCCAGGCGTCTAAGAAGTCGGGGTCGGAGTACTGGCCGAAGACCCTAGCCGCCACCTCGCGGTCGAACTCGTCGTTCGGCGCCCAGCCCTGATCCTCCACGTTGCTGAGGTCAACACAAAACCGCCCCTCGGGCGTGAACCGCTTGTACGCCACGTGAGGGCTGACGACGTTGATCGGCGTGTCCAGCTTTGTGGCCGACGGGAAGACGAGGGCCAGATTCTCCTGCTGGAGCTTCGCCAGATGCTCCAGCACTAGCCCGGCAGCTTCTTCGTTCGCCCGCCGAGGCTTCGCATGTTCTGCAAACCGGGCCTCGTCCAGCTCGTGCGGCCACGGGATGCCGTCGGCTGCGATCGCCCGCAGGCGCTGCACATCCTCCAAGTCTAGCCCTTCCAGCCCAAACTGGGCCTCAAACGTGGCCATGCGCTCTGCTGTCAAGCGCGTGAACGCGGCAGACGCTTCTCCCCAGACGTGCTCCAGCCCTTCCGACTCCAGCCGCGCACCCAGCGCCTCCGCTGCCGCCGTGTCCAGCTGCTTCTCACCCGAGCACGTTCTAGGCCTATCAAACTCTCCCGCTAACTCCTCTAAGCTGAACCACTGCGCTACTGCCGTCCTACGCCCCGGAACCTTTAGGAGGTCCAGCCACAGGCGCCCGACCCTCTCCGGTAGAGGGTCAGTGGGCGCCGGACCTCCTGCAAGCCGTCAGCGCTTATCGCGACGGTCTTTGTCCTTGCCGCCGCTGTCGCCACCGTCGCGGCTAGACTTGTCCTTGCCTCCGTTGCGATTCTTGTCGCCTCCGCGCGGCGCGTAGCGGGCGTAGCCTCCGGCAGCAGCGTCTCCTCCGCGATCCTCGTTCGTCTCGCGGCCGTCCCTGGCAGGCGGTTCACCCCGCAGACGGAGGACCTTGTCTGCCAGGGCCTGGCCGCGCCTCGTCATGGTCTTGCCGTTGTGGGCCGCGCGGACGGCCGCATCGCCAAGCTCGCGACGCAGATCATACGGCAGGCTAGCCGCAGCCACATCATGCCGGTAGCGGCACGCACGCCCAGACTTGCAGTTGTCGAAAAGGAAGTGGGCGAAGCACACCCTACTCTTGTCCACGGGCTGATCACGAGGGCCGGGTGGCGGCTTGATGAGCCGGCCGAAGCCTGGCTGGCGCGCAAGCTGGGCCAGAAGGCGCTGCCGGCGCCGCTGTACTCCCTCCATGGCCCCGGTCTGGAACGTCATGTCGAGGTTCAGGCTCTCGAAGCACCTGTTCCTGGCCTCGTCCGAGAGGAAGCCGTCCTTGTCCGTCTCCGCGTTGGACAGGAGGGCAGCCGCATGGCGGAAGACCCTGTCCAGCATCGCCAGCGCTTCCGGGCCGGAGATCTCGGCGTCAGCCTCCCCGTCCTCGCCCTCCAAAGCGAAAAGCGCGGCCGCACAAGCAGCCAGCTGGGGCGGCGCCCCAGCCGTGGCGTCCAGGATCAAGCTCAGATCCAACACAAGCACTCCGATCTTGTGAAGCGACGACGTCGCGGGGCCGCCACGGCCAGAAATGGACATCATCGATGTCAGCAAGGTTTCCCATTCAAGGCGAAACAACTTGCGGAAAAAGGCCTCGTCGAGGCGTAAGCAAAGTCTCTCCGCGTAGATGTCGCCTTTACGCTCAGTGCACAGCGCGATGGCCTTGTGGCGCAATTCCGCTGGCGAGCACCGCGAATTGGAACGAAACGACTCACCGAAGACGCGCCTGGCCACGTACTGGGTGCGTCTCTTTACGCTCCAGTATGAGGATTCCTCGTCATCGTCATCCTCAACCTCGTCGTTCTTCTTGCGCCGCTTCGCCGGACCTCCAGGCGCAGCTTCCGACGCCCGCTTGCCGGTAGACTCGAAACGAACTTTCAGATCCTGTAGCAATTCATCCAAGTCATCCAAAGCTTTGGGCTTCCTCTTTCGACTATCCATGACAAACCTTCTTTCTCAATCCCTTACCGTTTTCTAGATGGAGCGCCACCGCCTGCCGCCCTTCTTCCACTGCCGGATCGCCCTGGTCGGCTTCGCGGGCAAGGCCGAGGCCGAGATGAAGGGGCACGTCCTCTCAGGTGGGGATCGATCGATTGATCGGTTGATCGATCGATTGTTGATTGATCGATTGAGGAATAGTAGCGTCCCCCTCTACCCCATGGAACACCAGTACCTCGTCACCGAAGAGGTGCCCGAAATAGCCG
>JBCCCX010000361.1:0-3035 GCA_039033275.1 Pseudomonadota bacterium | reverse complement strand
GCGTGGTCCGACGCGATCGATGTCGTCGTCGCCCACCAGAGCGGAACGTTGGGCGCGTCCACGCTGGCGGATCGCGACGGGGAGCCCTTGGCATCGCTTATAGAATCGTACCCGCACTGGGTGACGCCCAAGCTCGCAGACTATGCAGAACGTCCTGGCGCGCTTCCCGCGGGTCCGGCCGACCTGCTTCATCTATTGCGCGACAAGCCGATTCTGCTGGGCAATGCGCGCCGCGACGTCTGGTCCGATCCGTTCGGGGCCTTCAAGGAAGCCAGCCGCGTCTGGGGTAGCAGCTTCACCGCATTGCGTCCGGACGACTTCCGACCCACCGATGACAAAGCCTATTGGCTCCGGCCCGGAACCCACGGCGTCGTCAAGGAAGACTGGGACGCCTTTCTGGACTTCATCGACGCCAATATCGGCGCGGGCTAGGAAAACTGGCGACCCCGGGAGGACTTGAACCCCCAACCTGCAGATTAGAAGTCAGCTGCTCTATCCAGTTGAGCTACGGGGCCGCACGACCGTCTTGCTACCTAATGCGTCCAGGGCAGCTTGCGGTCGAAAGAGAAATTTTCGGAGTAGGACCTAGGGATGCGTTTGGCACTCTGCGCGCCGTGGACCCGGTGCGGTATGTCGTTGGATTTGGCGTAGGTCACGGCCTCCTCCAGCGTATCGAACGTCATCCTGATCTGCTCGCGCGTATCCGTCGATACGGCATTGCCGGTCAACGGATCGATGGCACGGGGCTCGTCCGTCTCGAATTCGAGGATCCAGTGGTGCGTCTTGGCCCGGCCCGAGCTCATAGCGGACGGGCGCGGCTTGTAGATCTTGGCGTACATAGTCGCGCCGTTAGCGCCGGAGTGAAGCCCGCGCAAGCCGTGGAGCCCGCCCGCGCCTAAGTGTCCTGATGGAAAGCATTGTTCAGCAGGCGCTTGACCTCGTTGAGCGATCCGCCCTTGGCCGTCGCGGCCCGTAGCTTCTCGCGCATCGAGACAAGGTCGTCGTCCGGCGTCTGTGCGGGCGGTCTTTGCAGAGACGGCGCCGCTGCGACCCGTTGCGCCAAGGTCTGCGATGCTTCTGCATTCGGCGCATAGGGCTCCAACCCCGAAGCGGGCGCATGTCCGGTGTGCGTGCGGGTCCTCCAGCTGGAATAGACCGACTGCATCATGCGCGGTGTCGTGCGTTCCTCCGCCCACAAATTGGAGAATGAGGCGCTCGAACTATGCGGCCGGTATTCCTCTGCGAGCGTGTTCAGCAGGACACGCATCGGCATGTTGACGGCTTCGCCGAACACCATGGCTTCGGCCGTTCCCAGCGAAGGCAGGAACGTCAAAAGCTCGGCCGCGCCGTCCGGAACGGCAGCCCGCACGAAATTCTGATCGACCTCATTAGACAGCCGCATGGAAAAGACGGTGGAGCATTGCGACAGGGTGCTGGGTTCCAATTCCGACGGCCGTTGCGAGATGATTCCCAGGGACACGCCATATTTGCGACCTTCCTTAGCGATACGTGAAATGATGCGCCGCGTGGCGTGGAAACCCAGATTCGGGTCGCGCGGAATATAGCGGTGCGCTTCTTCGCAAACGAGCAGGATGGGGATGCGACGTTCGGACCATGTCGCCAGTTCGAAAGCGAGACGGCTAACAACGGATACGACCACGTTGAGCGTTTCGGAGGGAATGGATGAGAAGTCGAGGATCGAGATCGGCTTGCCGCCGACGGGAAGCCGGAAGATCTGCCCGACAATGTCCTCTAGCGGTCGCGGCTTAGCCTGATTCCGGAAAATGAAAGCGTAGCGCGGATCGGACGTCAACGTCCCGATCCGGCGTTTCAGCCTCTTATAGGGACCGAGATTGGAGTTGTTCTCCAGCTTGCCCATCTCGTAGTTGATGATCTTCAAGACATCGTGGATCCGGTACGGAACCGGGCTGTCGAGGCTGATATGGGTTGCGCGCTGCAATTCCATTTCCACATCGTCCAGCTTCACTTGCGATGTCACGTCATTGTCGCGCAGCGCGCGGTCAAAGAGGCGTTTGGCCATGAGAATGACGTCGTTCAGCACCTCCTCTTCCTCACGCGCATGGTCGGCAATATCCGATGTGAGAAGCTCGACGGTTTCCACGAAATCGAACATCCATAACGGCAGGTCGAGCGTGTCGCCGGTGATGACTTCCGCGCGGTTGCCAAAGCTGCGCGAATACTCATTATGGGGATCGAACAAGACGATGTGACCGGCCGGGCTTTGGTTCAAGATGGCCTGAAGGACGAGCGCGACGGTGCAGGACTTGCCCGATCCGGTCGATCCGATAATGGCGAAATGCTTGGACAGCATGTCGTCGATGCGCACGCGTGCCACGATAGACTTGTCCTGCTGCATCCGCCCGACTTCGATGGACGGTACATTCTCTTTTGCGAAGATGATCTGCAGATCGGCCGCAGACATGGTGTAGACGGCTTCGTTCAAGACCGGGAATGTCCGGACGCCGCGGAAGAAGCGGGTCTCCCGAGTCGTGGGGTTGGTCGTGATTTCTCCCAGGATGCTGAGCTTGGCCAAACAGCCATCGTTCATGCCTTCCTTGTCGGTCGATTCGATTTGAAGGGATGACACCATGGCGACCACAATGGACGCGCTGGTGAGAATCTTCAGAATGGTGCCGATCTGTGCGACGTTGAGCCGGCCGTCCCGGATGAGCGTACGGTTGATGGATATAGTCGCTTCGGACGAGCCGACATTGACGATCCGGCCCACTTCGATCTGGGCGACAGGTCGCGCCATACCGCCGGCGGGCGCGTAGGCCTGTCTCTGTCCAGCCTGCTGAGGTGTCATAGCGCCCATCCCTTTGGGCGACGCTACGGCGAACCTGTTAAGACAGGCTTACGGGAGGGAAAATGTCTGGTCGGGGAGACTGGATTCGAACCAGCGACCCTCTGTTCCCAAAACAGATGCGCTACCAGGCTGCGCTACTCCCCGTTCCAGACCCAGCGGCTCATAGACGCTTGTCGGTCGGGCGCAAGCACCTAGCTGCCGAAAAACG
>JBCCCX010000360.1:0-3041 GCA_039033275.1 Pseudomonadota bacterium | reverse complement strand
CTTCCTTCCACTTCAGCTTCTCGCGCTTGTAGCCGACGAAGTAGCTATAATTGAGCTTGAAGACCGGCGGGATGAGGTCCGGGTAGCGTTGCCGGTTCCTCCGCTTCACGTTGGCGTCCTGCAGTGTTCCCTTCGCGACGATCCGTGTGTGCGCCGCAAACGCGTTGTGCAGGTGCATATTCTCCTGCAGCAGGCTTTCGACCATATACTCGCCGCTCTTGGTGGAATTGGACGAATGGATGCGCGCGAAGCTCGGATCCATTGTGAAGCCGATCCAGAACCAGGAGAGGCGGAGTGCCTGCTGTTCTTCCTTGGATGTGCGCGCGGCATCGACCGAGTCTTGGACAAACCCCGGTAGGCCGACCTGGTCCAACAGAGTGCGGAGCGAGCCTTCCGTTTTGGATTTGTCCAGCATGACCCGCGCCCGATCCCCGACCTCCCATGAGGGGGCGGGCAGGTGTTCGACCTTCTTTCGGTCCAGCATGAAATCGAGGCGCGGCTCCGTCTGCGTGTAGCTGAAAGCGAGCGGTCCGCGCAGGAATGTGGACGCGTGGGGCGAGGCGGCTTCGCGCATCAAGTGCTGCCCGATCAGCGCGCTCTGGAACTTGTTGCGGCTGAAATCGTCCGTAGCTCCGCAGGCGAGATGCGCGTTGCGTTTTGGGTAGGTGCAGTCGGCCAGCGTCGCCGCCTCGGTCTTGGTTTCGGCGGCGCGATAGAGACGCCAGAAATTTTCCTCGTCCGGGTGATCGAGATAGGCCCGGATCTGCGCCTTCCAGTCTTCCGCTTCGCCGGGCTTGGCGTCGTGGGCCATGTCGGCGATCCAGTCGTTGAGCGTGCCTTCGTCCGCCCCGTGGTGAAGGTCGGCGGACCAGAGTGGATACAGGATACCGGTCGGGAGCGAGCGCAGGTCGAGGCCCCGCGGATTGTAGCCCTGGAAGTTCGTGCCGTTCAGCAGGTCGAGCATCTCGGCGCGGGCCGCCTCGGCGTCATTTAGCGTGTGGATGGGCGGACCGAACAGGGTCGGCAGCAGGGCCTCCATCTGCTCTCCGAAGGCGATATCGCGTTTGACGGACGCGATGTGCGAGGCTTCTTCGAGGTCCGGCAGGATGACGGCCCCGCCGGGCTGGAATGGGCGAAAGCTCCGTGCGTCGCGCTTGGGCAGGCCCAGCCCGGCGCGCATATCGTTGACGGCCAGCACCAGCGCCTCGGCTTCGGCATCCGTCGCGCCGTCGATCAGGGCGCGCCGGGTGATCTCGGCATCTTCGGACCCGATGAAGGCCAAGTCGATGAAGTCCGGCCCGTGGCATCCGGCGCACGACCCCTTGGGGTGGCGGGTCAGGTCGTCGTCAAGCCAGAGCGACAATGCGGTTTCATAGGCTGCTTCTGGCGACGGCCGGCTTGGCGGCGGTGTCAGGGGAAGTGGCGGGGCGACGTGCGGGGTGAGGTTATCCGAAGCTTGGCCCGGGAAGCCCATTCCTGTAGCGGCCAGGAGCGCGAGCCCCGTGGCGATGGTCCTGTTCATAATGTCCCCCTCGTCGGTCTTGTCCGTCACGACTGCGAACGAATTGGGGCAAAATCAAGATGGACGTTTCGGCAAACGCTGCGCAAGGTTTCGGTGGGCTTAACGCGGCATGACGGCGTTCAAGCTGCGACACCCGCGCGCCCCTTTGCGCTCGGTCATGCAACGTGTGACCCAAATGCCTACATAGCCTTCAAAGCCACACCTGCGAGACCGCTGCCATGAACGCCATTCCGGATCATTCCGCCTTCACCGCCGAAGAAGAGCAGATGATGCTCGACACGATCGACCGCTGGTGCCGCGAAAAGGTGCGGCCCCGCGTCATGGAGATGGAGCATGCGGACGAGTATCCGCATGAATTCGTCGAGGACATGAAGGAATTCGGTCTGTTTGGCGCGACGATCAGCCAGGACTATGGCGGGCTTGGCCTCAGCGCCACGACCTACGCCAAGATCGTGATGCGCATCAGCCAGGAATGGATGAGCCTGACGGGCATTTTCAACTCGCACCTGATGATGGCCACAGTCGTGGAGAAATACGGCACGGATTTCCAGAAGGATTACTGGCTGCCCAAATTCACCTCCGGCGAAATCCGGGGCGGTCTCGGACTGACAGAGCCGAATGCCGGCACGGACCTGCAAGCCATCAAGACGGTCGCGAAGCGCGACGGCGATGACTACGTCGTCAATGGGTCGAAAACGTGGATCTCCAACGGGATCATGGGCGGCGCGGTGGCGCTGATGGTCAAGACCGACCCGGACGCTGGCCCGCGCTATAAGGGCATGTCAATGCTGATCGCGCCCAAGGTCGATCCCGACACGGGTGAGGCTTATGCGGGCTTCACGACCGGCAACAAAATGGACAAGTTGGCCTATAAGGGCATCGACTCCGGCGAGTTGTTCTTCGACAATTACACGCTCGACGCCAAGCGCCACCTGATCGGCGGCGAAGAAGGCAAAGGCTTCTACATGGCCGTCGGCGGTTTGGAACTCGGCCGCATCAACATCGCCGCCCGCGCCGTCGGCATCTCCCGCCGCGCGCTGGAGGAGAGCACGCGCTACGCGCAGGAGCGCGAGACTTTCGGCAAGCCCATCGCGGAGCACCAGGCGATCCAGCTCAAGCTCGGCGAAATGGCGACCAAGACCAAGGCGGCAGAGCTGATGTGCCTTCACGCCGCCGAAGCCTATGACCGCGGCGAGCGCTGCGACATGGAAGCGGGCATGGCAAAATACTATGCGAGCGAAATGGCGGTGGAGAACAGCCTCGAGGCCATGCGCATCCATGGCGGCTACAGCTATTCCAAGGAGTACCCGGTCGAGCGCCTGTTCCGCGAAGCACCGCTCATGTGCATCGGCGAGGGCACGAACGAGATGCAGCGCATCATCATCGCGAAACAGCAAATCGCGCGGAATAAGATTTAATTTCCTCCCCATTTTAGGGGGAGGTGGCGCACCTTTTCCGGTGGGAACTTCTTCTATATTCGCAACACCACGTAGCAAAATACCACCTCTACCCGTGGTAT
>JBCCCX010000359.1:0-3075 GCA_039033275.1 Pseudomonadota bacterium | reverse complement strand
TACGGGAATATCTTTGGTCTTGTCACAGCGTTGTAAATAATCCAATGAATGAAAATCGGTATCGTAAATTTTAGTACCTCCACCTATCCTCACATAATCCCCAATTTTCACCTCCCCCTGAAGGGGGAGGAAAATCCGTCATGACCAACACTGTCAAAATCTTCGACACCACCCTGCGCGACGGCGAGCAAGCCCCCGGCTTTTCCATGAGCGCGGGCCAGAAGCTTGCCATGGCCGAAGCGCTGGAAGGCCTGCGCGTGGACGTGATCGAGGCGGGCTTCGCGGCCGCCTCGCCCGGCGACTTCGAAGGCATAAAGGCCATCGCGGAAGCCGTGACCGACGTGACCGTCTGCTCGCTCGCGCGCTGCAATGACGGCGACATCCGCGCATCCGGCGAGGCCATCCGCCCCGCCAAACGCGGGCGCATCCACACTTTCATCGCCACCAGCCCGCTGCACCGCGAGTTCAAGCTGAAAATGGACAAGGACGAGATCGTGCGGCGCGCCACGGCCGGCGTGGAGTTGGCCCGGCAATATACGGACGATGTGGAATTTTCCTGCGAGGACGCGATCCGGACGGAACGCGACTACATGAAACGCGTCTGCGAGGCCGTGATCGCCGCGGGCGCAACGACCATCAACATGCCCGACACGGTCGGCTACACCACGCCCGAAGAGATCGAGGACCTGTTCCGCTTCCTTACGACCGAGGTGGACGGCGCGGACACGGTCACCTGGTCCGCGCACTGCCATGACGATCTGGGCCTGGCCGTCGCCAACAGCTTGGCGGCCGTGCGCGGCGGGGCGCGGCAGGTGGAATGCGCGCTGAACGGCATCGGCGAGCGGGCGGGCAACTGCGCCATGGAGGAAGTCGTCATGGCCCTGCGCACACGGCGCGATTTCTTCGGGCTGGACACGAACGTCCGGACCGAAGGCATTTACGGCGCGTCCAAGCTGCTGTCCGCCATCACCGGCCAGATGGTCCCGCGCAACAAGGCCATCGTCGGCAAGAACGCGTTTGCCCACGAGAGCGGAATCCATCAGCACGGCGTGCTCGCCAACCGCGAGACCTACGAGATCATGCGCCCCGAACATGTCTCCGTCTCGACCGACACTCTGGTGCTCGGCAAGCATTCGGGACGCGCGGCGCTCAAGGACCGGGCGGAAAAGCTCGGCTTCACCCTGTCCGACAACCAGCTCCAGAGCGCCTTCGTCGCCTTTAAACAGCTTGCGGACGAGAAGAAGGAAGTCTTCGATAGCGACATCGAGGCCATCCTGCTGGGCGAGGCGGTCGGCCAGCCAGGTCCGTGGGAGATCGAGAGCCTCTACGTGTCGGCCGGATCGGATGAAAACCGGATGCCCAGGGCGACGGTCTGCTTGAAACACAAGGACGGACGCAATCAGGAGCATGTCTCCGAAATGGCCGGCCCGATGAATGCCGTGTTCGACGCCATCAGCCGGATCACCGACACGCCCATGCAGCTGGAGCATTACAGCGTGAATAGCGTATCCGGCGGCGAAGACGCCATGGCCGAAGCCACCGTGCGCGTGGCGACGGAGTTCGAGAGCTACCAGGGCCGCGGCACGAACACGGACACGGTGCTCGCCAGCGCGATGGCCTATCTGGACGTGATCAACCGGATCGAGCGACGGGCGGCCCGGCAGGGCAAGCTGGCGGCGCAGCACTGAGATGGCCTCGCTGCGCTCGGACATCGTAAATTGCACCCCCTCAGACCGCTGCGCGGCCAGCTCCCCCCTGAAGGGGGAGCAAGACTGTTCCTTCCCCTCGAGGGGGAAGGTGGCCGCGCAACGCGCGGACGGAAGGGGTGACGAAATATCTGCCTCGCGAAGCGAGACCACACCATGACCTCCACCCTCTTCGACAAGATCTGGGACGCCCATCTCGTCACGCCTGAGAGCCGCGCCCATCCGGCCACGCTCTATATCGACCTGCACCTGATCCACGAGGTCACCTCCCCGCAGGCCTTCACGGTCCTGCGCGAACGCGGCCTACCCGTGCGCCGTCCGGACCGGACGCTCGCCACCATCGACCACTCCACGCCCACGCTGAAGGACGAAGACGGCAAACCCCTCTACGTGTCCGAACAGTCGGAAGCCCAGGTCGCGACATTGCTGGCCAACGCGGCGGAAGCGGGGATCGAGACCCATGGCTGGGATTCGGACGCGCGCGGCGTAGTCCATGTGATGGGACCGGAACTGGGCGCGGTGCAGCCCGGCATGACCATCGTGTGCGGCGACAGCCATACGAGCACGCACGGTGCGTTCGGCGCGATCGCGTTTGGCATCGGCACCACGCAGGTCGGCCACGTACTCGCCACGCAGTGCCTGCTGATGCGCCGTCCCAAGACCATGGCTATCGAGCTGACGGGCGATCTCGCTCCAGGTGTGACGCCCAAGGACGTGATCCTCGCCATCATTGCGGAGATCGGCGTGGGCGGCGGGACGGGCTACGCGCTGGAATATCGCGGCCGGGTCTTCGAGGAGATGTCCATGGAAGGCCGCATGACGGTCTGCAACATGTCCATCGAGGCGGGCGCGCGTTGCGGGCTGATCGCGCCGGATGAGACCACCTTCGATTACTTGCGCGGGCGGCCCCACGCGCCGGAAGATTATGATGCCGCGGTCGAGCGCTGGCGGCAGCTCAAGACGGATGACGGCGCGGCCTTCGACAAGGTCGTGACGATGGACGCCTCGGCCATCCGCCCCATGGCGACCTACGGCACCCATCCGGGTCATGCCGCGCCTGTGGACGCGATGATCCCGCAAGTCTCCGGCGAGGCGGACGAGAAGGCCCTGACCTATATGAAAGTGCGCTCCGGCGAGCGCCTGTCCGCCCAGAGCGTGGACCGCGTCTTCGTCGGCTCCTGCACCAATGGCCGGCTGGAGGACATGCGCGCCACAGCGTCCGTGCTAAGTGGCCGGGTCGTCGCGCCCCATGTGCGCATGATCGTCGTACCGGGGTCCGAGTCCGTCAAGACGGCGGCCGAAGCCGAAGGGCTCGATAAGGTCATCCGACTGGCGGGCGCCGAGTGGCGCGAGCCGGGCTGCTCCATGT
>JBCCCX010000358.1:0-3077 GCA_039033275.1 Pseudomonadota bacterium | reverse complement strand
TGCGCCGCCGCAGGTCATTCACCTCGTCCAGCGAGAACCAGCGTTGGCGGCCGTCCGGCTCCACAATGCCGGTTGGCAGACCAGGTTCCGCAGCCAGGCGAGAGCGAAAGGTGTTTTGATTCACGCCGAGGATGAGCTCCGCTACCTCCCAGGAGGAGAACCTGCGCAGCGTCTTCTCATGCTCAGGTGAGAACGTCTGTTTACGTATGTACCCTTGCATGCGCAGCGACGCATCCTGCAGCCCTCCGAGGTCTGAGTGATCGAACATGACGCCTCATCGTAAATTGTTCTCTGTTCCGCGATTATGCTGAATTTGACAATCGCGCAATCCTACAGTCTGTCGATAGGGCGGTTTACCTTTTCCCCGCGGGGAAAAGGCATGGAAGGTCGCTCGCGAACTGAGGACCGATTCGGTCCCCACAGGTCCATCGACATTCACGGCGCTGGATCTGGCCGGCTCATGGAGTGACAGCACTAGCGCTTGAGGGGACATTATGCTCCCATAGGGTGTCATGCAGGATGGCCCCCAATACCAACTCATACCGCTTTTCATATAGATTGTACGCCATCAGCGGTCAGTAGAACGGTGCGGCCTTGACACATGCTCTCCGCTCAACGCAAATCATGGCAAGCTCGCAAAGAGCGTTGTAAAGCCGGTGGTTGCCGGCCTGAGGCCATTGACGTGGAGCACGTGAAACCCATGCAAAGAATGACGATAGAGGCATCTGGATGACTCTGAAGTCGCGCGCCCTCTCGAAAGCACAAGGAACTCAGGGCGCAGCCTTCAAATATGATCTCCTGACCGCGCTCGGAGCTTACGCTTGCGCAGGGGACAAGCACCGCCAACGTCTCATCATTCGCCTTATCGTTCTTATCACAGCGCGCTACGACTGGCGGGCAGACATGCTGACGACAGGACAACGAGAAATAGCGGTATTATGGTCGGTTGATGAACGGACCGTAAAGCGCGTGATGGCGAATTATCGCGATCTAGGTTGGCTAGTCTTAAAGCGTCCCGCCGCGCGCGGCAGGGTGGCGTGCTATGGCCTCGGGATCGATGCGATCTTGTCTGACAGCCGCGGGTCATGGGAGCACGTCGGAGTGGATTTCGTCGACCGCCTTTCCGGCCCGAAGCTGGAGCCCGCGTCCGACAAGATAGTTCCCTTTCCTCCAGCTGAAGTGCAGCGGGGCCCATGGGGGCGTATCTGCGAACATTGGTCCCGTATGGATCCAGCTACGCATCTGTCTTGGATAGCGCCACTTCGGTGCGAAGGGGTGATAGACGGACGTCTGTTCCTTCTAGCGCCGTCTGGGTTTCATGCTGTTTATCTTCGGACGCATCATCTGGGGCTTTTGGAGCACTATGCGTCGCGGGAGATTTCGGGGTTTGGCGGTGTGGAGGTGCGGGGGCCGTAGTTTGGCGTGGCCGGGGCGGGTATGTCCTGGCGGCAGGCTCGGCCAAGTGATCTCTTGTCGGGGTGAGGACGATCCCAGCTGTGGGCGTCGTCAGAGCCCGGCAGCCTTTGTCAGGTTCACGCGGAAGCGGTCGCGCCGCCTTTGGTATCGGCGGGTCATCTCTGCGGAGGCGTGACCGAGCTGCTTCTGGACGTAGCGTTCGTCGACCTCGGCGGAGGAGGCCAGGCCGGCGCGCAGGGAGTGACCCGAGAACACGGCGAGACGCGCCGCCTCCGGCAGGTCGGCGCGGATCCCGGCGTCGAGGATCGTCCGTTTGACGAGGCGGGCGACATGCTTGTCGGAGAGGCGGTGGGGCAGGGCGCGCGTCCCGTCACGCGAGGTCCGCCGGAAGATCGGTCCGGCGTCGATCTTCGCGAAGTGCAGCCACTGGATCAGGGCGTGAACGGGGCAGGTCTGCTCGGTGGAACCGCGGCCGATCTCGACCTCGCGCCAACCGGTCTTGGCATCGAGGGTGAGGAGTGCGCCGTCCTCGAGGATTTCGATCCAGCCGCCGCTGTCGGGCGTGTCGTCCTTGCCGTGATCGAGGCGGACGATCTCGGAGCGTCGTAGGCCGCCTGCATAGCCTAGAAGCAGGATCGCCCGGTCCCGGAGGCCCCGGAGGTCGAAGGGCAGGGTGGTGACCATGGCCCGAATGTCTTCGGCGAAGAGAGCCTCCTTCTGGACCGGGGGCCGGGCCCGCTTGCGCTTGATGCCGGCGAGCACGGTGGCGATATGGCGGTTCTTGCGGTCGAACGGGACGCCCTGCCTGGCGGCCGTCCAGGCCAGGCCCGAGAGGCGGCGCTCGATCGTGCCGACGGAGAGGGCAGGGGCGGCCGGCGCGGGCGTGGCCAGGTCCGCCAGGTAGAGCCCGATCATCTCCGGGGAGGGCGGCAGGGGCTCGGCGCCCGTCTTGCGGCACCAGGCGGCGAAGTGGCGCCAATCGGTCTGGTAGGCCTTCAGGGTAGTTTCGGAGAGGGCGGCGCGGGCATAGTCGCGCGCCGTGTCCACGAGCCGATCGAGCATGCCCGAGCCGGCGACGGCGACAGGCAAGGCGATCGGCGCCGCGCTCAACCCCTCTCTGTCGCCCTGCGGTTCGTCGTCCGGCGCATCGCGGGGGGCCAAGGGTGATTGGTCCGGCTCTGGAGGCGGGTTCTGGGGAGAATTGGCCATGATTTCCGGCCTATCACCGTCATGTCCGATAAGGCAAGATTATCGGACATCATGGCGCCCGGCAAGGCGCGGCGGTTTGGCGATCCATCCTAGTCCGAAGCGCCGTCGCGTGCTAGGCTCCGGCCGTGATTGAACCCCGCCCGATCCCTGCCGGCAGCGCCACACCGCCCCTTCCGGGACAGCCCCCGGACCTGCCCGCGCTGCCCGGCTGGCTCTCTTCCGCCGCCCCGCAAAGTGCGGAAATGGCGGGGTTTCGCGCGGGGGTTGCTCTGGCCGTGCTGGACGCGCTGGTGGCGGATCCGGCCGTGCCGGTGGGTCTCCTGGCCAGCCGGCTGGCACTCGACGCGGCCGGCGCCACGGCGCGGCTGGAGGGCCGCGTGGTCTCCGCGGGGACGCTGCGCGACGCCTACCACCTGGCGCCGCCGGGCACGGCCCGCGGGCCCGAGGGCGAT
>JBCCCX010000357.1:0-3078 GCA_039033275.1 Pseudomonadota bacterium | reverse complement strand
TCACAAGACGCGGCTTGTGAGGACGGAGGCGGGCAGACCCCGGCAATAAATGCCGGGGACAGACAGGGCTAGTGCGGCTCCTCGCCGCCACTCACATTCATGCTTTCCGCCGTGATGTAGCCTGCCTCGTCCGTGCAGAGCCAGGCCACCGCGTTGGCCGTGTCCTCGGGCAGGCCCGGGCGGCCCATGGGGATGCGCGCGGCCATGGCGGCGAGATAGTCTTCGACGCTGTCCGCCCCCGTGACTTCGGCGAAATATTCGTTCTGCCACGCGCCCAAGCCGGTCGTGACGTGGTTGGGGCAGACATTGTTGACGGTGATGCCGTGGGAGCCGAGTTCCGTCGCCGCGCTGCGGACCAATCCGACCAGGCCGTGCTTGGAGCTGGTATAGGCCTGGGCGTGCGGGAAGCCGCTCTTCGCGGCCTGGCTAGCGATGTTGACGATACGCCCGCCCTTGCCCGCTTCGACCATTTGCTCGGCCGCTGCCTTCACGCCGAAGAATGCCCCCGTCAGGTTCACGTCGATCACGGCGCGCCAATCGTCTTCGGTCACCTCCAGAAGAGGCTTCATGATGTAGCCGATGCCCGCATTGTTGACCCAAATGTCGAGCGAGCCGTGCGTGTCCACGGCATACTTCGCCAGCGCCCGGACCTCTTCCAGCGAGCGCACGTCACAGGTCTGGGTGGACACGTTGACGCCCAGCCCGCGCAGCCCTTCGGCGATCTGTTCCATCTCGTCGGTCGTGCCGATATGGGCCTCGCCCGTGGCCGCGTCGCGTTGCTCGCCAATGTCGCTGATAACGATGTTGGCGCCGTCTTCGGCAAGCCGCTTGGCGATGGCGAAGCCCAGCCCGCCCGTGCGGCCCGATCCCGTGATGACGGCCGTCTTGTCTGTCAGGCGCATCAGAGCTGTTCCGTGGTCAGGAAGACGAGGTCCTTCGTCAGCTCGTTCTGGAACTCGGCCGCGACCGCCTGCATGGCCTCGCTGGACGCTTCCTGCCCGAACACGTCCATGTCGTTGATGTCCAGGATCTCGAAATACTGATAGGGCGGCGTCCCGTCACCCATCAACAGGCCGGTGTTTCGGTAGACGTCGAACGTATCCACGGATTTCAGCGCACGCACACCCGGAATGTCCTTGGTCTTCGCCCAGTCCTCGTAACGCTCCCGCGTGACGCCGTCCTTGAGGTTGAAGAGAACGAGAATGCGCTGTGCCATGGCTGACTCCGTAGGTTGGTCCGCAAGGGTATTCTGCGGCTTTATGGTCATCTGGGTGGGCCGCGAAGTTGAGCATTGTCAACTTCTCGCGCGATGACTTCGGTTAAGGTGATGGCATGACCGAAAAGACCTATGACGGCCCGCCCGATTACCGACTCGTCGGCGAACACGGCATGTTCCCGAAGACCAGCCACGACGAAAAGGCGCGCTTCAACTTCCTCGCCCATCTCAACCGTCATCTCGCCTCGCGCATCCTGCCCGGCGTTAAGACGGCCTATGAGACCCGCGTTGAACCCAAGATCGAGCCTGAAACCCGGCACGACGTCCGCAAGGCGCTGCTGGACGATCCGCTGTTCCAGCACTGGTCGGCCCTGCGCCGCGGCACGATGGAACTGCGCCAGCAGGCCGGACGCTGGGTGACGCTGCGCCAGGCCGGCGACATGAACGCCAAGGCCAAGGCGCTCACGGAAGGCGACGACCGGCTGCAGCTCGACCCCGACCTCGAAATTCCTCCCTATCTGGCGAAGATCGACCATCACTGCATGCCCGGTTCCTACCATGACGAGCTGGTGCCCGGCGACGTGACCGGCCCGGCCAATTACGATTGCGGCATCTTCGTCACGACGGGCGGCGGGCTGGGGCGATTCAACGATGGCGGCGGCCATGCGGTCGTCAAATGGATGAAGCAGAACCGACCCGACTTCGCGCCCAAACGCATTCTCGATATTGGGGGCGGGCTCGGCCAGAATGTACTCCCCATAGCCGAGGCCTATCCGGACGCCGAAGTGATCTGCCTCGACACGGGCGCGCCGTCCCTGCGCTACGGTCTCGCCCGCGCCAAGGAGATGGGCGTGGACAATGTCCGCTTTGTCCAGGGCAATGCCGAGGACCTGACCGATCTCTTCCCGGACGGTCATTTCGACTGGGTGCAGTCGACCATGTTCCTCCACGAAACCAGCGTGAAGGCCATGCCGCGCATCATGCGCGAGAGCTACCGCCTGCTCGCGCCAGGCGGGATCTGCATGCATGTGGAACAGCCCCAATATTCCGACGACATGCCCCTTTACGAGCAGGCGATTCGCGACTGGGACGCCTTCTACAATAACGAGCCGTTCTGGACCAAAATGCACGAACTCGATCTCGATCAGTGGATGATGGATGCGGGTTTTGCCAAGGACGAGCTGCTGCATGGCGGAGTCGCGGCCGTGGTGGACGCCGAGCTGTTCCCCGAACACGCCAATGACGATGTCGAGGATTACGGGCGGAAAGCCGCTTGGCACATCGTCGGTGGAGAGAAGGCGGCATAGGCAAAAGACCGCTCAGGCCGGCTTGACCGGCCTGTCCATCACCTGACCCTACCCCATTTCTGCAGCGGCAGGAGATGGGTTCGCCGATCAAGTCGGCGAAAGCGGAAATTTTATCTATGACTAACCCTATCGACCCCCTCGCCCTCGCTGGCGCAAAGCCCAAGGGCAAGCGCCCCTACTTCCTAAAGGACCCGGACGTGGAACGCGTGCTGGCTGTCGTTATGGCGGTGGCGCAGGAACTGGCAGTGACGCGCGAGCGTCTCGACACGGTGGAGCGACTACTCGAGTCCAAAGGCATCACCCAAGCCGACATCGAAGCCTTCCAGCCGACGCCCGCGCAGGCCGATGCGCGCGGGGCCTGGCACCAGGAATATCTCGCCCGCATCCTGCGCATCTACCAGCAGGAGATCGAGGCGCTGGACAAGCCGATGGAGCCGAGTTCGGAGGAAGTGGGCGAGGAGCTGGCGCGGGAGGATTAGCCTGGCTACAGGCACTATCCCCTTTCGTCCCCGGCATTTATTGCCGGGGTCTGGTCGAGGGCTTGCTCACAAGACG
>JBCCCX010000356.1:0-3083 GCA_039033275.1 Pseudomonadota bacterium | reverse complement strand
GGGCCAGGTTAGGATGCGGGTTCTATCGAGAAGTCGACAGGGTCGAGAAGCGCGATGCGAGAGTCCTCCGCATTGTCGTCGCGTGCGAATTGCAAACCCGCTGACGGGCCAAGGCGGAACGTTGAGATTTCGAGCAAATCGACTTTTGCCGACAAGCCAGACACGTCGAGGCGGTTGCCGCCAACACCGATATTCGCGATAGGAAACGGAACGACCTGATAACGGTCCGATCCTTCGAACTCTGGAAGGACTGCAATTCCGACACCGACGACCTGTGGAGGCTCCTGGGTCGTTTGAGCATCCGCCCGAACCCCGAAGAGACCGAGGCTTGCGCAGATGATAAGTGTGGCGGCTTGGTATCGCATCTGCGGGTCCTCATTGCCTTTTAGTGTCTCAAGGCATCGTCTAGGACTCTGGACGCAGAGCGGTGTAGGCGTGTATACGTTATCGGGTTGGAAAATACGCTAGTGGTATGAGTATGGCCGCGACACAACCATTGGCGAAGCGCGAACGGAGAATCGTCAGCTTCATCGATCCCTTCGGGGCCGATGGCTTTTTCGTCGTTTTGCTATCCGTCGCGGTTTTCGCGATCATCGGCCCTTTTGACACTTATGAGCGTCTTGAGCTTCAGGAGCGCGCCGTCTTCTGGCTGTCTGCCGTTATGACGGGTTATCTGTGTGTCTGGCTCTTGAGCGGCACCGACACGCTTTGGGGAACCCCCTTCGGCCTCACATCGGTCCCACGTTTTCTCACGACGACGGTAACGGCGTCCATAATGATGGCGCCCATAATCATTTGGTTCGCCGGAGACTCTTTTCTAAGTCCCGACAAGGCATGGACGGTTCCGCGCTTTGCATTGCAGGTCTTTCCAATATGCCTGATCGTCTCGACCTCTCTCGTGGCTTCTCAAAAGATCAAGCAGTTCCGCTCTATATCGAACGTTCAAGATAATCGTATCGCCGCCCGTTCGAAGCGACCTGCCGATAAAGATGAGCTCACAAAAGAGTTGAAAGACAAACCGTCCATAGGCGCTGTTGGACGTGAGCCGGAAGCATTCCAGACTCCCAATAAGTCTGACGCCGTGCCGAGCGTGACTGTGCGTAGCCGTCTGCACTCCAAACTTTCGCCCAGTTTCAGGACTGGGGATATAATAGCCCTGAGCGCGGAGGATCATTATGTGCGGGTCCTAACGACCAAGGGTTCCCAATTGCTGCTTATGCGGATGTCCGATGCCATTGAGAATCTCGACGGTATAGACGGCGCGCGGGTGCACCGATCATGGTGGGTGGCGAGAAAGTTCGTCACAGGGTCGAGGAAATTGGGTTCTGCCTTCGAGTTGACCGTCGCGGATACTTCTCAGACAGTCCCGATAGCCCGCAGACGCCTTCCAGCGCTAAGAGCGGCAGGGTGGCCGATTAAATCTTAGTTGTTGCAAGCATTATACAATACAAGACTTCCTTATATTGCGCGAGGCGGTTTCAAGCCTTCTACGCTCTTCGTTTCGTGCTTTTGACGTATCATCTGACGGTCTGAAAGCGCTTCCGGCACGTCGGTCACAACGTTTGAAAATCGGCAAGACGAACAGATGTTATAATCGGGCTAATTCCAGGCGCGATTGAGCCGCGTGCTGAAAGCCTCGCATTCGTCCTTACCCCGGTAGAGCCATGGAATGGGCGCAACTGGCGTGTTGGCCTGTTCGTAAACGGTCACACGCCAAATGGTTTTGCTTCCCGCTTGGAGGAGCGGCCTCCAATGGATTTGTTTCGTCTATAGCAGCGCCTATCCTGAGAACACATCGAGACGTGGACAGCATCGTTCTCAGCCCTTTGGCGCCCTGCTGCCGATCGGCGGCTTACAAGGTCGGCTTCGGGATGACATTGCTCGCGAAGAGGGCGATGCATGAGCGGCTGACGTCCTGCAAACCATACCTACATAGAAGGTGAAAGGGTCGAGACGCTTTGGACGCGCGCGCGCAATGCCCTGGCTGACGGGCGCCATCCCGCCCGATATTTGTCAATATCAAGGCATGCAGGGATCTTACGGGGCGCCTAGGATAGAGGTGAACGCTCCGAGAACTGTTACATCCGTACAGACTTCGGAGGGGTAATAACCCTCGACACAGTGGAGCTTCCCTAAGATATGGACGACCAAACTCACAAATCGAAAATGCGGAAGCTACAGGCCGAACAGGCGCGCAAGGCTTCGGAGGCTTCCGATCCGGGTCGGGGTCTCGTTCTTGTCCATACAGGCGACGGCAAAGGCAAATCGAGCTCCGCTTTCGGCGTGATGGTCCGGGCGCTCGGCTGGGGGCAGACCGTCGGTGTGGTCCAGTTCATCAAGGGCAAGTGGATCACGGGCGAGCGGCAGTTCTTCGATCGGCTGGGCGGTGTGGATTGGCACACGATGGGCGAGGGCTTTACCTGGGATACGCAGGACCGAGAGCGCGACATCGCGGCGGCCGAAGCGGCCTTCGGCAACGCGGCCGCGATGATGGCCAGCGGGGATTACGATCTCGTCGTTTTGGACGAGATCAACATCGCCCTGCGCTATGACTATCTGGACGTGCAAACCGTGCTGGACGCGTTGAAAACACGGTCGGACCGGACCAGCGTCGTGCTCACGGGCAGGGACGCGAAGCCGGAGCTCTGCGACTATGCCGATCTGGTCAGCGAGATGCGCGAAGTCAAACACCCCTTCAAAGCCGGGATCAAGGCGCAACGCGGTCTCGATTTCTAGGCCCGACATCGTCGCAGATGGACCTCGATAGCCACGGCTGAACCACCCCACCGTATATCGCTCCTGCACAAGCGTTGACCCGCCTCGACCGGACAGTTAGGGGGCGCGACAGATGGTGCCTTCCCACAGAAGGCTAAGAGGGAAGCCAGTGAAAATCTGGCGCTGTACCCGCAACTGTCAGCCGGAAGTTGACGGCCATAATGTCACTGGAACGCGCCCTTTGGGCAAGATCTGGGAAGACGGTCGGAAAGCGTTGATCGGCGAGCCAGGAGACCTGCCATCGCGTCGTTCGTCCGGAGACCGGGAAGAGTCTCAGCGGGCGGGAAGTCCGGATTTTATCCGGAGCC
>JBCCCX010000355.1:0-3123 GCA_039033275.1 Pseudomonadota bacterium | reverse complement strand
CGCTACCGGAGGCTGTTCGGCCCCATCGCGTGCCTGAACAGCGAAGGCCTCTCTTCCCAAACCATCATCCCGGCGAAGGCCGGGATCCAGTCCAGGCGAGATGGTGTTTGTCACTGGATTCCGGCCTTCGCCGGGATGACGATAAAAAGGCGCTCTTGGTTCGTGATGAGTTAAGTTCGTCTCCGATCGCGGCGAGAGCGACACCTCGATGGGGACCGTGACATAGAGGGTCGGGCCAGCCTCCGGCGCGGCAGACGCCACTTCCATAGCTTCTCGCCCGGTGTCGACAGCCGCCAGCAGTGCCAGGATCTCGGCTTCCGCCCGTGAAAACCGCCAGCCGAACCATAGCGCGACGAGCAGTGCTCCTACGGCGACCGCCATCAACGGGCGCATGTCAGCGTTCCCGTTCGGGTGCGGGATATTTGTGCGCCGTCTTGTCCCAGGCGAGCGGCGCGCCGCCGAGCATGGCCGCCGCGTACCGCATGAACGCCCGGCGCGCGGCAAGGACGGCGATTACATTGGCGACGATGCTGCGCGGCACCGACAATACGGCTTCGAGGATGCCGTAAAGGCGACCCGTGAACCAGGCGCGCACCACGAGCCGCCAGACGAGTAAGCCGACCGTGATCCACAGCAGGAGCGCCAGCGACGACCCCGCTTCGATCAGCGGCGGCAATGCGGCCGCGTCGGGGACCGTCATCGCCGCGATGGCGCAGACGCCGGCGACGAGCGCGGCGAGATAGCCGGCCGAGATGAAAAGCGCGTTCAGGAGCGGGGACCGGTCGCGCGCCAGGAACCACAGTTCCGCCAGTCGCCGCCAGGCCGGGGCGCCGGCGGTCGTCCGCCAGCCCAACCCCTGCCAGCCCTGAAAGACGATGCCCGTCAGCCAGCGTGTTTTCTGGCGGAGCGCCGCCTCCAGGGTCGCGGGAAAATGTTCGCGCGTCGCGACCACGCGCTGCCCTTTCACCTCGGGCAGCCTGACGAGCGCGCCGCCGCCCAGCCGCGACATGGCGAGGCCCAGATCATAGTCTTCCGTCAGCGCATGTTCCGCAAACGGGCCGCCGCCGCGCGCATCGGCGATACGGCTAAGTTCGGCGCGCCGGAAAAAGGTGGCGACGCCCGCGGACGGCAGCGGAAGGCCGAGCGCCTCCCGAACCACCAGCGTCTTGCCATGCTGTTCGGCGAACTCGTCGATATAGTGCCCGCTCACCCAGCGCGACACGGCATCGCGCAGCGGCACGACTGGCAGCTGCACCATGGCCTTGCGCGGCGCCATATGCGCGAACAGCGGGATTTCCGCCGGGTGCGTCACATCCTCCGCATCGTGGAGAACGATACCGGTGATCCTCTCGCCGGATTGCCGTTCCTCGGCCCGCATGGCACGCCAGAGCGCATTCAGCGCGTCCGCCTTCGTCGTCGGACCGTCGTGCGGCAGCGTGACGGGAAACAGTCGCTCGTCATTGATCCCTTTCACGACGCGCGCCGTACCCTCGTCGTTCGGATAGAGCGCAACGAACAGCCGGACGCCCCGCGCCGGCAGGTGGGTGTAGCGCGACATTAATTCGGGGCCCGATGCGACAATAAATGTCGGTGTGCTTTACAACTTTCCGAGAATGAGTGTCGGTGTGCTTTACACACACCACTTTTGCCTAAAAATTAGGCAAATATTATAGTGCCCGAATTGCCTGTGGATAACTCCGGCTTCAACGGCGTTTTAGCTGTCGTTCAGGGCAACCAGACGGGCGGCCTCTAGCGCCATGTCCGGAAGGCCGTCCAGAACCCGCATGCTTTCCAGCCAGATCGTGTGGCCGCCATGGCCGCTGACCTTCTCATATCCGGTGCCGCCTACGTGGAAATCCACCCACGCGGTGGACGGATAGAGCGCGGGCGGCGGGAACTTGGCGCGATCGGCATCCGTGTAAAAGATGAGGCCAGTCTTGAACCCGATCGGCCACGCGCCGTCCGGCGTCACCAGCCAGTGCGCCAGAAGGCCGCGTTCGGTATCGACGGCCTGGACGATCGTTACCCACTGCATGCGAGGCAAAGGCCGGGTCAGACCGTAAAGCACGCCGTTAAGGTCACCATCGTCCTGGGTATAGGCGTAGGTATCAATGGGAGAGTAGGCCGAGGCGAACGGTCCGGATGCCGCCCGTCCCATGAACACGCGTGCCGTCCATGTCCCGTCGTTCGGCGCCCGGCCACCGAAACCGCCATAGCGGCGAGACGGGGTCTCGGGCGGATAGACGGATTGGAGCCCGACCGTTCTGATCTCAGTGTGGCCCGTATTCGCCAAGCCTGGGAATTTACCCGTGGTACCGGGAAAGAAATCGGCCCCGACCTTCATGGTGTAAGCGAGCACCGTCAGCGCCGCACGGTCCTCGATCGGGATGATGACGTGCGGCGCGAAAGGATTCACCTGACCGCCTTCGTCGGGCCAGTGAATGCGCAGCGTGCCGTCCGCCAGTTCCTCGACATGGCGACCGTCATCTGGTGACCGTGAAAATTCGACCGGAGCTACGGTCGGCCACTCGCCCGGACCGACCGAAAGGATTTCCCGCGTCGCCGGTGGCACGCCGGCATCGGGCACCGGCGCCGGCGTCGGCTGAGGCACGAACACGTTCAGCGTCTGCGAGGAGTACTCCTTGCCCGTCGAGTGAATGCGCAGCGTTACCGTTTCGGACGCGGCCAGGTCGGGGACGTCGGCAAGGATGAGGAATCGGCTGCGCGTTGTGAACGTGTCGAGGAAGCCGAGAACTTTGGATGTCGAACCATCGAGCGAGGCAGCATCCACGTCGACGTAGCGCGACTTCCCGTCAGACCCCGTGATCCGAAAGTGCGGCCTCACCGACGCATCGGCCGCTTCGTCGCTGTCGAAGGTGAAGGATCGCCCACCGCTGCGAATGACGAAAAGCGGGCCGCCACCGCTGCGCACGGCCGCAGTGACATCGAGATCTTCCCAGCCGGGTGCATTGTCGTCGACGATCCTCGCTGAGGAGAAGGGCGCGTCACCCCACGGCGTGCCCTCGGCATCGATCCAGTCGCCGCCGGGGCGCCCCCACGAGAGCATCTGCTCATCATTGAAGCGCGACCATGTCGCGTCCTCAGTGACGGTGGAAAGGACGG
>JBCCCX010000354.1:0-3126 GCA_039033275.1 Pseudomonadota bacterium | reverse complement strand
CTAAGAAATGTGACGCCGCGAGCTGAGACTCGCGGCGTCGGCAGCCTAGAAGGGGAGAGGAGAGTCTAGGCGGCTTTTGCGATGTCGTCGGCGTTCCACGCATTGGGCTGGAAGGCGGCGTCGAGCGGGGTGTCGGCGACGTGGTTCGTGTAGTTGGACAGCACTTTGAACGCGGTGCCGAGCACGACTTCGAGCACTTGCTGCTGGCCGTAGCCGGCGGCGAAGAAGGCATCGAGGTCGGACGGCTGGGGCCAGCCGCGCGTTTCGTTTACGACGATGGCGAACTGGCGCAGCGCTTCGAGCTTGGGGTCGGCGATGGCAGTGCCGGCGCGTAAGGAGTCGATCACGTCGGCGGGAACGCCGCTGGCCTGGCTGATCGTGGTGTGGGCGGCCATGCAGTAGTCGCAGCCGTTCAGGCGGTTGTTGGTCATCAGCACGACTTGCTGCTCGGTCGGAGAGAAGCTGGTCTGGTTCAGCAGTTCGCCGAGCTGGCTGTACGCGTTCAGCAGGGCGGGCGCTTCGGCCATGGTGGCGAATAGGTTGGGCACGAAGCCGAGGCTGGCTTTCGCGCCTTCGAGGACGGGGCGGGCCGCTTCGGGCGCGGTGTCAGGGGTGTGGAGGGTGAAATCGGTCATGGTTTCTTCTTTCTGCACTCTCTGTGCGTTTGTGGTGGGATGCATATGGACCGATCGGTTCAGTTGCGCCAATCACGGTGCGTCACGGCTGCGTGAGCGCCTCGTGACGGAGCAGGCCGTCCACGGCTTCGCGGTTGAAAGCGGTGCCGCCCGGTGCGTTGGTCAAAGACACGACGATGCGCTCAGACTGTGGGTCCGCCTCGAACAGGGCGCGGTATCCGGCATTCAGGCCGCTATGGCTGATAGATGTGACAGTGCCGTCGGTGTCGACGCGCAGCATGAGGCCGAGGCCGTAGGAGGGCGAATCTGCGTCCGGACTCATGGCCGCAACAGGGCGCAACATGGCGTTCGCCACGGTCGGGGACACACGGCTCGGTCGTCCGGCCGCGGCGTCGAGAACGGCGTCCACGAAGCGCGCATAGTCGGCCGACGTCGTCCAGAGACCGGCCGCCGCCTGTTCGGGATAGTCGAGCCAGTCTTCGCGCAGCGGGCGGAACAGGCCTTCGCTTAAACGCGCCCCGCTATCGGCGGGTATGATCGTGAGGGGCGCGACGGAGTCGGGGTCGATAGGCTGGGCGAACGTGCTCGCCGTCATGCCGAGGGGGTCGAAAACGAGCGCTTCCATCAGCTCGGCAAAAGGCTGGCCGGATATGTCTTCGGCCAGCACTTGCGCGATCTGGTAGCCGCCACCCGAATAGTGGAACTCGCCCTTGGGCAGGGACAGTTCGACAGCGGAGACGAGGCGATGCGGCGGGTCGGTGACGATGGCGGCAGAGGCGGGCAGCGGCTTGCCGCGCCGGTATCCGGGATAGCCGCCCTGCGTCGCGCCGCCTGTGTGAGACAGGAGTTCGCGCACGGTGAGAGGTTTGTCGCCGCGAAGCTGCTGGATGTCGATGGAGGTGAACCGGTCGCGGATATCGGCATCGATGGAGAGGCCCTCGCGCTCCATCAGCGTCAGTATGCCTGCTGCCGCGACGGCCTTGGACAAGGATGCGGCCTGCATCAACCCGCTCTCATTTGCGGTGCCGATGAAATAGGATGCGGAGGCAACATCGGGAGAAATTACTGTGATGGAGGCAGCCGTGACGGCATGATGCTGCGCGCGCTCGCGCAGCAGCGTCTCGACGCGATTCGTCGCCTCAGCCGCAGCGATGCGGCTGGTCGCCTCTGGGCTGCCCCGAGGGATATCCGAGCAGCTACAAAGAAGAATTACCGCTGTAAAAGCCGACAGAGCGGTCGTCTTTATGCGCTGGGTGGTGAAGATCATGATGCGCCCCTTTCGGTCCGACGGCATGCGGCGTCTCGCCGATCCAAGCAATCCGCCTCTTGATGAAGGGGCGCCTTTCATGGACGCTCGCTGCGTTTCTGCGCTAGCGCATCATGCGACAAAGGAGAGATCATGTCGGACGATATTGTACTGAGCGGACGCGACGCGGAGGTCGGCTCCGTCGCCATCGTGACGATGAACCGGCCCGAGGCGATGAACAGTTTCAACGTCGCCGTCTTCCTGCGCATGATGGACGTCTTCGCCGAGCTGGAAGCCGACGACAGCGTGCGGGCCATCGTGCTAACGGGGCAGGGGCGGGCCTTCTGCGCGGGTGCAGACATTTCGGACGGGTTCGGATCGGCCGGGTTGGACTATAAGGCGGAACATGTGGACGGCGTGCCGCGCGATACGGGCGGCGTGCTCAATCTCGCCCTCGCCAAGCTCGACACGCCGGTGATCGCCGCGATCAACGGCGCGGCCGTCGGCGTCGGGCTGACCATGACATTGCCTTGCGATATCCGCATTGCCGCGAACAAAGCCAAATACGCCTTTCCCTTCGTGCGGCGGGGTATCGTCTTCGATGGCGCCGCCAGCTTCTATCTCCCGAAACTCGTCGGCTTTTCAAAGGCGGCGCAATGGTCGCTGACGGGGAGCTACATCGACCCGGAAGACGGAATCCGCTCCGGCCTTTTCAGCGAGCTGCACGACAATGCAGATGTGTTGCCACGCGCGCTCGAACTGGCGCGCGATATTGCCGTGAACTGTTCGCCGGAAGCCGTGTCGCAGAACAAGCGTCTGCTTCGGGCCACAATGCTCGGGCATGGCAGTCTGCAAGGCGGACCGTTCGCGGCGCATATGGAGGAAAGCGTGCTGCTGGAACGCGCCTTCGTGGCGCCGGACTGCGAGGAGGGGGTGCGCGCGTTTCTGGAGAAGCGTGCGCCGCAATTCTCGGATCGCAAAACGGGCTGACCCGTTGTTCGGGTCCAGAAACCGTTTCGCATCGAAAGTCCCCGCATGAGCCATTCCAGACGTAAGGTACTTGTCTTGTTAGGGGCTGTGCCTCTAGCCGCCTGCGAAACCCTCGACCCGGCTTTGATCGAAGGCGTTCTGGGCGCAGGCGGACTGACGGAGGGTGAAGCGGCCTTGGGCATCCGCGAAGCGCTCAATTTGGGGATTGGCAACGCGCTCACACGATTGGGCCGTGCAGACGGGTTTCTCGGAGAT
>JBCCCX010000353.1:0-3127 GCA_039033275.1 Pseudomonadota bacterium | reverse complement strand
GCGGCAGGACAAGCCGGTCGATGGCCTCCCTTGCTGGGGCATCCTCCTGGCTTGAGGGACCGGACCGGAACAGGCGGGGAAGCGACGGGAGGTTAAAACCGAACGCATCGCGTTCCACCCGTTCGATCTCCTCGCGGCTGACGGCGACCAGGTCGCCGTCGCTTTCGGTTTGTTTCAAGGACGCCGCGACCGCATCGAAACAGGCGAGCCGTTCCGTATCGTCGACCGTTTCGGCGCAGGCATAGAGCCCTGCCAAAGCGCTTTCAGGCACGGCGTCGTCTGGCGGGGTTTGGGCGGACGCCGTCGCGGCGCTCAGGCAGAGCGCGGCGAGCGCACCCATCAGGCTGGCAAGCGTCTTCATGCGGTCCCCTCGGTCAAGCCCGACGCTCCTGGCGTCAGGCGATGATATTCCGCTCAGGATAGCGCGGCGATGCGGTGCGCGAAAGCGCCGATGGCCTTCGAAACGCACCGGCTTGGACTATGGGCCGGGGAGGCCTTAACGAATGACCGGCAATTGCGCCTGCATCTCCTGTCCCTGCGTGCCGAGGGCCTCGCGGGCGCGCAGGAGCGCCTGGACCTCTGGCTTGCGCATGACGGCGGACAAGGCCTCCAGATCGCTCCCCACGGCCGCACTGCCGGACAATAGCTCGTTGAACATCTCCTCGCGCGATTTAGGTCGCGGGAAACGCTTGATGTGAACATCCGCGTCCGCGTCGATCTCCGCCAGTCGCTTGGCCGCAGCCAGCGCTGTGTCGAAACCGCCCAGCTCGTCGACCAGGTCGCGCTCCAACGCCTGCGTTCCGGTCCAGACCCGGCGTTCCGCCACGGCGAACACCTCGTCGCGCGTCATGTCGCGGCCTTCCGCGACCACGGCCAGGAAGTCCTCATACATGCGCTCTATATCGCGCGCATAGGCCTCAGCCTGGGCTTCGGTGAACGGTTCGTCGGCGCTGTAGGCCCCGGCATATTCCCCGCCGATCCGGATCGCCTCTATATTGTAGCCGACATTGGCGAAGGTTTCCTCCAGCGCCACCTTGCCGCCGAAAATGCCGATGGACCCGGTGATCGTCTGGGGCAGGGCGACGATATGGTCTGCCGGGGCCGCGATATAGTAGCCGCCGCTGGCCGCATACTGCCCCATGCTGACGACGACCGGCTTGCCCGCAGCCTGGACCCGCAGCACGGCGGCCCGGATCTGGTCCGACGCGGCCGGGGAGCCGCCGCCGGAGCTGATCCGCAGCACGACCGCCTTCACGTCTTCATCGTCCAGCGCGTCTTCCAGGTTTCCGGCCAGCGTTTCGCCGCCAATGTTGGTCGCCGCGTTGAACAGGCCGTCACCGCCGCTTTCGCCCGGAAGGATCGTACCTTGGCCCTCGATCAGCGCGATGACCGGCTTGCCGATTTTCGGCCGCGCGCGGTAGTCCGTCACGCTCTCGAAACGCGTGTCCTCGTCCCCGGCCAGCTCCGCGACATGGTCGCGTGCCTCCTCCAGATAGCCCAGACGATCGGCCAATCCGACCTCGACGGCGTCGGCCGCGCCGCGCGGTGCCGTGCCGAGCAGGCGCAGCAAGGCGTCTCGCGTCAGGCCACGATCGGTTGCGATATTCTCGACCGTCTCGTCGAAGATGGCGCTTAGCAGGCTGCTGCGCGCCTCGATCTGGGCGGGCGTAGGACCGGTTTCCGTATAGCTGTTGACGGCCGTCTTATAGTCGCCGTGGCGAAAGAATTGCGGTTGCGCGTCGATCTTGTCGAGCACGCCGCGGTAGAAAGGCATCTGCGAGTATAGCCCCGCCGTCGCGACCGTGCTGCCGGCTTGCAGCCAGATTTCATCGGACGCGCTGATGGCATGGTAGGGCAGGATGGACGTGCTTCCCAAGCCTTGGGCGTGGGTGACGACGAACTTGCCGGAGCCGCGGAAGTCGATCAGGGCGAGACGCAGTTCCTCCGCGCTGGCCGGGGCCATGCCGAAGCTTTCGCCGCGAATGAAGACGCCTTTGACGTCATCATCGGTCTTGGCGCGTTCGAGCGAGCGCACGATGGCGACGACGGACGGTGGATCCTCACCGAACAGGGTCGGGGTGACAGGTGAGTCGATGAGATTGTCCCGTAGGTCGATTTCCAGCACGACCGGTACGTCCGGCTCTCCGCCGCCCGCCGTCAAAGCTGTCGCGATGGACGCGATGACCGAAAATAGCAGGATGATGAAAGCAAATAGCCCCACGACCACACCGAGAACGGTAATGAAGAAGAGCTTCGTCCCGCTCATGGGCGAAGTGTCTTTATGATAGGGAGCTGTATCGGACACGCGGACCTCTTTGGGCAACGATTTGGCTGCGGCACCTACCGGTAAGGTATTTGCCGTTTTTCGATATGTGGGACGCCGCGGAAGATTGCAAGGGCGGAGCCGTGCAAACAGTTTGCAAGGGGCGTGGCGCAACACCGCGCCCGCGCGCGCCGAGGGTCTGCAAATGGGTGGAATTTGGCCGTTGCCTTTTGCAAAAGCCCCTCATAAAAGCCGCGCTCACCGAATATGGCCGCCCCCGCAGACCCGCGGTCGGCTATTGCGGATACTGGGGTGTAGCCAAGTTGGTAAGGCAACGGTTTTTGGTATCGTGTACCGCTGGTTCGAGTCCAGCCACCCCAGCCATCCTCTCGTCGGAATTCTGAAATCTGGAGATTTTCCGTACCCGCGCCGGCTTCGGTCGTGGGGGTAAAGCGGCATTCGCGATCCAGGCGAGTTTCAAGACTTTTTTCGCGCAGACCGCTCGTTACGCCGCGTCGGTGAGCGGATCGTGTGAAGCCGCGCGCAAGATTTGATGAAAACCCTCTTTTATCCGCCGGTTTTCACAATAAAACCGTTGAAAGCCGTCCGAGGTAGTGATTGATTAACACCTGACGCCCGTGTAGGCGACCGACGGACGGCTCGACAAGAAGCCGCTATGAATGGAGGACGTGAGTGGTGCCAACCCTAACTGCCCGGCAGCTTGCCTTGAGTGCAGCTGCCTGTTTGGGGGTCGCCCTCGCCTCGGGGTCGGCGCTGGCCCAGGACCGGCCCCAGGATACTGCTCCGGCTGCGAACGCCGCGCCGCTCTCAGACCAGTACGCCGCCGTTCTCCAGGAGATCGCG
>JBCCCX010000352.1:0-3127 GCA_039033275.1 Pseudomonadota bacterium | reverse complement strand
TCCTGTGATCCGTTCGGATCAACCGAGCGCCCCCAGGGCGCGCCCACCGTCATGCGCGATAATATAGACGGCGTTGAACGTGTCGTATTGCTCGAACTCGATCCTCTCGTAGGCGTAGAGTGGCCAATCCATCTTGTCGATGAAGATGGCCTTTCGCAGCTCGAAGAACGACGTCACCAAGTTATACCTCGCGGCGTCTTCTGGCATTCGGACCACGCTGACGTCGGACATCTAGATCCCTCCTGAAAAGGGGCTGTAATCCACGGGCTGTCCCGGATGGGTCGCCCGACCTAGAAACTGGCGAATGGGATACTCCGGGTGACGAAGCCATAAACCATGCGACGTCACCTCGACACAGACGACCCCATCCAACTCGTAATCCAAAAAGTACGACCGCAACGTATCGACCATGTCGGACGTAAAAGCGGCATTTGCGAGGACGACGGGAGCAGGGTTGCGCATCGGAAGATCCTCTCGTTTTTGGAATTACAGGCAACACGCAGACCCACGTCAACAATCTGGTTAATGCTTGTATCCGAAAGGATATAACGATGCGGCAGCCCTTCCCGAAGCGAATTGTCTATGCATAGTCGGAATTATGCTGCGAACACTCATCCCGAACCTGAACCAGGAGCTCGAGGAGCTTCGGATGCTCGGACCCGAAGGTTTCCTGATCGGCTTCAACTATACGTTCACCGGCCCCGAATACATGGTCTCCGGCTACCCCGAAGATTGGCGCGCGGAGTACGAGGAGCGAAATTACTTCATGGGGGATCCGGTCCTCATGTGGATGTCCATGAACTCCGGCATGCGGCGATGGTCGGAGATCAAGCTGCCGGATGTCCGCGGCATCATGAAGCGCGCCGAGGAGCGGGGAATCCGTTACGGCGTAGCGGTTTCCATAAAGAAGGGCCGGAAGCGATCCATCTGTACCGCCGCCCGAAGCGACCGGGAGCTGACCGATGCCGAACTCCAGCGGTTGTCGGCCAAGTTCGAGGTCTGGTGCGAGCTCACGACAAATCGGGCGGCCCTCACGGAAGGCGAATTGGAGGTCCTGCGTCGGCTCCGGAACGGATTGACCCAAAAGGTCATTGCCGCCGAACTCGGGATCGCCGAAGCGACCGTCAAACAGCGCGCCATCACTGCGACCAACAAGCTCGGCGCATCAAATCGTATTCAAGCCGTGGCCGTCGCGATGACCAGGGGCTACTTCGACTAGAGATATACTTTCGGATATACCACAACACTTCGGGGCCAATCCAGCTCACCGAAATAGTCAACCCTAACCAAGGAAGCCGCACAACAATCAGGCACAGAGAAACACCCGCGGCTGTTAATCTGTTAATTGCCCCAACGGAAGACAGAAAAGGGCATAACGATTGCCCTCCGCCATCGGCGCATCGCCGCCAAGTCGCAAGAGACATGCATCTCAAAGAAGCAATTCAGCGTAAATTTGCATCACTCCAAAATCCTCAATGGCTCGCTTGGATGTGGGCGGGTCCGACTCGTCAGCCGACATGTCACGGGCAAGCGAAGGACGCCGCGAGAAATCACAAGAGTCTGGCGAAACGAACCTCGGCGTCCGGAGCCGCCAACGAGCCGAGGGCTTTCGGCATTGTCCTTGAGTCAAAGGTAGTAAGCTCCGCCGGCCGCGGCGCCGGCCGGTCTGACGGCCGAGAACGCGCGTCTAGTGCGTGGAAAGATCAGGCTTCAAACGGAGCGCGACATCTCGGAAAGGGCCGCGATCGCCATCTTGCTGGAACCGTTGCCTGCGGTCGCCCGGACCGATGGCACGCCCTTTGCGACTGATCCGATGGCCCGTTGCGGGACGCTAGATGCGAGGAGCGTGCACCCCGCGATCCGCTCGCCTGGATTGAGCGATCGTGTGCCAACCCTCCACGGCAGAAGCAATCTGAGGGTCCACCACGTTCGGCAGATGGTGGATTTCGTCGCATACCCGCACCGAAAAAGGCTGGAAGGCTCGATGGTTGCCAGTCCACCAATCGCCTCCGGGCGAAACGGGTGGTCAACCGAACGGATCGAGCGCAGCGTTCTCACCGATCGACGTTCCATAAGGTCATTCGAAAACGGCGGCGATGTCCGTAAGGTCGTTGACATGGCTCCGAGACCAACTTTTTGCGAAATTGCCTCGATTGGTCAGCACGCCCGTCGGTCCCATCTTGAACTAAATGGCCGCATGATCGGGATAGCAGTCCCAGCCGCTTCAGGGTGCCAGTGTTACAGGGCATCAAAGGGAATACGTCCTGCTCGGTCTCAACGGTCAAACAGCCGATGTGGTCCGGATTTCCCGGCGCGTTCCGATCCGTTCGAGCCGCGCGCTACGTGCACCAGTCGTAGACGACTGCCGGAGCGGGCATCGACTTCGCAAAAGATGTCGAACAGGCCGCGGGCGGCTTCGCGTGCAACACCATATCAGTGGGGATGACGGCCTCCTGCGGATCGGGAGGCATCGGCGACGCTCCGTTGGCACAAGCCGAAGTCGCTCTTCCAGAGGCGACTGGAACACGCTTCGAGGTCTGGCCGCGTCCTCCAGTGACAAAAACACGCACACCGTTCCCTTCGTCCATCTCCTCCGGTCGGTCGGGCCGGCGGTCCGATCCATCCCATCAGGTGACGGTACGCACCCCCGCAGCCATCGGAATGGTAGCCCGACGCCATAACGTCCTTTGAAACCTCAAGGATTTCGCCTCAAGGTCCGCCGCCGCGATGACCACCCGGGGACTCGCGACGTTCGGAAACCGATGACTTTCCAAAGGACTGATCCGATCGTGGTCGCTTGGCGGCCAACCCCAAGCCGCCTTGGAAGCACATGACGGCTCGGCGCGGATGTTGCCGCAGGGACGACGCATCGTAATCTTGTTTCCATACCGTCGGCCGACGCGTCGGCAAATGACATCAGGACGAGGAACTGCGTGACGGGAGAGGAAGAAAACGCCGGGTCAGACCCGCATCCGCACGCGCCCCTGCACGCCACGCCAACTTCGGACCACGAGGTGACCGTCGGCGACCTCCGCATGATCGTCCTTCCGGCCGGGCGCTGCGACGTGGATGTGAAGTTGGCCAATCACGCATTCAACGTTTGCCTATCGACGACCGAGTGCCGACT
>JBCCCX010000351.1:0-3141 GCA_039033275.1 Pseudomonadota bacterium | reverse complement strand
GCCTACCCCTACAGCCACCTCTTTGACGTGACCTACGAGTCGATCCTGCCGAAGTTCTACGCCGAGAACCCAGGCATCGAGATCAAGATGCGCGCCACCTACGAGAGCTACGAGGACGGCACCAACACCATCCTGCGCGAGGCCGTGGCCGGCACGCTCCCGGACGTGACGATGCAGGGCCTCAACCGCCAGGCTATTCTCGTCGAGAAGGGCATCGCCAAGTCACTCGAGCCTTTCATCGCGAACGAAGCCGACTTCGCAAAGGAGGGCTATCACGAGGCGATGCTCTCGCTCGGCACCTTCGACGGCGAGGTTCACGGCCTGCCTTTCTCGGTGTCGCTGCCTGTCGGCTACTACAACATGGATCTCATGGAGCAAGCCGGCCTCTCGGCCGACAACCTGCCCACGACCTGGGACGAGGTCGTGGCCGCCTGCCAGACGTTGCGCGAGGCCGGCGTTAAGAACCCGGTCTTCTGGGGCTGGAACATCACCGGCAACTGGTTTCTCCAGGCGCTGATGTGGAGCCAAGACAAACCAACGGTCGTTAACGCCGACTTCCAGATCGACACGCCCGAGGGCCTGACCGCGCTCGACACAATGCACGGTATCTTCCGCGGCTGTGACATGCAGAACCTCGAGTGGAAGGCAGCCCTTGCCTCGTTCTCCGCGGGCGAGATCGCGATGATGTTCTGGTCGACCTCTGCGCTTGGCGCGGTCGAGCGCGCGAAGGGCGATTTCACGCTCAAGACTAACGAGTTCCCCGGTATCGGTGGGGCGCCGAAGGGCCTGCCTGCGGGCGGTAACTCGGCTATGCTTGTCTCTACCTCGGAGGATCCCTCCGAGCTCGAGGCTGCCTGGAAATGGCTGAAGTTTATCACCTCTGGCGAAGGGGCTGCCGACGTGGCCCGAACCACCGGCTACATGCCACCTAACAAGGCCGCTAACGAGATCATCCTGAAGGACTTCTATACCGAGAATCCAAACAAGGAGACCGCCGTCCGCCAGCTCCCGCTGCTGCGCGACTGGCAGGCTTACCCGGGTGACAACGGTCTCGCGGTGACGCAGGTGATATACGACGGCATCGAAGGGGTCGTGACCGGCGAGCACCACAACATGGAGGAGCTACAGGAAGAGCTCAACGAGGAAGTGCAGGACCTGCTGCCCTCGGGCTCCTGAGCAACGCCGGCCCCCGGCTTCGACCGGGGGCCCCCCTTCCTCGAAAGCAAGTGCCGCCATGAAACTCCTGCAGCTCACCGATATCCACCTGACCGCACCGGGCCAGACAATCGGCGGGCGCGATCCGAACGCCAATTTCGAGCGCGCGCTCGACCACGCCCTCAATGCACACCCGGATGCAGACGCGCTCTTCATCACCGGGGATCTTTCGGACTGGGGCGACCGGCCCGACTACGAACGGCTGAAGGCCCGCCTCGGCGAGATCGCCACGCCTGTCCATCTCTGCATCGGCAATCACGACGACCGCGCAACCTTTCTCGAGGTCTTTCCCGAGCGCACTGGCGAAGGCGGTTTCGTCCAGACGGTGACGCCGCTGCCGATCGGCCATGCGATTACCCTAGACACCTGGGGCCACGAGACCCATGCGGGGCATTTCTGCGAGGCACGCGCCGCCTGGCTGGGCCGCCAGCTCGCGGCGCTCGACGGCCCGGTTTGGCTCTTCATGCACCACAACCCCGTACCAACCGGCGTAGCGCCGATGGATCGCATCATGCTGCTCGACGCGGAACGTTTCGCCGAAACAGTACGCCCCCATCGCGCAAAGATCCGGCACATATTCCATGGCCACTGCCATCTCTCGCTCTCTGGCTCGCTTCACAATATCCCCTTCTCTGCGCCGCGCGGTACCAACCACGCCGGCTGGCCCGAGTTCGAGGCCCGACACCTGCTTGCTGCGGCCGATCTCAACGAGTGCTACGCGGTCATCCTCGCCAGCCATCACACGACAACGGTGCATATGGTCGAGTTCGGATACGCCGGCGAGGTTCGCGGCGAAGGCTCGCCCGACTATGCCGATTGGGACCGACTGACGATGGTGCGCTAGGAGCAATGCGTCGGCGCAAGCGCGACGACGTTCCCGGGTTGAACAGCCCAAGGCTGTACTTTGGATATCTTCAAGACGATGGTGATACGACGCCTCAGAATGCATGCCAGCGAGGTAGCACGGTCTCGAGCGAACACCCTTTTGCAGTGAGGATTCGACCAGGAGAGACCGGCGGCGGATCAACAGCAACCAATACACCGTGCCGCGCCCGCGAAAGGCCGATTTGTCCGCGTTCGTGCCCTCGACGTCTGAGCCGATGAGCACGCGCGGCAAATGGCAGGTCTCGAGTAGCGACCGCGAGATCGGCGTCGCCCACCGACGGCGGCTTCGGGCCGATTGCCGATGGTCCGGCTCATGGCGGAACCGAGGGACTCCGGCAGAGTACTCCGAGGGCCTCGGAGGCGATTTGGCGGACGATCTGGATGTCGCCGCCATGGGCCTTGTGCATAACTGCCATCCCACGGGATGTGCCCACGAAGAAGAGCGCGAGCGCTCGCGGGTCGCGCGCGGCATCGAGCCGCCCCTGTGACTGCGCCCGGGCGAGATGGGCTTCGAGCGCGTCCTCTGTCCTCTTGAACTGCGTGTCGATCCGCTCGGCCACGCTTGGTTCCGTCCCAACCGCCTCCGTCGCCACTAGCGTCGCGAGGCACCCCGGCGGGTTGGTCGGATCGGCCATCCGCTCGATATGCACGTCCAGGAACGCGGCCATGGCGTCATGAGGCTCGGGCTTGGCCAGCGCCGCTTCGATCCCTGGGCGCCAGCGCGCCGCGTAGGCGTCGAGCGCCATCAGTAGGATCGGCGCCTTGCCGCCATAGGCGTTGTAGAGGCTGCCGCGCTGCACGCCGGTAGCCGCGGCAAGGTCCGCCATGGTCGTCTTCTCCCAGCCATGGCGCCAGAACCGTTCCATCGCGCGATCGACGACCTCGCCCTCATTGAAGCGCCTCACGCCAACCACCGCTGCCCACTCCCGTCCGTTCTCCTGTCGGGAAGAGTGTGTTGATCCTTGACGACGTTGTCAAACATGATAGCACTCGTATTTTGACACAAGCGTCAAGAATGGCGCTGTCGAGACAGCTATCAGG
>JBCCCX010000350.1:0-3146 GCA_039033275.1 Pseudomonadota bacterium | reverse complement strand
GCAAACAGCCCCCTCCGCCGCTTCGCGGCACCTCCCCCTGAAGGGGGAGGAAAAATGTCTGAGGATCCGTCTCACGACCCCAAAGCCTTCAACGCCGCGCGCACTAGATCGTCCAGCGGCGGATCGTCGGCAAACGTGCCTTAGGCTTCGGCCACGGCGCGCAGGGCTTCGCTCTGGCCGATGCCGAGATTGGCGAGCGCGCTGATCGCATCGTTGCGCAGGCGCATGTCGGAGAGCGCCTCGTTGCGCGTCGCGCCGTCGACCGCGTCCGACGTCGGGGCGGTGAAGGCGGAGGTAAAGCCACGGCCCACAGGGGGCGGCTTGCCGGACAATTCCGTGGCGATGCGTGTGGCAAGTTTCGGACCCACGCCGGAAGCTCGCGAAAACGCTGTCTTGTCCTCCAGCGCGGCCGCGCTCATCACTTCGCCCGGCGACAGTATATCGAGAATGGCGAGCGCTGCCTTCGGCCCTACGCCCTGGACGGCCTGCAACCGCTCGAACCAGGCGCGCTCCTCCTCAGTGGCGAAGCCGTAGAGCGTGATGGACTGCTCGCGTACATGCGTTTCCACATGCAGACGGACAGGTTCGCCTTCGCGCATGTCGCGCAACGTCCGTATGCCGCAACGCAGAAGATATCCCACGCCGCCGCAATCGACGATCGCCTCGCCGCCTGCGGTGGTCTGGCCCGCCAGAAGGCAGGTTCCGCTCACCATTCCGATCATTGCCGCCTCACCGCATCGATTCGGACAGCTCTAGCACATGGTGGCCTGCGTGTCGGGCAATGTTGCGTCACTCAGGGTCGCGACTCTTATCAATTTTTTAATCGGTCATGGTTAACAGGCGTCCCATGGCCCAGTTTTACGTGCATCGGTTCGCCGCCCTATCCACGCTGACCTTGGCGGTCGGGGCACTGGGCTTGTCGAGCTGCGCCTATGGGGGCACGTCGCATCGCTACGCGGGGAGCGGCTGCGCGCCGTCGGCTTGTGCGCCGGGTCCCGACTACGGCATGGCCGCCCAATCGCGCTACGGCACACCGGCGACGGATTGCTGCTTCGCCCCGCCCCCGCAGGTCGTCTACGTCCCTCAGATCCAGACCGTAGAAGTCGAAAAACCGGTCGAGACGATCGTCGAAGTCGAGAAGATCGTGGAAGTGGAAAAGATCGTCGAAGTCGAGAAGCCCGTCTATATCGAGGTACCCGCCCCCACACCGCAGCCGCCGGCGACGGTCTGCTGCGACTACGCGCCCCCGCGCAAGTAAGGCTTATTCCATAGACCGGACAGCATGAACGGTCTCATGCCCGCACGATCCCGAATATCGGGGAGCCCGTCAAACGGCCCTGGCATGGTTCGCGTGGGTCATGGCGATGGCGAGGGCGTCGGCGGCGTCTCCGGCAGCGACATTGGCGCCGGGCAGCAGCAGGTTCATCATGTGGGCGACCTGGGCCTTGTCGGCCGCGCCCGTGCCGACGACGGATTTCTTGACGAGCCGCGCCGCATACTCCCCGACGACCAACCCGCTCTGCGTCGCCGCCAGGATGCAGGCCGCGCGCGCCTGGCCGAGCTTTAGCGCGCTCATGGCGTTGTCCTTCATGAACGCCTCCTCCACCCCGGCTTCGCTCGGACGATGCACGTCGATGGCGGCCCGGCATTCCACGAAAAGGTAAGACAGGCGGCTCGCCAACGGCTCCTTGCGCGGTGGGCGGATGACGCCGTGGGCCACATGCGCGGTCTTGTTTCCCGTCACATCGATCACGCCCCACCCGCAGGCGACGAGCGAAGGATCGAAACCGATAATGCGGCGCGTTGCGGTCATGCTTGCCCTGGAACCCTTGTTTTCCCCGCAATCCCCATAGCCCACACACTGTGGAAAAGTATAGAATTTTGTTCTCATTCTGTTCTAAAGTCGCCCGCCCGAACTCGTGACACAGCCACAGAATGACCCAGCCGCTCGACATGCCCGACGACTACATTCCCGAAGATTCGATGTCGGCTGCGGACGATTTCGGGATCGAGCTCGACACGACACCGCACAGCATGGAAGCCGAACAAGCGCTGCTGGGCGCACTGCTCTACGACAACGAGATCTATCACCGCGTCAGCTCCATCGTGGAAGCCAAGCACTTCTACAATCCGCTGCACGTCAACATCTACCGCGCCATGGCGAGTCTGATCGAGCACGGCAAGCTGGCCGACGCGATCGTGCTCAAGAACCGCTTCGCCAAGGACGACACGCTGGCGGACATTGGCGGCGTGGAATATCTCGCCCTGCTACTGGAACAGGCCCCACCCGGTTCCACCGCGCCCGAATATGCCCGCCTGATCTTCGACATGGCCATGCGGCGCGAGCTGATCCGCCTGGGCGATACCATGAAGGAGACGGCAAAGGACCAGAATAGCGAAGAGGATGCGTCGGCCCAGATCCAGCAGGCCGAGATGCAGCTCTACAACCTCGCCGAGATCGGCGGAACGCAGACCGGCTTCGTGTCCTTCGAAGACGCGCTGATCGATTCCATCGAGATGGCGACGGCGGCCTATCAGCGTAAGGGCCAGCTGTCGGGCATCGCCACCGGACTGGACGATCTGGACGCGCAGCTGGGGGGCCTGCACAAATCCGATCTGGTCATTCTCGCCGGTCGCCCTTCCATGGGTAAATCGTCGCTGGCGCTCAATATCGCTTTCCACGTCGCCAAAGCGCACAAGACGGAAACCGACGAAAACGGCGTGGAGAAGACGGTGGGTGGCGGCGTGGTCGGGGTCTACAGTCTGGAGATGAGCAGCGAGCAGCTCGCCACCCGGCTGCTGGCCGAGCATTCCACTGTCCCGTCACACCGTATCCGGCGCGGCGAAATCAACCCGGAGCAGTACGAGCATCTGCGCGATGCCGCCGACGAGATCAGCCGCATCCCGCTGCATATCGACGATACGGGCGGCCTGTCCATCGGGGCCATGGCGGCGCGCGCGCGGCGTCTGAAGCGCATGAAAGGGCTGGACCTGATCGTGGTCGACTATCTCCAGCTATTGACGGGCGGTGCGATGATGAACTCATCCACCAACCGGGTTCAGGAAGTGACCATGATCACCCAAGGTCTCAAGGCCTTGGCTAAGGAACTTAATGTACCCGTCCTCGCCCTCGCCCAGCTGTCGCG
>JBCCCX010000349.1:0-3153 GCA_039033275.1 Pseudomonadota bacterium | reverse complement strand
TCGAGAGCAAGCGTTCGCATGTGCCGCTTCGAGAACCTTCGAATGCTTCACCTGCTGGGCCTTCGGCCTTCCAAATTCTTGGCGCCAAAATGCGGACATACCCTCTGTCACGCCGATCCAGCGGGCTGCCCCGGCCACCGACTGGCCCTGTGACACCTGCACGCCGACCCGTCGAAGCTTCGCGACGAGCCGCTCCGGTTCGGGCCTATTAACGCCCCAGTCCGATGCCCTCCGTCCAGCTTGAAAAACCCCCCGCACAGAGAGACAGCTTTAGGGGGAGGCCAAGGACGATGCTGCGGCCGGCAATGGCCGTTCCAGTGGGCCAAGATGCTAAATATCCCAGAGGCCAGTAGCGCGGGGATCGCGGTGGGCCGTCTGACGGTCCAGACGATGCCGTATTCCGACATGCCATCCATCTGCGCCGCGTCGATCAGGTCGTCCGGAACGGTCACGAATAAGTTGCCGCACCAGAAAGATGTCGAGCCCGAAGATGATCCGGGAATGACCAAGGCCGCGTGTGTATCGGTCGGCCTCAGCTTCGACAGCGCGACGGAGAGCGGTCGCGCGAGAGCCTGGACGGAATCAGGAGGCAGAAGAGGGCGGGGCCGAACAAGTCCTCCCGCCCCCGCAAGCGCATCTTGGCCAAGGCAAAGTCGCAGGGCAACGCCCCTGGGACCTGGGTTAAGGAAGATCAACGCTGTGACGATTACGCCTTTCATCAGGTCGTGAAGGAGCGGCGCCTTGCGAAGCGCGGTCGTGTGACTGAAGACGACCGGACGGGCTGTGTGGGCGGGCCGCGACTCGTCGGTCGGTGCGCGCTACAATACGCTCGTCGAGGCCCGGAAACCGCGTGGAGGCCGCCACGATATCCTGCGACCGCGCGGGAAGGCCGAGCCCGTCCTGATATGCTGGGCTGGCGCGCATTCCACCCGCACAAAGGGATCCTGAACCTCCGCAAGTCGATCTTCCGGGATGCCGCGCTCACCATCGACGACGGAAACGCCCGCGCGGTTGTTGGGGCAGGGAAGCGTCAGGGCCCTACCACCACCGCCGCGATGGTGTTCTCACAGGGGTCCGCCGATTGCCCGTGGTCGCTGGTGTCAGCGAAACAGGCCTCCTGGCGGCATCCGTCTGCCAAGGTCGTGCGCCCGGTTTCGCGGTGGGGCACCTCGTCGACGGGATGAGCGTGCGAATGTGACAACGTCATCAGCTTGCGCAGGCGGCAGGGCGGCCCGACGTCCGTCGCGCCCATGGGTCGGTCTACGCGGCCGCGTGCAGATGGGGCATTGCGATGAACTTTCCTGTAAGGGTCCCCCAAGGGGCCCGGTCGAGCGGGCTGTATGTATGCCGTGCCGACGCCAATCGCGGAGCGACAGGTGGACATAGCGTAGGCACGCCCCGGATGACCGGTCCGTCGGTCGTCCCGGATAAAGGGCCGCGCGAAGCCATTTCACCCGACCGGGACGGATCCCGCGGACGTTCGATCGGATACCCGGTATTCACGGGTCAACTGCGGGGACACTTCGCACAACGTGCTCGGAGCCCGCCCGTCGCCGGCCCGCTGGCGCCGCCTACCGCCACAGTCTTCGCCTTCCGAGCTCACGAAAGGTCGCGCCGCCGCATTGTTGCGCCTTCATATCGGATTACCTCCTGCCCTCCTCGAAGTCTCGGAGTGCTCGATGAACGGCCCCCAAACCACGTCCGACACGGATGTCAGCAAACCCTGGGATCAGGACAATCAGGCCTGGTGGGACTGGTATGTCAGCCTTGCCGATAACGACGGCGAGATCACCGAGTTCGAGCGCGCGCCGCCACTTCCCGAGGTGCCGTTGCCGTCCGACGAGGAGGTCTTCGCCGAGCTCTCGCGCCCCTACGACTTGACCGATGCGGACGTCGCGTTCTTCCGCGAGAACGGCTTTATCAAGCTCAAGGAAGTGTTTTCGGCCGGTGTGACGATGAGGTTGAGGGCCGAGCTGATCCGCCTGCTCAAGGCGGAATTCGGCGCCGATCCAGATGACGGTGTTCAGGACCGCTTCCTGAGCATGGAGATGATTTGGCCTGACGACGATCTGCTGCGCGCCTATGTGTTGTCGCCGCGCATCGCGCAAATCTGCGCCGCCTTGCTCGAGGTGCCGGCGGTACGGCTCTATCACGACAACGTCCTGTCCAAGCAGCCGGGCTGCGGTCGCACGCCCTGGCACTTCGACGACCATCACTTCCCCTTGGAAACCCACGATGTCGTGACCGCCTGGGCCCCCGCACAGGCGATCCCACTCGCGATGGGGCCTCTTTCCTTCGCCTATCCGCGCAGCGTCTGGGAACTGGTCGATGGCGTGGCGTTCGAAAAGTCTTCGACGAGCTATGACAAGAACGTCTCGAAGCTCTTCGCGCGCCACAATGTGTCAGTGGACGAGACGCCGTTCGACCTTGGGGAGGTCAGCTTTCACCACAACCTCAACTTCCACACCGCGGCTCGCAACCGGACCGATCGCAGCCGGATCGTCCTGGCCAACACCTACTATGCCGATGGCGCGCGGGTCGTGGATGCGCCCACGATGGTGTCCGGCGATTGGCAGAAATTCATGCCGGGCGTTGGTCCGGGCGAAGTCGCCGCCAGCCCGCTAAATCCCATCTGTTGGCCGGTACAACGCGGTGAATGACGTGCCGGCCCGCCGCCGAGCCTGTCGATCCTACGTCATCCACTGGAGAGCGAAGGCGTTCGATCCCTGCGGGCTGACAGCCAATCATTACACGGCCTCGGCCCCAGACCCGACGACGGTCTCTGTCCTCGACACGGATTCCGCGCGTCCATCCGACAACCCGCGGACGGCGCCCGGTCGATGAACCCGGCGGCCTGATCCTTTCCCCCTTTACCAAAAGACGGCCCTGCGGGCCCGGAAGGCGTACGATGTCCAACCTTTTCCCTGTCCGGACCGATTGGACCGAATGCGTGGCGGGCGGGCTCGCGCCCGACCCGACGGCCCTCCGCGCCCATCTCCGGCGGGTTCACAGCGACCATGCCGGCTTTACGGAACGTTGCGCGAGAATGTGCCGCGATGCCGAGGGGCGCACGAGCTACGAGTGGTTGGCCGAAACGGGCGCAGAAACATTTCCCTCCCCGCCGGGTGGGCTCACGGCCGCGGTGCCCGATCC
>JBCCCX010000348.1:0-3162 GCA_039033275.1 Pseudomonadota bacterium | reverse complement strand
GCCACCTCCCCCTGAAGGGGGAGGAAAACATAGCTATACAGCGCCGATTTCCGATCCATCCGCGTTCATGCGCCTTGACACTTCGGCATAGCGCGCTGCTTTCTCTCGCGCTTTCGTCTTTTTTTCCAAAATCCCCTCCCCCCTTACCCATCCTGCCCCATAGTCCCTCCTGTTTCCTGTCGGCACGAGGGGCTGCATTGCCCTCACGTCAGGGGACGTTCGGTGGGCTGGATGCGGGGCGAGGTAATGCGGCGTCCCGGGTCCCACCCGGCGAAGCGACCGACAAGGGTCGGGAGTGCGCCGTGAGCGGCGGGCGGCGGGCGCAAAGCCCGGGGCCTGTCGTGCACCCCTCCCTGGACCCGGCCGAAGATGGCGGGAGGCCCGAAAGGCCCCCGCCCCTCCCGGCCTCCCACGGTGTGCCCTCGGGGCCCGTGGCAGATGCGGCGCTGACGACCGGGTGCGCTCTGACCGGACCGCGCGGGCCTTCGCCTTCGCGTAAATGGTTCTTCTTCTCCCTTCCCCGTCGCGGGGCGGGGCCCGCGCCTCGTGCCACACGGCATGGAAACACGCGAAACACAGACAAGGCCGCGGACGCGATGCCCGGCAGGACCCTTGAGGCTGCCCGGATGGCTATCTTCTCACAGGCCCCTTTACAAACCGACGACCCAGCCTTCCTCGCAACGCACCGCCTCACGCGCCGCGCCGCTCAGCCCCGGCGCGGCGAGCCGGGTCCGCAGGGACCCATCCGCGTTCCAAGCCACGAAGTCTCGCAGCACGGCCTCGACCTGGCGGCGGTCCTTGACGTCCGGCCCGTCCGGCACGTCGTGCGCGGACGGGTAGATCTCCGCCAGTACGACCGGCGCGGACAGGTCGGCGGCGAAATCCGTCTGGAACGGCCAGACGGCGATCCGGCCCGGCCAGGCGCGGCGCAAGCCCTCCAGCCGCGTAATGCCCAACAGCGTCTGGCTGCCGACGCTGCCCGTATAGGCCAGCTTGAAGACGGGCGAGGCGGCGGGCAGGCGGCGTTCCACGGCGCGCAGATAGGCGAAGTCCTCGAACGGCCAGACCCGGTCCGCGTCCGACAGATAGCGTTTCGCGCGCAGGCCCGGCGGCGGCGCGGCGCGGCTGTGGCCCCAGAACGGGCCGGGCGCGTCACCCAGCGCGCGGTTCATCGCGGCGGCGACCTCGAACCGGTTGGAGCGGTTGTCGGCCCCGTCCCGCACATGGGCGTGGATATGCGCCCAGACGCCGCGCCAGCCCCGCAGGCCCAGCGCGCCCGCAAATCCGGCCGGGTACCCGAAAGCGAAATCCCAGCCGATCAGCAGTCTTTCATCCCGCTCCAGGGTCGCCTCTATCGCGGCCCCGACCCGCATCATGGCGGCCGCGCGGGTCGGCGGATTGCGCGTGGGCGCGTCGCTGTCGGCGATCCAGATACTGTCCGCCCCGGTCACAGGGGCGTTGGCCGCGCTCCAGTCCACGACCAGAATGCGGTCGAACGCACCGGATTTCCCGCGCAGGTCTCCCGCCACAATTTCGTCCTTTGTTAACCGTAATGAACGACCCTGTGCCCTCACCGTCCGGAGTTTTCGACATGACCCGCCCCGCCTTCCCGCGCAACGGCCTCTTCGCCCCGATCAGCGTCCTGCTCTACGCCCTGCTTTGCGACGTTCTGCTGGCCGGTTGCGCCACGCCCGCCAACGACCCTACCTCCGCCGCCGACATCCGGACCGCCCAGGGCCTGGGGGAGCCGGGGGCGCAGACGGACGCCCAGACCTATGAGCAGTCCGAGCTGGTCGCGGCGATCTCCACCCATCTGGGCGTGACGAGCGAATCGGCGGCCACCGCCATCGAGCGCCTGTTCCGCGAACGCGGCAAGCCCGTCGGCTATATCACGGGCGAAGAAGGCGGCGGCGCGCTGACCGTGGGCGCGCGCTTCGGCAAGGGCACGCTCTGGATGAAGGACGGCACCAACCGCGAGCTCTACTGGCAGGGCCCCACCATCGGCTTCGACGCGGGCGGAGAGGCGTCCAAGGTCTTCACCCTGGTCTACGGGCTGACCCGCGTCGACGACATCTACCGCCGCTTCCCCGGCGTGGACGGCTCCGCCTTCCTCGTGGGCGGCATGGCGGTGAACTACCAGCGCACCAACGACATCACGCTGGCCCCCGTGCGCACCGGCGTGGGCGTGCGCCTGGGCGCGAATGTCGGCTATACGCGCTACACGAAGCGCCGCGCCCTGCCGTTCTAGCGTGAGCGGCTAGCCGGTCCCGACCGCGTCCGCAATGGTCGCGAACCCGTCCGCCTTGAGCCGCGCGGACAGGTCGTCGCAAATCTCTTCCACCAATTGCGGGCCGCGGAAGACCAGCGCGCTGTAGAGCTGCACGGCGCGCGCGCCGGCGCGGATCTTGGCGTAGGCCTGCTCGCCCGATCCGACCCCGCCGACGCCGATCAGGTCGACGCGGCCTTCCGTGGCGTCGAAGAATTGCGACAGGAGGCGCGTGGATTTCTCGAACAAAGGCTGGCCCGACAGGCCGCCCGCCTCGTCCGCCCAGCGCGCGCCAATGACGGCCGGGCGGTCCACCGTCGTGTTGGCCACGATGATCGCGTCGAGCGCATAGGTGCGGACCTGTTCAACCACGCGCGGGACGGACGCCGCGTCCAGGTCCGGCGCGACCTTCAGGAATATGGGGTAGGTCCGTCCGCCGCTCGACAGCTGGGCACGGGTCTGGGCGATCCGCTCCAGCAGCGCGTCCATCTCGTCCGCGCCCTGGAGCTTGCGCAGGCCCGGCGTGTTGGGCGAGCTGATGTTGACCGTGAAATAGTCGCACAAGCCCCAGAGCCGGGTTAGCCCCTCCACATAGTCGCCGATGCGGTCCGCACTATCCTTGTTGGCGCCCAGATTGGCACCCACGATACCGGGTTTGCCCCGTCTGGACTGCAGGCGCCGGGAGAACGCATCCAGCCCGGCATTGTTGAAGCCCATCCGGTTGATGACCGCCTCGTGTTCGGGCAGGCGGAACAGGCGCGGGCGGGCGTTGCCGGACTGCGGGCGCGGCGTGACCGTGCCGCATTCGACGAAGCCGAAGCCGTTCTGCAGCATCGCGTCCGGCACGTCGGCATTCTTGTCGAACCCGGCCGCCAGCCCGACCGGATTGGGCAGGG
>JBCCCX010000347.1:0-3172 GCA_039033275.1 Pseudomonadota bacterium | reverse complement strand
TCCACGCCGTCAGCGACACCGGCTATCCCTATGAGATCCACCACATTCGCAAGACCGTCGACCTTTGCGAGGATGACGGCATCGACCGCGTTTCTGTAGCGAGCGACGCGCATGACGCCCTGCGCGCGGATTTCGCGGGTTGGATGGCCGAAGCCATCGCACAGTTCGACGAGGCGTTAGCCGCGTTCGAAGCCGGCCATTCCAAAGACGCCGGTCTCGCCGCAGCCGTTTACGCGTTCAAGGGCAACGCTCTTTCGTTTGATCGCCCCGACCTCGCCGAAGCCGTCGAACGCTTCCTGCTCGCCTTGGAGGACAAAACGTTCTCGGCGGAGCACCTGCGCGACCTACGCAGCCTTACCGCAACCGCCTAGCGCTAGGGGCCGAACGGTCCGGTTCGAAAGGGGCGATGGCGGAGGGACAGGCCGTCATGGCGGATCGAATGCCGCCGCAAGCCACTGGCATTGCACGGCTCGCCGAACCGCTGTGCAGCAATTTGTGTTGCAAAATGTGCAGCAGATTCCGGGCCCGTTCTCCCATGGGGAGGGCGCGTGATGGCGGACCGCCCGACCCTTTTCAGCGGCTCGATGGTCCGGGCCATTCTCGCAGGCACGAAGACGCAGACGAGGCGAGTGCTAACCGATGTCCCCGCGGTGGAGCGCCCTGGCGACTATCTGGATAGCTACTGCGGTGGTGAGCGGACTGCCGAGAACCCGCGTGGGATGACGCACACGTGGAACCGCTGGACGGCGGATCACAGATGCGGGCCGAGTTTCAAGGTAAGCTATGTTCCTGGCGATCGCCTATGGGTCCGCGAGGCCTGGGCGCCTAACGAGGCGCCGGGTCGCGATGCGGAAACGATCTACCGCGCGGACATCCACGATCAGGTGGCCGGATACAGCAGCAGCGACGGCATCTCCGTCAGCCGATGGCGCCCGAGTATTCACATGCCTCGATCGCGGTCCCGCATCACGCTTCGGGTGACCGACGTGCGCGTGGAGCGGTTGCAGGGCATATCGAACGAAGACGCCATAGCAGAAGGCGTAGAGCCGCTAGGCGAGTTTCCGGCAGGCACGATGCGGTATCGAGACTACTCGGGCACGTTGTCAGGCACGGGCAACGCCCGCCGGTCTTTCTCGACCCTTTGGGACAGCATCAACGGGAAGAAACCCGGCAGAACTTGGGCTGACAATCCATGGGTGGCGGCGATTTCGTTTGAGCGGGAGAGCGGTGATGGCCGACGCAAACCGTGAGGCTCTGCTGCGCCTCGTGCAGCGATCCGTGGAATGGATGAACTGGTGCGCCAGCGAAGGTCTGGCGCGCGAAGACTTCGACCCCGTCGAGCATCTGTGCGCATATACCGAGGCGACCGATGACGAGGAATGGGGGACGTTGGCCGAGCGCTTGCCTGACTTGCTTGAGCGCGCTTTCGCTGCCCCAGACAAAGACAGAACCTCTGTGGACCGGTAATGTATAACGCAGCCCGCCTCGCCCTCCTCCTCTTCCTCACCGCCTGCGCGCCGGCGTATGCGATGCCGATATGTCCAGACCATGGGCGCCGTGCGGACTGTGTGGCTGATGCCGACTCTCTCTGGATCGGACGAGAGCGCCACCGACACGACATCATCGACGCACCTGAGATCGGCCATACCGCGAAGTGCGATGCGGAGATCGAGATAGGCCTTGCCGCTCGCGACCGCCTATCCGAACTTCTGGCGGACGGCTTCGATGTCCGCACGACGGGAGCCAAGGGCCGATACGGCCGCACGCTCTCGACGTGGTGGCTTCCCGATGGTCGCGAGGCCGGGGAAGTTTTGCTAGACGAGGGGCTGGCCGTGGTGTGGCCGCAGAGGCGGGATTGGTGCCGATGACAGAGGTCGTGAAGATGCGCCTGCCCGGCGAGAGCCCTTGGGGCATCGTTCGCCAGCGGACCCTGGACGGTCGTGCGGTTATCGAGATCAACAACCGCGTGGACGGCGACTGCACTGATGCGGAACGCGCCGAGTTGGCGAAGGCGTGGTTCGGTGAGGATGCCGCGCCGCTGCCACGGATGCACAATCACAGGTTCGGCGATCTGTTGCTTTGCGAGATGTCGAAGGACGGCCGGTGGAAGCCGGTAGACGACGAGCACAGCGGCTTCGGCGGGTCGTGATGATACCGCCACACGAGCGCGAGGTTTGGGATGATGCTTGGCGTGCGAGACAAGGCAAGACGCTATTCGAACACATGCGCGATGCCAGGCGGACCCAACCGGCCGGAGTGGCATTGGCCCTCAAGGAGAGCCAACGACGGCAAGCTGACGAGATCGAGCGTCGACACCGCGAGGAGTATGATCGGATGACGTTCTGGGAGAGGGCCGCCGTTGCCGAGGCAAACGAACGAGACCGCCAGTTCTGGTCCGGCGTCTTTGGTCTCTGATGCCCAGCGGATGGGACAAGAACACCGGGCCCGACAACCGGTAGTGTCTCAGTTTGAAAACCGCCGATCTTGACGACGGTATCGCGAACGGCCTGCGCTTCCTATATGCTTAGCGGTGAGCATGGGAGGTGGGCATGTCCACGGATAAAGAGCGCATTTTGAATGATGGGGTTTGGGTCACGTGTCGTATCTGCGACGAAGCTTTTGCTCGCCAGCGGATGACGAAGCGCTATTGCAACACCTGCAACGAAGCCTTCTGTGAAGGCGAACATGGCAACTTCCGTGGCCGAGGTGGCGGCGTCTGCGTGCGCTGTGCCCCTCGCCCGAAAGCGAGTTCCTGATGCCCACCGGACCTAAAGGCGAGAAGCGCCCCGCCGACGTGATCGGCAATGCCGTCCGCGTCATGCAGATCGCGACGGGCGAAGCTGACGAGGAACACGTTGAGAAGCCCGAGAAGGATGAAGCCGCCGCTGCGATGGGGCGGAAGGGTGCCGCCGCTCGCGCCAAGAAGCTGACACCGGAGCAGCGGAGCGAGATTGCCAAGATGGCGGCCGCGAAGCGTTGGAAACGCGATGCAAATCAATAGGTTGCGTGGTCGGTTATCGAACGAGTTATATTTTGCGTTGATTTAGTCGTGCTAATAGGGCAGCATGGGCGCACCGAACCCGGAGGCCCTCGCTATGGATCAAGACGCATGTATGGAAGGGCTCGCCCCAATTCTTCCCGCGCTACACGACGCGCTCTATGCAGGGTTCGC